>JBNMGQ010000064.1:0-11873 GCA_050872345.1 Eubacterium sp. | reverse complement strand
TCGATGATTTGCAGATTAAAAAATATGACGAATTCATATAGCGAAATGTTTTGATAAATTATAGTTTATATGGGTGCTGTTGAAACGAATATCGTAGAGCAGGGGTTTACTCCTGCCGTAAGGCTTGTTTGGATGTAGCAAGCCCCATCTCTACGAAATTTTAAATCTTTTAGACTTTTGTAGGGGTCGGCGTCCCCGACGACCCATTGTTATTGCTTTAAGCAATAACAAATGGGCGAACACAGTTCGCCCCTATGGCGATTTTTCTAATATAGACAATCTGAAATGACAAGATTTTCGTAGGGGCGAATATCATTCGCCCGTTTCTGACCACTGACCACTAATCACTGTAAACAATAATGTAAACTAAAAAAGTCGTCTTTTGACGGCTTTTTCTTTTTGGTCTACAATCTGTTTGGTCAACAATACACTATTTTGTTTATTATTGAACGGCTTGGTAATTATAACCAAACGATTTGTTAAAAATTTGTTAATAATCACAAGTGAATACTTATTGAAATAATATACAATAAATATTATAATTATTATGTATTATAATTTGGGAATATTATACAATTTTCAAATTTAGCTTTAGGCAAAATAAAATGAAGGGGATTTTGTGCTATGAAAAGAAAAAGCAAAAAGATGCTGAGTATTTTTCTTGCAGTTTTAATGGCTGTTACAGGAATAATGCCGGCAGTAAGTGCTTTTGCCGGTGACGGTGTCGAAGGTTATTGGGACATTGAACTGTTCTATAAAGATACCGACACTATGGTTCCGTCCTATGTTGACGAAACGGCAGAAGAAAAGCAGGTCTATGTTCAAACTATGAAGGAGGGCGAAAAGCTTAACCTTACATATAAGCTCATAGACACGGATATGCCGGACAACGGCTATGTAAAATGGTACAGTGATATGCCTACTTTGGTTGATGTTGACCAAAACGGTGTGGTTAAGGCTTTCGACTCATCAAAGGGTGCAGTTATTCACGCATGGATTGACAATGAAGTTAAGCCTATTCCACTTGTAGGTAAGGTTATGGCAACAGTGCTTGAAAAGGCACTTTTCAACGATAAGGTTGATGTTGACACAATGGACACCGAGGCTATTATCGATATTGTTGAGGCTGCTTTCGGTTCTGATTCACCGATTGCAGGCTGGGTTGATTCATATAAGGGTGAGCTTATTGACTCACTTCGTGAATATCTTAATAATATCAACTCCGTTATCCATGTTGCTCTTTATGACAAGGAAGGCAACGAACTTGATAACGACTCACTCAGAATTAATATTGTTAAAAATGATGAGTGGTATGCAAACTTCCTTCCAAACGGTACTCATATCACCAATAAGTCGCAGGTGCCTACAACCGTGGCAGTAGGCTCGACAGTTCAGCTTTCTGCTATTACAACACCTGTAAGGCTTCATTTCGGTACAGTATATACTGTTAAGAGTTCTTCAATCTTTACACAGGGTAAGGTTGTTGCAACAGTTAACGACAGTGGTCTTGTAACATTTAAAAATAAGGGTACCGTTACAATTATGGTATCGCCTGACTCGGAAGATGTTATCAACGGTATCTTGGCTCTTGTTAATAAGTTTTACGAGGTAAACGGCACAATCGATTCGGATAAAATCGCAGGAATCCTTATCGACTATGTCGGTATCGATATGAACCGTGAGGTACTTGCTGCAATTCTTGATGCTTGCTTTGCAATTAAGGATATTGCAGGTGGCACAGCCGACCCGGTTCAGCTTACGGCAACTGCAATTAAGATTATCAGTAACCTTGTTCTCCAATTTGCATATAACGACTCAATCACCTTTGAAGTAGTTGACTCTCAACCACTTGAAAGCTTTGATATTGAAGGTGCAAACACAGTTCAGGAAGGCACACAAATTCAGCTTTCACTTACAAATATTAAGCCTACAACAGGTGATACTTCCGATATTACTTGGACCTCATCCGACCCTGCAATTGCATCTGTTGACCCTAAAACAGGTACAATTACCGGTAGAGATGCGGGTGGTTCGTTCGGTAACCTTTCATCTCAAAAGGTAACAATCACGGCAACCTCGGCTGCTAATAATGTTTCAAGGGAAATTCAGCTGACGGTTACGGGTAAAACGGGTAAGTATTTGTCCGATGTTGAAATAACGGGTACGAATTATTTGGAAATCGGTCAGGAAACCGACCTTAGCTATACGGTTTATCCAAAGCGTGTCGCACAAAGTGATAACCTTTATATCACTTGGGGTATGGTGACCGGCGAAGATGAGGACGGTAACACAACTTATTCTTGGGCAACTCAAGATGAGCCTGCTACAGACGGCATAGGTCAAATTGACAGTACCGGTCATTACTCAATCGTCAAAGGTGGTAATGCTACCGTTGTTGTCAAGGCTCAAACGGGTTACTACCTTTCAAACGGTAATTTCTACGAAATCTCTTCATATATAGCTACATACGATATGTCAAACGGTATTCCGGTTGAAAATATCACAATTTCCGTTGACAATGCTCTCGGTATCGCAAGTAAGATTAATAAGACAACCGATGTTAAAGTCGGTGACAAAACATATAAATATGTATCTATTAATGCAGGTACACAGTATGCAGGCTTGGGTGCTCAGCTTTCAGCAGTTGTTGAGCCTGAAAATGCATCTAATAAAAATCTTACTTGGGTAGTTGACAACGGCTACTATTCAACAGAACTTTCAAACGAAACTCATACAGCAAAGATTACTCAAAACACATTCCATGAAAATGCAGATACATTTAATGTTTACGCAGTTTCTGCCGACGGTAAAACAAGGTCAAACGAAATTACCGTAACAATTGCTAAAAACAATGCATCTTCAAATGTCATTGACCAAAAGTCAATTGAAATTACAAAAGGTAAAACAGCAGACGCTACTCATACATTAAGCTTCAGTGGTGCCGATGGTACATATTCTGCTTGCTACAAATGTAACTGGTATTCAAGCGACGAAAATGTATTTACTGTTTCGCCTAAGAATAATGACAACCGTGACGCAACACTTACTGCTGTTGATGTAGGTACTGCTACTCTTTACTGTGTATCAGCCGACGGTGGTATTGTTGATACAGCCGAGGTTACTGTTTACCCTGATAAAGAATACCTTGCTAACATAGTTTCACTTTGCGACCAAACAGTTGTAAGGCGTACAAGTGAAAACAGAAAGTTATATAATCAGTATTCGGGTAAGCTTGACCTTGCTTACTATGTTCTTTATGACTCACCTATGGCAAGTCAGGACACTTGCGACACTTATGCAAGGGATCTTCTTTACGCTTTCTATAAAATCGGTGGTTTTATCGGTATCTTAGGCGTTGATATTCTCGGCACAAAGTCAACTCCACTCGAAAGTAACCATGTAACGGTTAAAGTTTCAACTTCAAAGCCGTACACAAGCTACAAATACGACTTCGATATGAAGGTTAAGCCAAGCAATGCAATGTACAGCAGCATTAATTGGACTTCGTCAAACCCTGACATTACAGTTGACAAAAACGGTATTTGCCGTCCGAAGTCAAATAAGGCTTGCTCGGCAATTATCACTTGTGAAGTTGCCGACTATATGGGTACTAAAACAAGTGCAAAAGCATTTATCACTTTCGCAAATACTCCTGCAACAGGTGTTTCACTTGATACGGATACAATCGAGGGTGGTAAGATCGGCGAAACACAAACACTTAAAGCTACAGTTGCTCCTAAGGCTACAGTCGGTATCGGTGGCGCAAGTTGTACCGATGTTTATTGGTATTCAAGCGATGAAAACATTGCTACAGTTGACCAAAACGGTGTTGTAACATTTAAAGAAGGTGGCGACTGCGTAATCACCTGCCAAACATATGACGGTGCTTACGAAGCTAAGTGTAATGTCAATGTTGTAACTAACTATACAGCACTTGAAAATCTTGTTAAATCATATAATGACCAGCAACTCAACGAAGTTAACTACTTCCCTGAAAGCTGGGAAACATATACTGCTGCTATGGAAAAAGCACAGGCTATGCTTGATAAGGGTGGCTACTCACAGGCAAAGGTTGACGCAATGGTAGCAGAGCTTGAAGAAGCTTATAACGGACTTCAAAAGTATAACTACATTCAAAAGATTGAGCTTTACCTTGACGGTGAGCCTACTAAGGAATTTTATCAGTATGACCTTAGCGTTCTTAAGGACGGTATCAGCTATAAGAATGCCGTACTTGACCTTAATGTAAGGCTTTATCCTAACAACGGTTCTTACAAGTCGGTTAAATGGGAATCATCAAACGAGCTTATCAGCGTAAGCGAGGACGGTAAGTGTACACCTACAAAGAATGAATCATGCTACGGCTTAATCACCTGTACGGTTGAGGACCACTTCGGTAATAAGTATCAAGATACAGTTTGGGTATCATATGCTTTCTTCCCTGTAACAGGAGTTGAAGTAAGCCCTACAAGCGTATCGGGTGCTATCGGTTCGACTGCTCAGCTTTCAAAAACTATTAAGCCTGAAGGAACTTCGCTTCTTCATACAGGTAAAGCAAGTATTCAGGATGTTTACTGGGAATCAGACGACGAAAATATTGCAACAGTTGACGAAAACGGTCTTGTAACATTCGTTTCAGCCGGTGCAACAACAGTTCGTTGTATTTCTTATGACGGTGGTATTTTCGGCGAATGTCATGTTTCGTCCGACGGTGACCGTACTGCTCTTAAGAAAGCAGTTGAGGATTACAAGGATGTTGACTATAAGGACTACGCATACGACTACGGTCAAACATTTAAGGCTGCTTATGATGACGCAGTAAACGCTCTTACCGACGATACTCTTACTCAGGCAAGAATTGATGAAATTGCAGAAACTCTTGTAGCAGCTTATGAGCAAATGACACAGCATCCGTATATTCATGTTACAGATGCAACAGTAAGCTATAAGACTTACGCTAAGCCACTTGTAGGTGGTTATTCCGAAAAGGAATCCGGAACAGTCGGTGATAATGATTCGATTTCCGTTAACCTTTCAAACAGCAAATATTCAAACTATAATGATTATAATAAAATAGAACTTACAGCTTCTGCTTTACCAAGCAACGCAATGTATAAGACAACTGCTTGGAGCGTAGTGGATTCAAACGGCGTTGATACTACTGTAAACGACCAAACAATTACCGTTCAGCCAAAGAGCAGGAACAGTGGTGGTTGGGCACAGATTAAGGTATCGTACACCGACGAATATGACAGAGCATTTGAAAAAGTAATCAATGTTACTCTCAGTGATAACATTGCAACAGGCTTTGACATTAAGGAAACTGCTCTTACATATTATGCTAACGACCCTGAAACTCAAATTGTATATACTCTTTCAGGCTCACCTGAATTTAATAAGATTACATGGACTTCAAGCGACGAAAATGTAGTCAAGGTATCAAGCGAAGGTAAGCTTACATTTGTTGAAAAGGGCGAAGCAGTAATTTCTGCAACAACATTTGACGGTGGCTTCAGCGATAAGGTTAAAATTACTGTCCTCACCGACTTCAGCAAGCTTGCTGCAAAGCAGGATGAATATAACGAGCTTATTGAAAGCGTTAAGGATTCATACACTTATACAAAGGACAGTCTTGCAGTGCTCAGCTCGGCTGTAGCAGAAGCTAAGACTATGATTGACGAAGGCAAAGCTACTCAGGCTGAAGCCGACGCAATGCTTAAAAAGCTTAATGATGCCTATGACGCACTTATTCTCTATGTTCCTGCAACAGGCGTTGAAATCGGATATTATGAAGAAGACGGCGTAACAAATCCAAATCCGGGTTACTTCCGTTACACCGGTTCGTTCTTAAACGGTAAGACAATCAGCCTTAAGGCTAATGCATTGCCTGAAAATTCTGTTTATGCTAAGGCAGAATGGAGCTCATCAAACGAAAATGTAACAGTCAGCGAAAGTGGTGTTGTTACTAATAATACCGGTACTGCACAGGTTGCCGACATTACTTGTACTTTAACAAATGAAAAGGGTGGCACCTGCTCAACAACCGTAACAGTTACTTTTGTAAGATACGGTGTAACAGGTATCAGCTTTGCAGATGAAAAAGTATTCGGTGCTCCTGCACAAACAGTTACTCTTTCACCTAAGTTTGAGCTTTCCGGTAATGTTTCCGTTGTTAAGGATTGCACATACAAGTCAGACGACGAAAACATCGCAAAGGTTGACGAAAACGGTGTTGTAACATTTATTACACAGGGCAGCACAACTATTACTGCTACTGCCAAGGACGGTGGCTACACTGCCACAATTACAGCATATACCACTTGGGATACTACGGCGCTTAAGGCAGCCATTGACGAAGCAAGTAAGATTGAGCCTACAGATTATGCAGTTTCATACGCTAACACATTTAGTGCTGCACTTGAAAAGGCAAATGAGGTTTATGCAAATATGAACGCTTCACAAGCTGAAATTGATGAGGCTTGTATGGCACTTACGGAAGCTGCAAATAATCTTGAGGGTCACGAGTTTATTAGTCCTGAAATTAATATTAATAACGGCGACACTTCCCTTGAAGAAACAGCACTTATTCAGGTTGCCGAAGATACACAAAGTGCAACACTTACATTGTCACTCGGTGACGGTGCAATGGTTAAGTCTGTAAACATTGCTTCAAGCGAGGAAAACAATGCAACTGCTTCAATTAACGGCAATAATATCACTGTTACAAAGACAGCAGATTCGGGTAGCTTAAAGCTTACGGTTACTGTTATTGACGATTGGAACAGAGAAATTACAAAGACATATACATTAAATATTATTAATGTTATTATCCCTGTAACTTCGCTTGTACTTACAGTTGACGGCAATGAAGTAACAGGAAGCAATATGACAGTGAGCGCAGGTGGCAGATACACCAAATTTAACGGCGTTCAAATCGGCTACATTCCTACTCCTGCAAACGCTAACGCAATTACTTCGGTAAGCTACAAGCTTTCAAACACAACTCAGTTTACAATCGACGGCAACGGCAAGCTTACTCTTACAAATCTTGGTAAGATTGCTGCAACTTCTCAAATTTCAACAACTGTTACCGTAACAATTGAAAATGCCGATGGCTCAACAGTCGAAGCGCATTTTGATTTGTTAGTTACCAAAGCATAATTTAGGAGGCACAAATGAATAAGAAAATTAAGAAAGGCTTATCGGTGCTTCTTGCAACAGTATTGGCATCCGGCTGCTTAAATGCAGCCGTTGCCTTTGGCAGTGATTCGATAAAGATTGATGAAACAAGCTTTCCTGACGCTAATTTCAGGGAATATGTTTCCGAAACAAAGGACTTAGACGGCAACGGTTATTTAAGCGACAGCGAAAGAAACATTACAATGATGAGCGTTACCGAGGATAACGAGATTAAAACTCTTAAGGGTATTGAATATTTCACAAATCTTAAGATTCTTCGTTGCAGTAATATTGCGCTTGAAGAACTTGATGTTTCAGCCTTGAGTGAGCTTACTGCTCTTACTTGTATGGGTAATAACCTTACAAAGCTTGACCTTTTTAATAACAATAAGCTTCAAAGAGTAAACTGTTCGGATAATTCTTTGACTTCTCTCAGGCTTTTATCATCTTCACTTACTCAACTTGACTGTTATGCAAATAACCTTAAAAGTCTTGATTTGTCTTTGGTTTCGTCACTTCAAAAGCTTAGATGTGACCAAAACGAGCTTTCTTCGCTTGACTTGTCGGAGAATACAAAGCTTGTTGACCTCAATTGTACATACAACCATTTGACCGACCTTAATCTCAGCAAAAACACTAAGCTTACCGATGTAACAAACGCTATGATCGGTAACCAAAGCGTTGAACTTAAGGCAACATTTGACGGCTCAATGATTATTGTACCGTTTACCGAGCATAAGCTTGATTCGTCAAACTATGTATCAAGCTCGCTTGAAGATTACGGTGACGGCTCCGGCTTTTTATACGACAGGTTCATTGCTTATGATGTGTCCGAGATTGACAACGGCATTGAATATTATTGCAACACTTTGCTTGAGGGCAGTGAAAATATGAAGGTTGATGTCACTGTTACAAGAGATTTCCATCAGGTTAATTTCTATTCTGACAGCGACAATACAAATCTTATCGGAAAGGCTTTTGCAAAGGACGGTGGCAAGGTTACTGCTCCTGCAATTACCAACCCACCACAGTGTAAGCTTCTTGACAGTTGGAGTGACTCACTTGACAATGTGACTGAAGATAAGAGTGTTTATGCAAACTGGAAGGATAATCATTCTTATGCGCTTTCGTCATTCGCCGGCGACACGGCAACAGTTAAGTGCTCGGCTTGCGGCGATACTTTCACCTTGAGCTATATCGACGCTCTTAATTCTAAGACCGGTGATGCTAAGTACAGCAAGTATCTTGATGTGACCGGTGACGGCGTAATCAATGCAAAGGATTTTTCACAGCTTAACAAAATGAAATAAGCATTAAATTTAAAAAACGCATCTCACAGAGGTGCGTTTTTTGTTTTACTTTATTCATTGCATTTTTGATTTGTACATTTGTAGGTTTGGTGTACTCAATAATCCGATGCTATTGCTTTTGGCAGTAACATAACCGTACAGGATATTCCGATTTATATATTTACTAATTACTGTATTTATGGTATTATAAAATCAGCGATTTTATAATCTTTTTTATAACTTTAGGGGGTAAGGTTCTTATGAAGGTCGTTTTTATAATTATCGCTTTACTTGTAGTTTTTATTTTGATAACGCTTGTGCGTGCAATCTTTTTCAAATCGAAGCCGGTGAAAAGAGAGGTCTTTGAAGAAGAAAAGGTTGATTCACAAAGAGCACAAAAGCATCTTTCACAGGCAATCAGAATCAAAACAATTTCACACGAAAACGAGGACGAAACAGATTGGGCAGAGTTTGACAAATTCCACGAATTTTTAAAAACGGAATTTCCACTTGTTCACGAAAAGCTCAGCGTTGAAAAAGTGTCAAAAGCGAGCCTGCTTTATTTTTGGAAGGGCAGTGACGAAAGCCTTGAGCCTATCGCTTTTTTGGCTCATCAGGATGTTGTGCCTGTAAGCGAGGGCACTGAAAAAGATTGGAAATATCCTGCTTTTGACGGCGTTAACGACGGTGAATATATTTGGGGCCGTGGCGCTCTCGATATGAAAAATCACCTTATTTGCCTTATGGAAAGCGTGGAAACACTCCTTGAAGAGGGTTATCAGCCAAAGCGCAGTGTTTATCTTTGCTTGGGTCATAATGAGGAAATTGTTTCGGGTGGTAATAACGGCGCAAGAGAACTTGCAAAAACACTTGAAGCAAAGGGTGTTCACCTTGACAGTGTGATTGATGAGGGTGGCGCAATGCTTCCTGCCAAGGTTAAAGGTATACTCGACGCTAATTTGACAGGAATAGGTGTTGCCGAAAAAGGTTACGCCGATTTTAAAATTACAGTTAAAGCAAAGGGTGGTCATTCGTCACAGCCACCTAAGCATACGGCTTTGGGCATTCTCTCCAAAAAGGTTGAAAACCTTGAAAATCATCAGTTTAAGGCGAAAATTTTGCCTTTTGTATACAACCTTTTTACAATGATAGGAAAAAGAACGAGCTATCTCGGCAGAGTTGTATTTTGCAATTTGTGGCTTTTAAAACCACTCCTTTTGGCAGTTATGAAAAAAATTCCACCGGCAGCTTCACTCGTCAGGACTACTACTGCCGTAACTATGGCAAACGCTTCTCCGGCAGCAAATGTGTTGCCGCAAAAGGCAAGCGTTACGGTTAATTTCAGAATTATGCCGGGTGAAACGATTGACGATGTTAAAAAGCATATTGAAAAATATATGGGTGGAGATAATGTCGAAATCGAATTTATCAAAGGTAAAGAGCCGAGCATAGTTTCGCCTACAAATACGAGAGCGTTTGAAACTCTTAAAAGGCTTTCGGTATCGCTTGATGAAAAAAATATTGTTGCACCGTATCTTGTTATGGGTGGAACGGACGCATATAACTATGAAAATGTTTGCTCAAATATTTATCGTTTTGCGCCGTTCACGGTTGATACTGCGCTTCTTTTAACTACTCATTCTACAAACGAGCGCATTCCTGTTGCCCAGCTTTCGCAGGGTATAGCATTTTTCAAGCGCTATATTAAGATTATGACGAAGGAGTAAAATATGGATTTTAAAGAAGATTCCTTTATGGTTATTATTGCGCTTGCAGTAGTTGTTTTTGTTGTGGCGCAGGCTGTTTTCTTTCTCGTTCGTGCAATTAAAAGGGCACGAGAACTCGGCATTGCAAAGCAAACAATAAAAAATACGATTGTTTCATCTTCTCTTTTTACAGTTGCTCCTGCAATCGGTATTGTTGCAACGGTATTGACTCTTTCGGCAGGACTCGGCTATGTTTTGCCATGGATAAGGCTGACCGTTATCGGCAACATTTCGTATGAGGTTACGGCAGCAACCAACGCAGTCGAAGCGTTTGGACTCGTCGGTGGTATATCTCAGCCGATTGAAAACAAAGAAGTGTTTGCAACCGTTGCGTGGGTTATGACTTTAGGCTCGATAATGCCACTCGTGCTTGTGCCGATTTTCCTTAAAAAAGTGCAAAGCAAAATGAACAAGGCAGTGTCAAAAAACAATGCGCTTTCAAGTGTGCTCAGCGCTGCTGCGTTTATAGGTTTGATTTCTGCATTCGTTGCAAGGGCAATTGCCGGCAAAGGCGACGCTCATATTATCGGTGACGGCGCAGGTGTGCTGTCGCTTACGGCACTTATATCTTCAATAATTTTAATGCTCATTATGCAAAAGCTTTCAACATTTAAAAAACTCAAATGGCTTGAAAGTTTTGCGATGCCGTTTGCAATGATAGGCGCTATGGGTATTGTTATGCTTCTGGCTCAGGTGCTTCCGGCAGATGTGGCATTCTTGGAATGGAGGGGTTGAGATGAACAGTAAATATATCAACAAAACTCATACATACGGAAAAATATGGATGATTGTTACGCTCTGCCTTTTCCTCAGCATTCCTGCGCTCATTTGCGTACACCTCGGTGTTTCGCCAAAAATCAATATGATTGCCAAGGGTCTTTCAACTGTGGCACTTGTGTTTTATCCGACTGCCGTGCTTGAAGTGTTGACTTATTCACCACTTCTCGGTACCGGTGGAACATATCTCGGCTTTGTAACAGGAAATATTACTAATTTAAAACTTCCGGTAGCTTTGAGCGCAATGGACAATGCGAAGGTTGACTCAACAAGTGAAGAGGGCGAAGTTATTTCAACCATTTCTATCGCCGTTTCATCTATTGTAACAACTGTTATAATTGCTGTTTGTGTGCTTGCATTTTTTCCGGTGCTTCACAATATTACCGACCCGTCTTCACCTTTTGCACCTGCTTTCCAGCAAGTAACTCCTGCACTTTTCGGTTCGCTTTGTGCATCGTATCTTGCAAAGCACTGGAAAATATCGATTCTTCCTATCGCCGTTTTGTCGTTTATTTTGATTTTCAACGGCACTTTGGGTACAGGTGTGCTTATTCCTATCGGTGTGGTGGTTTCAATCTTGGGCGCATTTGTTATGTTTAAAAAAGGTTGGGTTAAATAAGTCGGTTGTGAATAAGCAGTCATAACCACACCGAAGTATCAAACAATTAGACTATTTATTTCAATATCACTAATCGATTATTAAATAATCTGCATCAACAACGCAGGAACGATACGATTTTAGGTATCTAAAGATACCGTAATCGTATCGTTGGTGCTTCGAGCCTTTCGCTCAGGGGCAGTACCATCGTACAGCACCCTTCCCGAAAAACTCGATTCTGACTACTTCTTCGCAACCTTACTC
>JBNMGQ010000063.1:0-11896 GCA_050872345.1 Eubacterium sp. | reverse complement strand
TATGATTGCAATGAAAAACGAGTTTGAGCAGATTGAAAAGGAACTTGAAGATAAGCAGATAAAACATATTTATCTTAAAGGGCTTGAGCTTAGAAATTATTATCCTAAAACTTCTATGCGTCAAATGAGTGACTACGATATTTTGTATGATGAGTCAAGGCGAAACGACTTGATTAAAATTATGAAAGGTCGTGGTTTTGAACTCGTTAATTTTGAGGGGTACGGTGACGATTTCTTCAAAAAGCCGTATTACACTTTTGAATTTCACAGAGCACTTTTCGGTGAACAAGATGAATTTAATCCTGATTTTAACCCGTGGAAAAATGCGATAAGCGTACCTGGTTCGTGCAGAATGATTTTAACGAGAGAAGATAATTACCTTTATACATTACTTCATCTTTATAAGCATTATTTTTGCAGGGAAGGTTGCGGAATCCGTTTTTATTGCGATATCTATTTGCTTTTAAACAGTGAAGACAAGCTTGATTTTGACTATATCGATAAAAAGCTGAAATATTACGGCATTTTTGAATTTAACAAGGCTGTTGTGGGACTTGTTAATGCTCTTTTTAACGACGCACCTTGCGGCAAAAAAGAGCAAGAGCTTTTAAACACTGTTTTTGTAAACGGTATTTACGGCAAATCAACCGACAAGTTTGATGAGAGAATGGAGCTTGCAGGCGGTTCTAAAGCTAAATATTTATTTAGGCGTATTTTTCCGCCAAAAAGTGAAATGGTGAAAAATTACAGCGTCTTGAAAAAACATATTATTTTACTTCCTTTTGTTTATATTTACAGGCTGATTTATAAAACATTTAAAAAATCGGACGCCGCAAAAGAAGAAATAAAGG
This sequence comes from Eubacterium sp., assembly GCA_050872345.1. Taxonomy (GTDB): domain Bacteria; phylum Bacillota; class Clostridia; order Oscillospirales; family Acutalibacteraceae; genus Eubacterium_R. The sequence continues at coordinate 11,045 of JBNMGQ010000063.1, read as the reverse complement.
AACTTAAAAAACATTAATTATTATTCGGAGGACAAAATTCTTGTCAGTAAGTAAAGACCATATTAGAAATTTCTCAATAATTGCACATATCGACCATGGTAAATCAACTCTTGCGGACAGACTTCTTGAACTTACAAGCTCTGTTGCCAAAAGAGATATGCAAGAGCAAATACTTGACGATATGGACCTTGAGCGTGAAAGAGGCATTACAATTAAAGCACACGCCGTAAAGCTTGACTATACTGCAAAAAACGGTGAAGTTTACGAATTCAATCTTATTGATACACCGGGCCATGTCGACTTTAATTATGAGGTTTCCCGTTCACTTGCAGCTTGTGAAGGTGCAATTTTGATTGTTGACGCATCTCAGGGTGTCGAGGCTCAAACTCTTGCCAATACATATTTGGCACTTGACCATGACCTTGATATTTTGCCTGTTATTAATAAGATTGATTTGCCTGCCGCCGACCCTGAAAGGGTTGCCAAAGAGGTTGAAGATGTTATCGGTATTCCGTGTATGGACGCACCGAGAGTAAGTGCTAAAACAGGCGAAAATGTTGAAGAAGTGCTTGAGTATATCGTCAATGAAATCAAGCCGCCGCAAGGTGATGACAATAAACCGCTTAAAGCACTTATTTTTGACTCTGTTTATGACTCTTATCGTGGCGTTATCGTTTATGTAAGAATTATGGACGGTAAGATTAAAGCGGGCGACACTATGCGTATGATGGCAACAGGTGCCGAATTTACAGTTGTTGAAGTCGGTTATATGCGTGCTACTGCACTTGAAAAGACTGACGAACTTTGTGCCGGTGAAGTAGGCTATATCACAGCCTCAATCAAAACTGTGGGCGACGCAAGAGTCGGCGATACGGTCACACTTGCAAGCAATCCTGCTCCTGAGGCTTTACCGGGTTACCGTAAGGTTAATCCTATGGTTTTTTGCGGTGTTTATCCTGCCGACGGTGCCGATTATGAAAATCTTCGTGACGCACTTGAAAAGCTTCAGCTCAACGATGCTTCACTTTCCTATGAGCCTGAAACTTCAGGCGCTCTCGGTTTCGGTTTTCGTTGTGGCTTCCTCGGTCTTTTGCACCTTGAAATTATTCAGGAAAGGCTTGAGCGTGAATATAATCTCGACCTTATTACGACAGTTCCGAGCGTTGTATATAAAATTCATATGACCGACGGCACTATGGTTGAAATTGACAATCCTACAAATTATCCTGACCCTGCATATATCGACTACTGCGAAGAGCCTTTTGCAAATGCGTATATCTATGTGCCTAGTGACTATGTCGGCACGGTTATGGATATGTGTCAAGACAGGCGTGGTATTTTTAAGGATATGAAATATATTACCACCGACCGAGTTGACATTCATTACGAAATGCCACTTAACGAAATTATTTATGATTTCTTTGACGATTTGAAGTCAAGAACCCGTGGCTATGCTTCGTTCGACTATGAACTTTATGAGTACAGAAAGAGTGACCTTTGCAAGGTTGATGTTCTTTTGAACGGCGATATTATCGACGCACTTTCGTTTATTATCCACCGTGAAAAAGCTTATGCAAGGGCAAGACGAATTGCCGAACAGCTTAAAAAGCATATACCTCGCCATTTGTTTGAAATTCCTATTCAGGTTGCAATCGGTGGCAAGGTTATCGCAAGAGAAACTGTCAAGGCACTTCGTAAGGATGTACTTGCAAAATGTTACGGTGGCGATGTCACCCGTAAGAAAAAACTCCTTGAAAAGCAAAAGGAAGGTAAAAAGCGTATGCGCCAGTTCGGTCAGGTGGAAGTACCACAGGAAGCATTCCTTGCAGTCCTCAAACTTTCAAGCGACGAAGAATAATATGTTTAGTTTTATATAAATAAAAAATCTCCGACAGATTATTCTGCCGGAGATTTTTGCGTTTAAATTATTTAACTTTTACAGATTTTGCTTTTGAATATTTGCTCAATGTTCTGCCACCGTTATTTGTATATGTAGCAACCTGAACATAATATTTCTTGCCTTTTTTAAGACCTGAAATAGTTTTGCTTGTCTTACCCTTGCCTGAAACATAAACGGTCTTAGCACCCTTCATATTTGACTTTGTTGAGTATCTGATTGCGTAGCCGTTTGTTGAAGTGGCTTGCTTTTTCCATTTAACTGTAAAGCCTTTCTTCTTTGCTGAAAGTTTGCTGATACTTGTTGCTTTTGGAACGATAACATATTGTAAAGAATATGTTTGGTAACTGTATTGTGAACCGAATGTAATGGTTACAGTATATTTACCTGCAGACTTTTTGTCACCGGTGATTGAATATGTGTAAGCAGTGCTAGAAATAGTATTGCCGTTTGTATCTGTAGCAATGATTGACGGTGTTTGAACCTGTCCGTTGTATGTAAACTTTGTTTGACCGAGTGAAACACTGCCTACTTTAGCTACATTGTAGTCTGTTTCAGTGTAGTCACAGTAGATACATTCGCTGAAGTTGAATGTTGAATAGTTTGTTGTTTCAAGAGTATGGCTATGAGGTGCAATTGTCAAATTGATTGTTTGTTCAACATAGCCTTTTTCAGAAGCCCTGTAAGCAGAGGCATGTGAAAGATTATCATACATATCAATATAGTATGTTTGACCTGCTTGCAATTGAGCAGCTTTCAAAGTTTTAAGAGTATATTCATTTGTGTATGCATAAACTACATCTTTGCCTGTAGCGTCATTGACATCAAGTGATACACTTGGTGTGTATCCGGCTTCATATGCTGTGTTTTCATAGCCGGTTGCCGAAAATTCATAATAGCCTGTATAGCTAGGTGTGAAAGAAAAGAATTTTTCAACCATGTATACATATTCACCATTATAGTAACCATACTGAAAGGTTGTTGGCGTTGTCCCGATTCCTACCGGATCGGCAGTTTGAACAGTGTTGAAGCTTTTTGCATAAGCACTGATTGAGGTTGCTGACAGTATCATTATTACTGCCAAAAATGTTGAGACGATTTTTAAGATTTTTTTCATTTTTTAAATCTCCTTCAAAAAAATATTTATATCATTTGCCTTAGCAAATCATACCGGATTCAATCCAACTGAGAACCGAAGGATATTCTTCCTTATAGTTATCAAGCTGGTCTTGGTTTGTATCGATAAATGCCTGCATTTCCTCGTAATCTTCAAAGTCGAATGTGAAATCCTGCTCGAAAGCATAGGTTGCAGTAAACATTAAATCGAAAATATCATCTGCCGAAAATTCTTCAAGCATTTTGTCGGCTGTGATTTCTGTTGTATAGTCGAGAGCATTTTTAACAGTCATTTCAAAATCGTCTTCGTCGACTTCAATTTCCGGCTCAGCTTTACAGTATGAAAGCAGGTCGTCCTCGCTAAAGCCGAGTGTTTCGACATAGTCGATTACATCTTCAAGTCCAGTTTCGTTAACCTCGTCATAGAGCCTGTACATAAACTCGCCTAAAAGATTTTGAAGTGCAGTAGCTTTGAGTACACAATCAATTTCGTGACCTTCTTCGTCGGTTATTACAAAACCGTTTTCTTTAAAGGTTTCCCACATGAGTTGGTAAAAACAAGTATGCTGCTCATTTTCACCGAAAATTGCCTGTTCAATGTAGCTGTCAATATCCATTCTGCGACTCTCCTAAAATCTAACAACATTTTCTTTCATTCTATTATATACTATATATTATGCATTTTCAATATTGCATTATAAATTTATATATATTATAATTGATATATGTATATAAACTCGATTATAAATATGAAAGTTAGGTAGGGTAATGTTATGGAAATAGTAATTCAAAGTGGTAACAGCAGAGCAATTCTTTCGCTTGAGGGTGCACAGCTTGTTTCCCTTGATAAGAATTTTACGGAATATATGTGGCAGGGTGATGAAAAATATTGGGCAGGTCAGGCACCTGTTTGTTTTCCTATTTGTGGTGTACTTCCAAACGGTGAAATGGATGCTTTCGGTAAAAAGTGCAAAATGAAGCGTCACGGCGTTGCAAGAATCAATCCGTTTGAGGTTTATGAAAAATGCAAGAACAGTGTTACTTTTATACAGGAAAGCGATGATAATACAAGGGAAGATTTTCCTTTTGACTATGAACTTAAAATCAAATATACAATAGTAGGCGATACTGTCACTAACGAATATATTATCAGTAATATCGGTACTGAAAAATTGCCGTTTGTTATCGGTGGTCATCCTGCGTTTAACTGTCCACTTTGCGAAGGCGAAACTTTTGAGGACTATAAAGTTATTTTTGATAACAATATTACAAAGCCGTGCCTTCGTCCTGACCATGAAACAGGTCTTATTGATGTAAGCAAAAAGTATGATGTGCTCCACGGTGGAAATATTCTTGAGTTAAAGCACGATTTGTTTGAAGAAAACGACGCTTTGATTTTTGAAAATTGTGAAGCTAAATCAGCCACTCTTATAGGTAAATACGGCAAAGGAATAAAGGTTGAATATCAGGATATGAACAATCTTCTTGTTTGGTCGGCAGTCGGAAATGCTCCTTTTGTTGCGCTTGAACCGTGGACAGGTCTTGCAAGCTGTAATGACGAGGACGGACTTTTTGAGCATAAAAGAGGTATGACTGTTCTTGAACCGAACGAAACTGCTTCGTTTAAGTTTAAAATTACAATGATTTAATGACTTGTCAATATTAAGTTAATAATATTTATATACAATTATTATGGTGATGCTATGAATTATGGGTTTATTAGGGCAGCTGCAAGCTCGCTGAAGCTTAAGGTTGCCGATGTCAGCTTTAATACTTCTGTTATAAAACAGGCAGTTGATGACGCTGTAAAAAAAGATGTAAGGCTTCTTGTTACTCCTGAACTTTCAGTAACGGGTTATACTTGTGCCGATTTGTTTTTTACAGATACAATTATTAAGGAAAGCGAAAGGGCAGTGCTCGAACTTAAAGACTATATAAAGGATAAAAATATTGTTCTTGTTGTCGGTGCTCCGATTCCTTTCTTTAATAAGCTTTATAACTGCGCTGTTGTAATTGATAAGGACGGCGTTAAGGGTATTGTTCCTAAGAAGCACCTTGCAAATTATAATGAGTTTTATGAAAAAAGGTGGTTTGCGTCGGGCTTTGATTTTGTGTCTGCTCAACCTGCAAATTATGCAGGCGATGACACTAAAATCGGCGATATGATTTTCGATTTAGGCGACGGTGCCGTTTTGGGTATTGAACTTTGCGAGGATTTGTGGGTTCCTAATCCACCGAGCAGTTCTCTTGTTTTGAGTGGAGCAAATATTATTGCAAACCTTTCTGCGAGCGATGAATATGTATCAAAGGCTCAGTATAGGAGAGAACTTGTAGCAAATCAGTCTGCAAGGTGTGTTTGCGCTTATATTTACTCGGCTTCTTCCGTGTTTGAAAGTACGACCGACCTTGTTTTCAGTGGCGCAACATTCGTTTGTGAAAACGGTGCAGTGCTCGGCGAGGGCGAAAGATTTTCAAGAGAGAATGTTTTGACTGTAGCCGATATTGATATTCAAAAGCTTAATACTCAGCGCAGAAGCAATATGTCGTTTGAAAATAAAAACAATGAAACGGCTGTTGTAAAGCTTAATGTTGAAAATAAAAATAACGACCTTGCTTACAGGTATGTTGACCCTGCGCCTTTTGTGCCGAGTAATGAAAACGAAAGAGCGCAAAGGTGTAAGGAAATATTTGCCATTCAGGCTTCAGGTCTTGCTAAAAGAATTGAGCATGTCGGCTCAAGTGGTGTTGTTGTCGGCATTTCGGGTGGACTTGATTCAACCCTTGCACTTCTTGTAAGCGTTGAAGCTATGAAACTTTTGGGTAAAGATAACAGCGATATTCTTGGTGTTACTATGCCGGGCTTCGGTACAACCGATCGAACATATCAAAACGCAATTGACCTTATGAAATCACTTGGTGTCACGATTAAGGAAATCAGCATTAAGGACGCTTGCATTTTGCATATGAAGGATATTGAACACGACAGTGCAATAAAAGATATTACCTATGAAAATACGCAGGCGAGAGAAAGAACGCAAATTCTTTTTGACCTTGCCAATAAACACTGCAAGCTTCTTGTCGGTACGGGTGATTTGAGCGAACTTGCAATGGGTTGGTGCACATATAACGGCGACCATATGAGTATGTACGGCGTCAACGCTTCTGTACCTAAAACTCTTGTTAAGTATCTCGTTGAATATGTTGCAAATGTAAGTGATAAGAAAACGGCTGATATTCTTTACGATGTGCTCGATACTCCTGTTTCGCCGGAACTTTTGCCACCTGATGAAAACGGAAATATCGCACAAAAGACAGAAGATAATATAGGTCCGTATGAGCTTCACGATTTCTTTTTGTATAACTTTGTACGCTTTGGCTTTGAAAAGGAAAAACTTTCGCTTTTGGCGTGCAAAGCTTTTGACGGAAAATATGACGAAAAAACTGTAAATAAATGGCTTTCGGTATTTACAAAACGCTTCTTTATAAGTCAGTTTAAACGCTCATGTATTCCTGATTCGCCGAAGGTCGGTTCGGTTTCCTTAAGTCCCCGTGGTGACTGGAGAATGCCGAGCGACGCTTCATTTAATATGTTTTTATAATATTTAGGGTGTTTATAATGAAAAAAATAATTGCTTTATTAACCGTAGTTGCCGTTATGTTTGCTTTCAGTGCCTGCTCTTCAAAAAAGTATAAGGATACCGAAGCAACCGTACCGGTAACCGATTCACAAGGTGTTACCGTTACCGATAAAAACGGCGATACCGTTACCGAACTTTCCACTCAAAAGGAAGAAACTTCAGGCAGTACAACTGCTTCAAAGGAAGATAAAACTTCTTTAAACAGTAAAACTACAACTAAAAAGAGTGAAAATACAACTAAATCGGCAAAAACCACAAAAGGTGAAAAAACCACCAAGAAAAAAGAAAAGACAACCAAGTCAAAAGGTAAAGAAACAACCGGCGACGACAATAAAACTCAGGGTAATGCCGATAAGGTTACAACAACAGATAAAACCACAGACGCTACAACCACAACCGAAAAACCTAAAAAGCGTGACATAACGGTTTATGTTGTTCTTCCTTATTATAATAATGAAAGCGCAAAACTTACTGTTAACTATACTGTCGAAGGAAAAGAGCCAAAACCGTTTGATGAAGAAAAAATTACTCTTGATGGCAAAACTACTAAAAAATACACAATTAAAAATGTCAAAGGTGATGTAACTGTCAGAGCAAATGTAATCGGATTTTCGGGTAAAGACAGCATTCATAACAACAAAGTAACCGTGAAATCAAACGAAAATGAAGTTACAATCAAGCCACTTACAGGTATCGGAATGGTTGATGCCGATGACGAAGTGATTGAATAAAACGCAAATTGTGTATAACAAAATGCTGTTGAATTTAAAAAAATATATGATATAATTAAAATTGTGCAGTAGTGTGCGCAAAACACATTACTTAATGCAGTTGGTAAAATTGGCTTTTCTTAAATAAAACTTGATTCCCTCTGATGAGGGAAGTGTCCGCTGCGCTGACGAAAGGAGAGAAAATACATATTTTACAACTAATTTGTATCGATTATTTCGATTAACTTAAGGGAGGAAAATTATGGCAAGAAAGAAAAAGACCATGGACGGTAACAGTGCTGCTGCACATGTAAGTTATGCGTTCACAGAGGTCGCTGCTATTTATCCTATCACTCCGTCATCGAATATGGCTGAGGAAACAGATGCTATGGCAGCAAGAGGAGTTAAAAATATTTTCGGACAAACTGTCCGTGTAGCTGAAATGGAATCGGAGGGTGGCGCAGCAGGTGCTGTTCACGGCTCACTTTCTGCAGGTGCTCTTACCACAACATACACAGCATCTCAGGGACTTTTACTTATGATTCCTAATATGTACAAGATAGCAGGTGAACTTATTCCGTCTGTTATCCATGTATCTGCCCGTTGTGTATCTACTCACGCACTTAATATTTTCGGTGACCATTCCGATGTTATGGCTTGCCGTCAAACAGGTTATGCAATGCTTTGCTCGGCTAATGTTCAGGAGGTTATGGACCTCGGTGCAGTAGCTCACCTTTCAACTCTTAAGAGCAGAGTACCTTTCCTTCATTTCTTTGACGGTTTCCGTACTTCTCATGAAATTCAAAAGATTGAAGTATGGAATTATGATGACCTTAAATCAATGGTAGATATGGATGATGTTCAGGCTTTCCGTGCAAGAGCACTTAATCCTGAAAGACCTGTTCTTCGTGGCTCTGCCGAGAACAGTGATATTTTCTTCCAGCACCGTGAAGCTTGCAACAAGTATTATAATGACGCTGTTGCTACTACCGAAATGTATATGAATATGGTAAATGAAAAGCTTGGTACAGATTATAAGCTTTTCAACTACTACGGCGCAGAAGATGCCGAGAGAATTATCGTAGCAATGGGTTCTGTTTGCGACACAATTAAGGAAACAGTTGACTTCCTTAACGCAAGGGGAGAAAAAGTCGGTATGGTTAAGGTTCACCTTTACAGACCGTTCTCTGTTAAGCACCTTATCAGTGTTATTCCTGACAGCGTTAAGACTATTTCTGTTATCGACAGAACTAAGGAACCGGGTTCTCTCGGTGAGCCTCTTTTCCTTGATGTTGTAGCAGCTCTTAAAAATTCTAAGTTCAGTGATGTCCCTGTTTACGGTGGCCGTTACGGTCTCGGCTCTAAGGATACACTTCCTGCTCATATCATTTCTGTTTATAATAATATGAAGGCTGAAAATCCAAAGCCTGAATTTACTCTTTCAATTACCGATGATGTTACCAACCTTTCACTTGATGTAACAGAAAGTCCTGACACTACACCTAAGGGTACAACTTCTTGTAAGTTCTGGGGTCTCGGCTCTGACGGTACAGTAGGTGCTAATAAGGATTCTATCAAGATTATCGGCGATAACACAGATATGTACGCACAGGGCTATTTCTTCTATGACTCTAAGAAGTCGGGTGGTATCACTGTATCTCACCTTCGTTTCGGTTCATCTCCGATTACTTCAACATATCTTATAAATAAGGCTAATTTTGTAGCTTGCCATAATCCTTCATATGTAACTAAATATGATATGGTTCAGGATATTGTACCGGGTGGTACTTTCCTTCTCAACTGTATTTGGTCACCTGAGGAACTTGACAAACAGCTTCCTGCTAAGATGAAGAGATATATAGCAGAAAATAATATTAATTTCTATACAATCAACGGTATCAAGATTGCCGAAGAAGTCGGTCTTCCGGGTCGTGCTTCGACAATTCTTCAGTCTGCATTCTTCACAATTGCAAATATCATTCCTGTTGATAAGGCAATTGAACTTATGAAGAAGGCTGTTGTTAAGAAGTTCTCTAAGAAAGGCGAAGCAATCGTTAACGCTAACTGCAACGGTATTGACCGTGGCTCTAAGGAAGTAGTTAAGATTGATGTTCCTGATTCTTGGAAGGACGCTGTTGACGAGGAAAGGGAAGTTGTTATTCCTACAGACCGTCCTGAAATGAAAGATTTTGTTAAGAACATTCTTCGCCCTATCGACCATCTTCACGGTGACGATTTACCTGTTTCTAAGTTTGTGGACAGAGCCGACGGTGTATATCCTCAGGGTTCTGCTGCATTTGAAAAGAGAGGTATTGCAATCTCTGTTCCTGAATGGGATGCTACAAAGTGTGCTCAGTGTAACCTTTGCTCAATGGTTTGCCCTCACGCAGTAATCCGTCCTGTTTGTCTTAATGAAGAGGAAGCTAAGAACGCTCCTGAAGGTACAACAATGGTTAAGCATAAAAAGACAGATTATCAGTACGCTATCATTGTTTCAACTCTTGACTGTACAGGTTGTGGCTCTTGTGCAAATGTTTGCCCTACAAAGTCACTTACAATGAAGCCTATCGCTTCTCAGCTTAAATCTCAACCTGTTTATGATGCACTTTGCGACATTGACGCTAAACCTGAAGTGCTTACAAATAATACAATCGGTGTTCAGTACAGAAAGCCGTATCTTGAATTTTCAGGCGCATGCGCAGGCTGTGGTGAAACACCGTACGCTAAGCTTGCTACTCAGCTTTACGGCGACAGAATGTACATTGCAAACGCTACCGGTTGCTCATCAATTTGGGGTGGCTCTGCTCCTTCAACTCCTTATACAGTTGATAAAAAGGGTCACGGTCCTGCTTGGTCTAACTCACTCTTTGAGGATAACGCAGAGTTCGGTTACGGTATGATGCTTGCTCAAAAGCAAATTCGTGAAAGACTTTTGGCTGACGCTGAAGTTCTTCTCAACACTCCGGTTGCCGATAAGGTTCAGGCTTGGCTTGATACTTATGACGACGCTGCAACTAATACAGAAGCTTCCGACGCTCTTATCTCTGCTCTTGAAAATGCAAACCTTGACGGTGAAGCAAACGACGCAAAGGCTGATTTCCTTAAGGATAAGGACTACGCAGCTAAGAAGTATCAGTTCATCTTCGGTGGTGACGGTTGGGCTTACGATATTGGTTTCGGTGGTCTTGACCATGTTATCGCTCAAAATCAGGATGTTAATATCGTAGTATTTGATACAGAAGTTTATTCTAATACAGGCGGTCAGGCTTCTAAGGCTACACCTACCGGTGCAGTTGCTAAGTTTGCTGCTTCCGGTAAGGTTGTTAAGAAGAAAGACCTTGCACAAATCGCAATGAGCTATGGCTATGTTTATGTGGCTCAGGTTGCTATGGGTGCAAACGCAGCACAGTGCCTTAAGGCATTCCAGGAAGCTGCTGCTTATAACGGCCCTTCACTCATCATCTGCTACGCTCCTTGTATTAACCACGGTATCAAGATGCCGTTCAATCAGGCTGAACAGAAGAAGGCTGTTATGGCAGGCTATTGGAATCTCTTTAGATTTAATCCTGCTCTTGCAGAACAGGGCAAGAATCCGTTCTCACTCGACAGTAAAGCTCCTACAGCAGATTATGTTGAGTTTATTGAGGGCGAAACAAGATATTCTGCTCTTAAGCGTTCATTCCC
>JBNMGQ010000062.1:0-12064 GCA_050872345.1 Eubacterium sp. | reverse complement strand
GTTCGCCCGTTAATCCCTCCGTCACATCATACCCAAGTTACTACGAAACAGTCCACCGGACTGTTTCTCCCAAATCAGAGATTTGGAGTAACGGTCTCTTTCACTTCGTGAAATTCACTCACCTCCCTTTTCAAAGGAGGCTTAATTCGGTTAACCCTATACAAAACTATAATTTATAAAAAAGCGTTGGAAAAAAATCCAACGCTTTTTATTATTTTAATTTTTCATTCAGCAGTGCCATCAGTTCACGCAAAAGGAATGTCGGAAGTAAAATAGGTTTTGTTTTTGATGAAACGGCAAAGGCGTTCAGGTCATATTTTTTACAAATCTGCTTTGCCCTAAGCTGATGATATTCGCTTGTAGCTATTGCAACATCTGTTGAAAAACCGTTTTGCTCGATTATCCTTTTTGAATAAGCAATATTTTGGCTTGTCGAGGTTGACATTTCCTCTAAATATAACCTGTCACCACTTATTCCCCTTTTTGTAAGCAGATTTTTTAAGCACTGTGCTTCGCTTAAATTTTCATCTTTCCCCTGCCCACCACTCAAAATTGCGATGAATTCGGGATTTTTAAGCAGATAAAAATATGCGCTCTCTGCTCTTTTTTCAAGTGCAATACTCGGCACATCGCCTTTGACTCTGCAACCGAGTACTATTAAAACTTTTTGATTTGTCGCCGTATTATTGCCCTTACTCATAACATAGGCAAAGCCGGATATGAGCAAAATCAGCAACACAAACAGGAAAAAGACAGTATATTTTTTCGCATCAAAGCTTAGTTTATTATAAACAATGCCTACAATTAAATACAGCGCACCGACAAGCGTGCCGACGATATTGGCAAGGTTATGAACATCCCAAAAAATCGGCAAAATAAACGCTGACAAAATTATTATTGCAACAAGAATTAAAACTGCTTGCATTACTTCTTAGGAACAATTCTGTCCTTGCCACCCATATACATACGAAGCGCCTCAGGAATGAGAACCGAACCGTCAGCCTGAAGATTGTTTTCAAGGAACGCAATCAACATTCTTGGAGGAGCAACAACTGTATTGTTAAGAGTATGAGCAAGGTAGTTACCGTTTTCGCCCTTAACTCTGATTTTAAGTCTTCTTGCCTGAGCGTCTGTAAGATTTGAGCAAGAACCAACCTCAAAATATTTCTTCTGTCTTGGTGACCAAGCTTCAACATCGACACTCTTAACCTTCAAATCTGCAAGGTCGCCCGAACAACATTCAAGAGTACGAACAGGAATATCAAGGCTTCTGAAAAGGTCAACAGTGTTCTGCCAAAGCTTGTCAAACCACATTTTTGACTCTTCAGGCTTACAAACAACAACCATTTCCTGCTTTTCAAACTGGTGGATACGATATACACCTCTTTCTTCGATACCGTGAGCACCCTTTTCCTTACGGAAACAAGGTGAATATGAAGTAAGAGTAAGTGGTAATTTTTCCTCAGGAGTAATAGTATCGATAAACTTACCAATCATTGAGTGCTCGGAAGTACCGATAAGATAAAGGTCCTCACCTTCGATTTTGTACATCATAGCGTCCATTTCTTCAAAGCTCATAACACCGGTTACAACATTTGATCTAATCATAAACGGAGGTACAACATAAGTGAAACCACGGTCAATCATAAAATCTCTTGCGTAGCTGATTACTGCCGAATGAAGACGGGCAATGTCACCCATAAGATAGTAGAAACCGTTACCTGCAACTCTGCCGGCAGCTTCAAGGTCGATACCGTCAAAGCTTTCCATAATATCTGTATGGTACGGAATTTCATAATCAGGAACAACCGGCTCACCGAAGCGTTCAACTTCAACATTTTCGCTGTCGTCCTTACCGATAGGCACGCTGTCCTCAATAATATTCGGAATAGACATCATAATTGAAGTAACTTTTTCGTTAAGTTCCTTCTCTTTTGCTGCAAGTTCTTCAAGTTCCTTAGCCTGAGCAGTTACCTTTTCACGGATAGCCATAGCTTCGTCCTTTTTGCCCTGAGCCATAAGAGCACCGATTTCCTTAGAAAGCTTGTTTCTGTTTGCTCTGAGTTCGTCAGCCTTTGCCATTGAAGCTCTGCGTTCTTCGTCAAGTTCGATTACTTCGTCAACAAGTGGCAACTTTTTGTCCTGAAACTTCTTTTTAATGTTTTCCTTAACCACATCAGGGTTTTCTCTTAAAAATTTAATGTCAATCATTTTTTATTCTCCTAATTTGTTTGCAATGTTTTTTAAATCTTCGGCAGAATAGAACTCAATTTCAAGTGTGCCCTTACCTCTGCCGTTATATACCTTAACTTTTCTGCCGAGAATTTCGGTAAGTGAAAGTTCAACTTCGTCGTAAAAGCTGTCTCTTCTCTTGCTTTTTTTAGCAGAAGAACCAGTTTTTGTTTCACTTGTTTTTGCTAAACGCTCTACATCTCGTACAGTTAAGTTGTTTTTAACTATATTTTGTGCTACTTCCCAAATCATAGCTTCATTATCGAATGCAAGAAGTGCCCTTGCGTGACCGGCGCTGATTTCACCGTTTTTTGTCATTTCACGAGCTTCTGTTGGTAACTTAAGAAGTCTTAACGCATTTGCTATTGCAGGTCTTGATTTACCTACAGAGGTAGCGACCTCCTCCTGCGTAAATCCACAACGGTCAATAAGTGCCTGCAAACCTTCTGCTTCTTCAATCGGATTAAGGTCCTCACGCTGAAGGTTTTCAATAATAGCGATTTCCATTGTTTCGACATCGGAAAGTTCTTTAACAACTACAGGAACTTCCTTAAGTCCTGCAAGTCTTGACGCTCTCCAGCGTCTTTCACCGGCTACAAGCTGATAGCCACCGGTAGGAAGTGGTCTGACGAGAAGTGGTTGCAAAACGCCGTGTAGTTTAATACTGTCGGCAAGTTCGGCAAGTGCTCCTTCATCAAATGTTTTTCTCGGCTGTTCTTTGTTTGGAACAATCTCGTTGAGTGGTAAAGAGTTTGTAGCTACCATTTCATCAACGGAATTTTCAAGCATAAGAGCACCCAAACCTTTGCCGAGTCCTGATTGCTTTTTAGCCATCATATCCTCCTATATATAATAGTATACAATTTGTTTAATATTATTTCATTACTGCTTCTTTAAGAACTCATCTGTGAATTTTATATATGCAAAAGCAGGTTTTGAATACTTTTCGTAATAAAAAATAGGTTTACCAAAGCTTGGTGCTTCGGCAAGCTTAACACTGCGAGGTATTGTAGTCTTGTACGCTTTGTTAGGGAAGTACTGATTAACTTCCTCAATAACCTGTGAATTAAGTTTGAGCCTTGTATCATACATAGTATAAAGCACACCTTCAAGTTCCAAATGCTCATTATAGTGTTGCTTTACTGTTCTTACAGTGCCGACAAGCTGGCTCAAGCCTTCAAGCGCATAATATTCGCACTGAAGTGGCACAATCAATGTGTCTGAAGCAGTTAATGCATTAAGACTGAGAAGTCCTAAACTCGGCGGGCAATCGATTATTATATAATCATATTCCATAACAAGTGGCGCAAGTGCCTTTTTAAGTGCTTTAAAACGGTTATCTTCTTCAGCAAGTTCGAGTTCTGCGCCTGCAAGGTTCATATCAGCAGGTAAAATAGATAAATTCTTGAAATTTGTTTGAATAACTATATCCTTTGCAGGTTCGTCATTAATAAGTATATCGTAAGTTGATTTTTCTATATCTGTTTTATCAATACCGACACCACTTGTGGTATTGCCTTGTGGGTCAAGGTCAACAAGTAAGGTCTTTTTACCTTTCAAACCAAGTGCAGCTGCAAAGTTAACACAGGTGGTAGTTTTGCCGACTCCACCTTTTTGGTTAAAGATTGAAACGGTTTTACCCATAAATTCACCTCCGAATGAAATTATACTACAATAGGGGAAGTATAGCAAGATGTTTCATATGAAACATTTTAATTATTTTTTGCCTTTAGTACTTGACATTTCAGGGTATACAATATATAGATGTTTCACATGAAACAATGTTTTTCATTAGACATAATTTAATGTTTCACATGAAACAATCGGATGTTAAACGCAGATTATTATAAATGTTTCATACGAAACATTCATATAACAGAAAAAGCGAACCCGAAGGCTCGCTTTTTCCGTGTGATGAAAAGAGGAGAATATGTTAAAACGGATGTAGTCCGTTTTAAGCGAAATTAATTATGCAGACTTATTCTGCATATTGGCATCCTTAGGAATCCTGACACGAAATTCAATGTACTCATCGGTTTCTGTCTTGTCCGACTCTGCGTTAATGCCACTTTGCTTCATTGTTTCAATAGCTTTATTGACTGTATTAACGAAAATTCGTATATCTTTGAATACTTTTATAACAGTCTTTTTATGTTTAATCTCTTTATTAGTAATTGAAGCAATATACGCTTCCGTTTGCTCAACATTCAAATGCCTGTCCGTAATAACCTTTAAGGTTGTCCACATATCTTTTTCATTGTCAATTGCAAGTAATGCTCTTGCGTGGCGTTCGGTCAATCCTTCCTTTTCGATAAAATATCGCACATCTGCCGGAAGTCGAAGCAAACGAAGCTTGTTAGACAATGCCGATTGACTTTTACCAAGCTTTTTACTAATCTGCTGTTGAGTCAAGCCAAAAGTATTCATAAGGTGTGATATAGCAAGTGCTTCTTCAAAAAAGTTAAGGTCAGAACGCTGAATATTTTCAAGAATGGAATAAACTGCGCTGTCCTCATATTCACATTCAACTATTATACAAGGCACGGTTTGGAGGTTAGCAAGTATAGCACCCCTGAGTCTTCTTTCACCGGCGATTAATTCGTAATAGTCGCTATGATTAATCTGCCTGCACAGAAGTGGCTGAAGTATACCGTTTTCTTTTATCGAATCTGCAAGTGAAAGCATATCTTCGCTTTTAAATTGCTTTCGTGGTTGATATGGGTTAGGAAGCAACTTTTCCGTTGGTATCTGAATGATTTGTTCCAAGTCCCTCACTCCTTGATATAAATATATCACACTTTAGAACAAAAATAAAGGATTTCTCATCGTGAGAAATCCTTACATTTCGACATATTAATACAAGATTAGAGTGGGTGAGTATCTATTTTTTTAGGTTTCCTTGGGTATTTTGTCGGAGTTTGCGATATTTTTTTTATAACAAATATCGTTCTTCCGTCACCATTAGGTAATTCATAGCTTTCAGCAGTAACAAGCTCACCACCGAGAGTGGAAATAGCATTCTTTGCGCCTTCAAGTTCTTCCATTCCGTTTGAACCTTTCAGTGAAACAAACATACCACCAACCTTAACGAGTGGCAAGCAATATTCACAAAGGACATTGAGTGGAGCAACGGCTCTCGCTGTAGCGAAATCGTACTGCTCACGATACTCCGGCATTTTGCCAACATCCTCGGCTCTTTCATGGGTAGTGTTTGCAATAATACCTATTTTGCTGAGCACATCATTAATAAAATTAATTCTTTTACCTGAACTGTCGATAAAGTTAACTTCAAGTTTAGGATTAGCAATCAACAACGGCATACCGGGGAAGCCTGCGCCCGTTCCTATGTCTGCAAGTGTTTGACCGTCTTCAAACTTAACATACTTGCAAACATACAGACTATCAATAAAATGTTTAATGACAACATCATACGGTTCGGTTATAGCAGTCAAATTAACATGCTCATTCCATCTTACAAGCCTTTCGGCATATGTATCAAACCTGTCGGCGCCGTATTGACCGAGATTTACCCCGATTTTTTCGCATTCACTCGTTAAAAGTTCGTAATCTATCATAATGTCTCCAATATTATGTTGAGTGCAGCAATATCAGCAGGGTTTACGCCACTGATTCTGCTTGCCTGTCCAAGATTTTCAGGTCTTATTTTAGAGAGCTTCTCAATAGCTTCAAGCCTTAAACCTTTGAGTGAAGAATAATCAATATCATAAGGAATCTTTTTACATTCGATTCTGCGCATTTCCTTAATCTGTTGCTCCTGCCTTTTAATGTATCCTTCGTATTTAACGGCAATTTCAACCTGTTCAAATACTGCCTTAGGCAAATTCGGACGGTCGTCGTCAACTTCGGTTAAATCTTTGTATGTGATTTGAGGTCTTTTGAGAAGTTCAATCATTTTGCAGCCACGCTCAAGAGGAGTGGTGCCACATTTGACCATTATATTTTGAAGAGTGTCGGTGAGTGGAACAGATTTATTCTCAATTCTTTCACGCTCAGCCTTAACTTGTTCTTCCTTTAATATAAATTTATCATATCTTGATTGCGAAATCAATCCGATTTTGTAACCTGTCGGTGTAAGTCGTACATCTGCGTTATCCTGCCTGAGCACCAAACGGTATTCGCTTCGACTTGTCATCATTCTGTAAGGGTCGGTGCAGCCTTTTGTTACAAGGTCATCGATAAGAGTTCCGATATACGAACCACCACGGTCAAGTATCAATGGCTCTTCACCCTTAATTTTAAGTGCAGCATTGATACCTGCTACAAGACCTTGCGCAGCAGCTTCTTCATAACCACTTGAACCGTTGAACTGACCGGCGCCGTAAAGACCGTCAATCGAATTAAACTCAAGAGTCGCATTTAGTGCAGTCGGGTCAACGCAGTCATACTCAATTGCATAAGCAGTACGCATAACCTGAGCGTGCTCCAAGCCCGGAATTGTATGGATAAAAGCAAGCTGAACATCCTCCGGAAGTGAAGATGACAAGCCTTGAAGGTACATTTCTTCCGTTTCAAGTCCACAAGGTTCGATGAAAAGCTGATGCCTTTCTTTATCTTTAAACCTTACGATTTTATCCTCAAAAGACGGACAATATCTCGGACCTTTGCCCTCGATTTTGCCTGAATACATAGGACTTCTGTCAAGATTATCAAGAATAATCTGCTTTGTTTTTTCGTTAGAATATGTAATATGACAGCAAACCTTATTTTTCGGTGGCTCTTCTGTATCAAAGCTGAAGGGTACTGTTTCCTCGTCACCGTCCTGCTCTTCAAGGTTTGAAAAATCGATTGACTGCCTGTTAACTCTTGACGGAGTACCCGTTTTAAATCTGCGAAGTGGAATATCGAGTTTCCTAAGTGCTTTTGCAAGTTCAGTTGCAGGGAACATTCCGTCCGGTCCACTTTCGTATGAAACATCGCCGATATAAACTCGACCACCGAGAAAAGTACCGGTCGCAATAATTACAGCCTTGGCATTGAAGAGTGCTTCAAGCTTAGTTTTAACCTGCCACATTCCGTCGTCTGTTTTGTAAAGGTCAACTATTTCACCCTGACGAATGTCAAGATTTTCCTGAAGTTCAAGCGTATGTTTCATACCTTGCGAATATTCACGCCTGTCAATTTGTGCTCTGAGTGAATGAACTGCAGGACCTTTTCCGAGGTTGAGCATACGAGATTGAAGTGTATATTTATCGGCAGCTTTACCCATTTCGCCACCGAGTGCGTCAATTTCACGAACGAGGTGACCTTTTGAAGTGCCACCGATTGACGGATTGCACGGCATATTGCCGACCCAGTCAAGATTGATTGTGAAAACTGCCGTTTTGCAACCAAGACGGGCAGAAGCAAGGCACGCTTCAATACCGGCGTGACCTGCACCTATAACTATTACATCATATGTTCCTGCAAAATATTCCATAGTTAAGCCTTTCAAATTTTATTTGCCTACGCAAAAACGAGAAAAGATATTGTTAACAACCTCGTCGCATGCTTTTTTACCTGTAAGTGTTAAAAGTTCATCAACGGCACTGTCAATCATAACATTGATTGCGTCAAATGTCATACCCATTTGTGCAGCGCCGAGTGCTTCGTCAATATTGTTATACGCATTTTGTATGCATAGCTTCTGCCTTCTGTTAGCAATAAGTGGTTGGGATGAGTCAAATTCTTCAACGCCCAAAATATTTTTAACTGCATTTTCAAGGTCATTTAAGCCTTGATTGTTTTTGGCAGAAATATAAACAACGCTGTTAAAATTGCTTTCTATTATATTAGTATCAATGCTTGAATCAAGGTCGGTTTTATTGATAACTGCAACTGCTTTTTTGCCCTTGCACGCATTAATAAGCATCATATCGTCGTCATCAAGTTTTTTCGACGAGTCAAAAACTGCAAGCACAAGCGAAGAAGTGTCAATTCTCTCAAGTGCTTTTTTAATTCCGATTGCTTCTACTATATCGTCACTTTCCCTAAGTCCTGCCGTGTCGGAAAGGTGAAGCACAAGGCTTCCGAGCTTAACCGAGTTTTCCACAATATCTCTCGTTGTGCCCTCAATGTGAGTAACGATACTTTTTTCTCTGCCTGAAAGCATATTCATAAGAGTGGATTTGCCTGCGTTCGGTCTGCCTGCAATGACGGTGTTTACACCTTCGGTCATTATCATTCCACTTTCGTAATTATCAAGCAGTTTTTTAAGTTCATCTTTAGCAGTTGACAATGTTTCAAGAAGCGTGTCATTGTCAAGTTCCGGTATTTCCTCATCCGGATAATCAACCCACGCAGCCATAGTTGCGCTGAGTGAAACGATTTTATCAAGTACTTTTGAAATTTCATTGCTCAAAGAACCTTGAAGAAGGTTAAACGAAGCTTTTGCCGATTCCTGCCCGTTTGCAGAAATAAGAGTCGCAACAGCTTCTGCCTGAGTAAGGTCCATTTTTCCGTTTAAAAATGCACGCTTAGTAAACTCACCGGCTTCGGCAGGATATGCTCCTGCGTCAAAAACAGCCTCCAAAGTTTTTTCAACAATAAATATGCCACCGTGAACCGAAAGTTCAACAACATCTTCACCCGTATAACTTTTCGGTGCTCTGAAAACAAGGGCAACGGCATTGTCAAACTTTTCGCCGTTATGGTAAACATTGCCGAATTTTGCCCTGTAACCTTTAAGGCTTGAAAGGGGAGTAGAGTCCATTGCTTTGAACACCTTGTCGGCAATTTCAATTGCATTGTCGCCACTGATTCTTATTACACCGATACCTGAAACACTGTTTCCTGTTGCAACAGCAGCAATAGTTTTACTCATAATTCCCTCCAAAATACAGATTATGCAAATAATGGCGAACAAAATGTTCGCCATTAAAAGTCATATTTAAGATAAGTTATTATTTCTTAGGTTCAATCTTACCGAACTTTGGCATATCTGCTCTGTCAACCTTCTTTTCTCTGTTAGGGTCAACTGTTGCAGTAGGGGCAGGCCTTCTGCCACCTCTTCTGTCGTTACGGTAAGGTCTTCTTACTCCACCTTCCGGTTCAATAACAACTCTTCTGTCCATACCGTTGCCGACTGAACGAGAGGTAACGCCCTCAACTTCCTGAACGGCTGTATGGATAATTCTTCTCTCATATGGGTTCATAGGCTCAAAAGTATATCTTCTGCCTGACCTTGCAACATAGTTTGCATTCTTAGTTGCGAGAGCTTTAAGTGTTTCTTCTCTCTTGGCTCTGTAGTCGCCGACATTGAGAGAAACTCTAACATATTTGTTAGTTACATTTTTAATAGCGAGGCTTGTAAGGTACTGAAGTGAATCGAGTGTTTCACCTCTTCTGCCGATAATGATGCCGTAATCGTCACATTCAACGGTCATTTCAACTGTGCCGTCAACAAACTGTGCGCTGATTTTTGCATCTTCAACCTTCAAACCATCAATCATTGACTTAAGATATGCACAAGCGTAATCAAGGTCAATGTCTTTTTCGCTGATTTTTTCTTCCGGTTTTTCTGCCTTAGGTGCTTCCTTCGGCTTGGTTGCAGGCTTTTTGTCATATGACTTAGCAGGAGCTTGAGGCTTTCTTTCCTTTTTAGGAGCGTAAGGCTTCTTTTCTTTTCTGCCGTCGTCATAGCTAACCTTAACCTTGGCATCGCAGCCACCGATTAAACCAAAAAACTTCTTCTTCTCCGGCATAGTGATGATTTCTACATGAACATCTGCTGTTTCAGGAGCGTTGAGCTGAAGCTTGGCATTTTGGGTAGCTTCTTCAATAGTTTTACCGGTACCGATAAATTCCTTTATCATCTTTATCCTCCGATAATTATTTCGTCATCTTTTTAATACTTTCTTCTCTTGAACGGCGCTCAATAGTATTTTCAACCATCAACTTAGCCTGAGTCCTCTTAGGTGGATGAACCTTGAAGATATAAATTTGCTGGAAAATAGCAACAATATTAGAAATAATCCAATAAAAACCTACTGCTGCCGTAACCTTGAACGAAATGTAGAAGGAGAAAAACGGCATCATAAGCATCATCATCATCATTTGAGTCTGCTGACCTGCTGCTGCAGGATTATTCTTTTTGGAAATAATTGTTGATACAACGCTTGAACCTAAACTTGTTAAAAGTGAAAGGATAGGAATTATTACGATAATACCGTCCTTCCAGTGTGGTACAGCTGTCATATCAAGACCGAACAAACTCATGCCCTGCCTGTAAGTTTCAATATCAGTACAAACAGAAGATGTGAAAATCTTTGGAAACGCTTCAACGAGAGCATCCTTATAGTGAGGGAAGTTCTCAAGAATGTTCAACTGAAAGTATGTTATTTTTGCGTCAGGATTGTTAGTGATTTCCTGATAAATAGGCAATATCACTTTGTAAATATCGTTTGACGCATCATTAAATCCACTTGCACCTAAAACATATTGAATAGGATAGTAAATAATACCGATGACACCCATAAGGAAAATCATCTGGAAAATCATAGGGCCACAGCCCATTTGCATTGGGTTATGACCTTCACGAGCATAAAGCTCCAGCATTTCCTGATTAAGCTTGTCCCTATCTCTCGGGTCAGGATATTTTTTGTTTATCTTCTGAATTTTAGGTTGCAGTCTTGTAGTGCCTGCCATTGACTTTTGTTGCTTTACATTAAGCGGCAAAAGAATCAAACGGGTGACTACTGTGAAAATAATAAGTGCGAGAAAGTATTGATTGTTAAGCACACCGAGCAAAAGCTCCATACACTTACCGAATAACCAATACAGTGGCTTAAAAATTGCAATACCGTTTGACACGGTATTTGCTGCCATTACAATACTGCTCATTATTTGTCCTCTTTAGTTTTTTTAGGTGGAACAGGGTCCCAGCCACCTTTAGAAAACGGATTGCATCTCATAATTCGCCATATGCCGAGCAAACAGCCTTTAAATACGCCGTGAATTTCAATTGCTTCAAGCATATATTGAGAGCAGGTAGGAGTGTACCTACAGCTTCCGTGCGAAAACCTCGGGCTGATTGTTACTTGATATGTTCTGATCAAAAAGATTAATACCTTTTTAATAAGTCCCATCAGTCTATAACTCCCAAAGCTTTAAAATGCTTTTCCATTTGTTCAAACACCTGTTGCATTTTCACCTCAGGTGTCTTTGTCCTTGCAACAAACACAAAGTCCCAGTTACCGTTTATCCTGCCCTCAAGCTGAGAAAAAGCTGCACGAATAACTCTTTTAGACCTATTGCGCTTAACTGCGTTGCCGATTTTTTTACTTGTGGTTATGCCAAACCTGACGCCCTTGTACCTGCTTTTGGCAGCGTAGGTAACCAATGCCGGCGATGCCTGACTTTTACCACTGTAATAAAGACGGCGAAAATTTTTGTTTTCCTTTAAGGTTTTGCTTTTCACCTAATAACACCCAATCTGTAATTAGTAAGAAAGCTGCTTTCTGCCCTTTGCACGACGGCGAGCAAGTACCTTTCTACCATTCTTAGTTGACATTCTCTTTCTGAAGCCGTGTACCTTCTGTGCATGTCTCTTCTTTGGCTGATAAGTTCTCTTCATTTTTTTCACTCCATTTCTGAAAATTAAACTCGTCTTAATTTTCCTATGCTCTGTACGGTATAGTACAGGCGTGTGAAACATTCGTATTAATTTAGCAATACAAACACTTTTCACAATATCGGTAAGTATTATATATTAGTTTTAACGCTTTTGTCAATAAAAAAATAACTATTCTTGTATTTATTTTATTATTATATTATAATAACACTATATGTTGGGTAGTAAAATACCGAGTACACAAGAATATCAAGTATTAAGGAG
>JBNMGQ010000061.1:0-12165 GCA_050872345.1 Eubacterium sp. | reverse complement strand
TTTATGTTGACTTATGGGGGTTAAATATATTATAATTACAAGGATAAAGAAAGGACTGTGGTTTATGACATTGCTGATTAAAAATGCACTATGCTTTATAGCGAACGAATTTAAAAAGTCAGATGTTCTCATAACCGACGGAGTTATTACCGAAGTTTCCAGCACTATTAATTTTAATGGTGCCAATAGAGTAATTGACGCAATGGATAAGTATTTCTTAATACCGGGCTTTGTTGATGTTCATACACATCTTCGCGAGCCCGGTTTTTCTTATAAAGAAACGATTAAAACAGGCTCTATGGCAGGCGCAAGGGCAGGTTATACAACTCTTTGCACAATGCCTAATCTTAATCCTGCGCCCGATTGCGTTCAAAACTTAAAGGCTCAAACGGATATTATCGAGCGTGATGCCGTTATTTCCGTTTTGCCGTTCGGTACGATTACCAAAGGACGAAAAGGTGAGGGCGAGGTAGTAGATTTCAAATCTATGGCTGATAAGGTTGTCGGTTTTTCGGACGACGGTACAGGAGTTCAAACTGATGAAGTTATGGAAGAAGCTATGACGCAGTGTGCAAAGCTTCACAAAATCATTTCTGCTCACTGTGAAGTAAACGACCTTTTAAACGGTGGCTATATCCACCTTGGTAATTACTGCAAGGAGCATAACCATAAGGGCATTTGCTCCGAGAGTGAATGGAAGCAGATTGAGCGTGACTGCAAGCTTGCAAAAAAGACAGGCTGTAAATATCATGTGTGTCATATTTCAACTAAGGAAAGTGTTGACATTATCCGTAAGGCAAAGGCTGACGGCGTTGATGTTACCTGCGAAACAGGTCCGCATTATTTAACTATGTGTGACGAGGATTTGCAGGAGGACGGAAGATTCAAAATGAACCCACCACTCAGGTCAAGGGAAGATATGAATGCCTTGATTGAAGGCGTGCTTGACGGAACGGTTGATGTCATTGCTACCGACCACGCACCTCATTCTGCCGAAGAAAAGGCGAAAGGTCTTGCAGGCTCGGCTATGGGTGTTGTCGGTTTGGAAACTGCATTCGGTGTGCTCAATACCAAACTTGTTAAAACAGGAGTTATTACTCTTGAAAAGCTTATCGATATGATGTCAGTTAAGCCGAGGGAAATTTTCGCTCTTGACGGTGGCAAGATTGAAGCAGGGCAACCTGCCGACCTTGCACTGCTCGATATTGATAAAGAGTGGACTGTTGATCCGGACAAGTTTGTAACTATGGGCAGAGCAACACCGTTTAAAGGATGGAAACTACAGGGTGAAAACCTTTTGACAATATATAAAGGAGAAATTGTATATGAAGCCATATAACAAAAAAATTGTGCTTGAAAACGGTAAAGAATTTTACGGCTACGGTTTCGGCGCAGACAAAGAAGCTATTAACGAAATAGTTTTTAACACTTCAATGGTTGGTTATCAGGAAATTGTATCCGACCCAAGCTATACCGACCAAATGGTGTGTATGACTTATCCACTTATCGGCAACTACGGTATGACCGATGAGGACTACGAAACAAAAGTACCTACTATGGGTGGTCTTATCGTTAGAGAATATAACGATTTGCCGTCTAACTTCAGATATACCAAAACTCTTGACGAAGTTCTTGTTGAGTATGACATTCCTGCTATCAGTGGCGTTGACACTCGTATGATTACAAGAATTATCCGTGACGAAGGCTCGCAAAAGGTTATGATTTGTGACGCCGATGTACCGTATAAAGAAGCACTCAAGAAGGTTAAGGAATATGTTATTCCTACCGATATGGTGTCAAGAGTAAGCTGTAAAAAGCGTTGGTATTCAAGAACACCTAACCATAAATACGATGTAGTTGCTATCGACTGTGGTATTAAGCACAATATCATTCGTAAGCTTAACGAAAAGGGTTGCAATGTAACAGTTGTGCCTTATAACATTACAAGCGAAGAAATACTTAAAATGCGTCCTGACGGTTTGTTCCTTTCAAACGGTCCGGGTAACCCTGAGGATGTGCAGACAGTTATCAATGTTGTAAAAGAGCTTAGAGGTAAGCTTCCTATCTTCGGTATCTGCCTCGGTCACCAGATGATTTCGCTTGCACTCGGCGCTAAGACATTTAAGATGAAGTTCGGCCACAGAGGTGGTAACCACCCTGTTAAAAATCTTGAAACAGGTAAGCTTGAAATCACTTCTCAAAACCATTCGTACGCAGTTGATGTTAACTCACTTAAGGGCACTGACCTTGAGCTTACACATATCAATCTTCTTGATAAAACTGCCGAGGGTGTTAAGTGCGAAGCCGACAAACTTTTCTCGGTTCAGTATCACCCTGAAAGTGCACCGGGTCCACAGGACAGCGCATATCTTTTTGATAAGTTTATCGCATTAATGCAAAAGGAGGAAGAGCAAAATGCCTAAAAGAACTGACATACATAAAATACTCGTAATCGGCTCAGGTCCTATCGTAATCGGTCAGGCTGCCGAATTTGACTACTCGGGTACACAGGCTTGCCTTGCTCTCAGAGAAGAAGGCTATGAGGTAGTCCTTATCAACTCAAACCCTGCAACTATTATGACTGACACCGATATTGCCGACAAGGTATATATGGAGCCACTTAATCTTGAATATGTTGCAAGAATTATCCGTCACGAAAGACCTGACGCTATTTTGCCGTCACTCGGTGGTCAAACAGGTCTTAACCTTGCAGTTCAGCTTGCTAAAAAAGGTGTACTTAAGGAATGTGATGTTGAAATACTCGGTACTAACTTTGAAGCTATTGAAAGAGCAGAGGACAGAGAGCTTTTCAAGGAACTTTGCGAAAGCCTCGGCGAACCTGTTCTTCCGAGTGAAATAGCAGAAAATCTTGAGGACGGTCTTAAGGCTGCAAGGGAAATCGGTTTCCCTGTAGTTCTTCGTCCTGCATTTACTCTCGGTGGTACCGGTGGTGGTTTCGCCGATGATGAAGAAGAATTTATGGTGATGATGAAAAATGCACTTGCACTTTCACCTGTTCATCAGGTTCTTGTTGAAAAGAGTATTAAGGGATATAAGGAAATCGAATACGAAGTAATGCGTGATGCAAACGATACTGCTATCACCATTTGTAATATGGAAAATATCGACCCGGTCGGTGTTCATACCGGTGACTCGGTCGTAGTTGCTCCGTCGCAGACTCTTACTAATAAAGAGTACCAAATGCTTCGTGATTCTGCGCTTCGTATTATTCGTGAACTCAAAATTGAGGGTGGTTGCAATGTTCAGTTTGCGCTTGACCCACACTCATTCCAATATTATCTTATCGAGGTTAACCCAAGAGTTTCCCGTTCATCTGCCCTTGCTTCTAAGGCTTCTGGTTATCCTATCGCAAGAGTATCGGCTAAAATTTCTGTCGGTATGAACCTTGACGAAATTCCTATCGCCAACACTCCTGCATCATTCGAGCCTACTCTTGACTATGTTGTAACAAAGATTGCCCGTTTCCCATTCGATAAATTTGCAGATGCCAACAACACCCTTAACACTCAAATGAAGGCTACCGGTGAAGTTATGGCTATCGGCAGAACTATGGAGGAAAGCCTTCTTAAAGCTGTTCGTTCACTTGAAATAGGTGTTTGCCACCTTTACAGCAAGAAGTTTGACACTTACACAGAGGACGAGCTTCTTAAATATATCAAAAACGGTACTGACGACAGACTCTTTGCTATTGCTCAGCTTATCAGACTTCATACCGATTTGAACAGAATTTATAACGCAACAAAAATTGATATGTTCTTCCTTGAAAAGTTTAAGAACATTGTTGATTTTGAGCATATCATTAAGGAAAATCAAAAGGATATTCAAACTCTTAAGGACGCTAAGAAAATGGGCATTTCCGATAAATATATCGGTATGCTCTGGGGTATGAGTGAATCCGATGTATTCAAGCTCAGAAAAGAAAATAATATTTTCCCTGTATACAAGATGATAGATACCTGCGCTTCCGAGTTTGACTCTTATGTTCCTTATTTCTACTCAACATATGAGGAAGAAAACGAATCGGTAGTATCCGACAAAAAGAAGATTATCGTTTTAGGCTCCGGTCCAATTCGTATCGGTCAGGGTGTTGAATTTGACTACTCAACCGTTCACGCTATCTGGTCAATCCGTGAAGCAGGTTACGAAGCTATCATTATCAACAATAACCCTGAAACGGTTTCAACCGACTATACAACTTCGGACAAGCTTTACTTTGAACCACTTACTGTTGAAGATGTAATGAATGTAATTACACTTGAAAACCCTATGGGTATTGTAGTATCACTCGGTGGTCAAACTGCTATTAACCTTGCGCCGCCTCTTGACGCACTCGGTGTTCCTATTATCGGTACGGATGTGGAAGCTATCGACAGAGCAGAAAACCGTGACAGCTTTGAAAAGGTTATGGAATCACTCGGTATTCCTCAGCCAAAGGGTCTTGCCGTTACAAATATTGAAGAAGGTGTTAAGGTAGCAGCCGAAATCGGTTATCCTGTACTTGTAAGACCTTCGTTTGTACTCGGTGGCCGTGCTATGCAGATTGTTGCTAATGAGGAGTCACTTCGTCATTACCTTCAAACTGCCGTTGAAATTAATACCGAACAGCCGGTACTCGTTGATAAATACATTATGGGTCGTGAACTTGAGGTTGACGCTATCTGTGACGGTAAGGATGTATTTATTCCGGGTATTATGGAGCATGTTGAAAGGACAGGCGTTCACTCGGGTGACTCAATTTCAATCTATCCTACTTTCACTGCTTCTCAAAATGTTAAGGATAAAATTATCGATTATACCGTAAGGCTCGGTAAAGCAATCGGTATCGTCGGTCTTTATAACATTCAGTTCATTGCCGATAATAATGACGATGTTTATGTTATCGAAGTTAATCCTCGTTCTTCAAGAACTGTTCCTTTCCTTTCAAAGGCAACAAGCGTGCCTATGGCTCATATTGCAACTCAGGTAATTTTAGGCCATTCGCTTAAGGAACAGGGTATCGACAAGGTTTACCCTGAAGAGAAAAAGCGCTGGTATGTTAAAGCTCCTGCTTTCTCATTCTCAAAGCTTAAGGGTATGGATACCTACCTTTCACCTGAAATGAAATCGACCGGTGAAGCAATCGGCTACGACAAGTCACTTACCCGTGCACTTTATAAAGCTATTCAGGCGTCAGGTATGAATGTTGCCAACTACGGTACCGTATTCGTTACTATTGCCGACCAGGATAAGCCGACTGCGCTTCCTCTTATTAAGAGATTTTACGACCTCGGCTTCAATATTGAAGCAACGGAAGGTACAGCTAAGTATCTTAAGAGCCACGGTATTCGTACCAAGGTTCGTGCTAAGCTTACTGTTGACGACAGTGACGAAATTCTTATGGCACTTCGCCAGGGTCATATTGCTTATGTTATCAACACAATTGATATTAATGCAGGTGACTCTCATTCGGACGGTTCCGAAATCAGACGAGCAGCCGTTGAAAACAATGTTACTATGTTCACATCCCTTGACACCGTTAAAGTTCTTCTTGATGTACTTGAAGAAATTACACTCGGTGTATCAACTATTGATGAGGAATAATTATATATGTTCTTTGAAAGTGATTACAAAATTTTATCTAATGAAAAAATAGCTAAGGATGTTTATAAAATGACTCTTGAGGGTGATACAACTCATATCACTGCACCGGGTCAGTTTATAAATATCAAGCTTGAGGGCAAATTCCTTCGCCGTCCTATTTCCGTTTGCGACTGCGAGGAAAATGTTATAACGATTATATACAAAGTTGTCGGCGAGGGTACCGAGCAAATGGCAGAGCTTGAAGTCGGTCAAATGCTCAATATCCTTACAGGTCTCGGCAACGGCTACGATATAACAAAATCGACAAAGCCGCTTTTAATAGGTGGTGGCGTCGGTGTACCTCCTATGTATTATCTTGCAAAAAAACTTATTGAAGCAGGTCAAAAGCCGGTTGTTGTTCTCGGCTTTAATACTAAGGATGAAATCTTTTTTGAAGATGAGTTTAAAGCACTCGGTATTGACACTTTTGTTGCAACCGTTGATGGTTCATACGGTGTAAAAGGATTTGTAACCGACGCTTTTCCTGACGATTACGATTATTTTTACACCTGTGGTCCACTTCCTATGTTTAAGGCTGTTTATAACAAAACCGAATGTTCGGGTCAGTTTTCTTTCGAGGAAAGAATGGGTTGTGGATTCGGTGCATGTATGGGTTGCTCGTGCAAAACAAAGTACGGCAATAAGCGCATTTGCAAGGACGGTCCTGTGCTTGAAAAGGAGGAGATTATATGGTAGATTTGTCTGTAAATCTTGCCGGTCTTGAAATGGATAACCCTGTTGTTCCGGCTTCGGGTACATTCGGCTTCGGTAAGGAATTTAAAGATATTTATGACATTAATATTTTAGGCTCTTTCTCATTCAAGGGCACTACTAAGGACGCTCGTTTCGGTAATCCTACTCCGAGAATTGCAGAGTGTACTTCCGGTATGATTAACGCTGTCGGCCTTCAAAATCCGGGCGTTCATCATGTTATTGAGCACGAACTTCCTGAAATGAAAGAGTATTTTCATAAAAAAGTTATTGCAAATGTATCGGGCTTTTCGGTTGACGACTATGCCTATACCTGTTCACTTCTTGATAAAGAAGAGCAGGTAGGTATTTTAGAAGTCAATGTTTCATGCCCTAATGTTCACGGTGGTGGTATGAGCTTCGGCACTTCACCCGAGTGCGCAGCCGAGGTTACAAAGGCTGTTAAGGAAGTTACAACCAAGCCTGTGTTTATTAAGCTTTCACCTAATGTTACCGATATTGTATCAATAGCCAAGGCTTGCGAAGAGGCAGGTGCCGACGGTATTTGTCTTATCAATACAATGCTCGGTATGCGTATAGATTTGAAAAAAAGGCAACCTGTTATTGCAAACAAAATGGGTGGTTTCAGTGGTGACGCTATCTTCCCTGTAGCTGTAAGAATGGTTTATCAGGTTTCCAAAGCCTGCAACATTCCTGTTATGGGTTGTGGTGGCGTTTCAAGTGCAAAAAATGTTATTGAAATGATGATGGCAGGTGCAACTGCCGTTCAGGTGGGTGCTGCAAATCTTGTAAACCCATATGCTTGTAAGGATATAATCGAGTCTCTTCCTACTGAATGTGAAAAGCTCGGTATAGATAAATTAAGTGATATTATAGGAGTGATTGATTAATGGGTAAGGATGTTATCGTAGCTTGTGACTTTTCAAGTGCTCAGGCAACATTTGATTTTCTCGATAAGTTTACCGAGGAAAAGCCGTTTGTAAAAATCGGTATGGAGCTTTACTATGCCGAAGGTCCGTCAATAGTTAAAGAAATCAAGAAGAGAGGTCATAAGATTTTCCTTGACCTTAAGCTTCACGATATTCCGAATACAGTTAAAAAATCAATGGCAGTACTTTCAAAGCTTGATGTTGATATGACCAATGTTCACGCAGCAGGTACAGTTGATATGATGAAGGCTGCTGTTGAAGGTCTTACAAGAGAGGACGGCACAAGACCTCTTCTTATTGCCGTAACTCAGCTCACTTCAACAAGTGAAGAGCGTATGCAAAATGAACTTCTCATCAACGCTTCAATCAATGATACAATCGTTAAGTATGCCCAAAATGCTAAAGAGGCAGGTCTTGACGGTGTTGTGTGCTCACCACTTGAAGCAGGTATGGTTAAGGAAAATTGTGGTGCTGACTTTATGACAGTAACACCCGGTGTTCGCTTTGCCGACGGTGATGTTGGCGACCAAGTCAGAGTTACCACACCTGAAAAGGCTAAGGAAATCGGCTCTGACTATATCGTTGTAGGCAGACCTATTACTGCTGCAGCCGACCCTGTTGCAGCATACAGAAGATGCGTTAAAGAATTTGTAGGTTAAGGAGATAACTATGGAAGGCTATAAAAGAGAATTTATAAAGTTTTTAGAGGACGCAGGCGTATTGAAGTTCGGCGATTTCACAGCTAAAAGCGGCAGAAAAATCCCTTATTTCATCAACGCAGGCGATATTAAAACAGGCGAGCAGATTCAAAAGCTCGGCGAATTTTACGCAAAGGCTTATTTTGAAAAGGTAGGCAATAAAAAATCTGTTCTTTACGGCCCTGCTTATAAGGGTATTCCTATCGCTGTTTCAGTTGCAGTTGCACTTGCAAAGGACGGTCTTGATGTTCCTTTCTTCTTCAACCGTAAGGAAGAAAAGGACCACGGCGAAGGTGGTGTGTTTGTAGGCTATAAGCCACAATCAGGTGAAGAAGTTGTTATCGTTGAGGATGTTATCACTGCCGGCACAGCTATAAGAGAAAGTATGGCTATTCTTTCTAAGCTTGAAGGTGTTAAGGTAACAGCTACTTTCGTTATGGTTGACCGTAAGGAAAAGGGCAAGGGCGAAAAGAGTGCTATGGCAGAAGTTGAAGATGAATTTGGCTTCCCTGTATATTCTGTTGTTGATGTTTACGATATTATCGAATATCTTGAAGAAGATGAAAAGAACCGTGAAAATGTTGACAGAATCAAAGCATATCTTGAAGTTAACGGCGCAAAGGCATAATTGAAAGGAAGTGTTTCTATGCGACATTTGCTTGACACAACAGATTTATCGCTTGAAGAAATTGACAATATTATAGCTACTGCTATGGATATTATCGAAAATAAGGAAAAATATTCACACATTTGTGACGGCAAAAAGCTTGCTACACTTTTCTTTGAACCGTCTACCCGTACCCGTCTTTCGTTTGAAGCTGCTATGATGGAACTCGGTGGCAATGTTTTGGGCTTCAGCGAAGCTGCATCTTCGTCTGCTTCTAAGGGTGAAACGGTTGAGGATACCGTAAGAATGGTATCTTGCTACGCCGATATTATTGCTATGCGTCACCCACTTGAGGGCGCACCGAGAGTTGCAAGCTTTAAAAGTGGCGTTCCTATTATTAATGCCGGTGACGGTGGTCACTCTCATCCTACTCAAACTATGACTGACCTTTTGACTATTTTCCGTGAAAAGGGCAGACTTGATAATATGACTGTCGGTCTTTGTGGTGATTTGAAATTCGGCAGAACTGTTCATTCACTTATCAAGGCTATGAGCAGATATAATAATGTTAAATTTATTCTTATTGCTCCTAAAGAACTTGCTATTCCTGATTATATTAAGACTGATATTCTCGATAAATCAGGCTGTGAATACAAAGAAGTTGAAACTATGGAAGAGGTTATGAGTGAACTTGATGTCCTTTATATGACTCGTGTTCAGCGTGAAAGATTTTTCTCCGAGGACGAATATTTAAAAGTTAAGGACGCATTTATTCTTGACCTATCTAAGCTTGAAAGTGCTAAAAGTGATTTGACTATTATGCACCCACTTCCGAGAGTTAACGAAATTGCAACAGAAGTTGACGACGACCCAAGAGCAAAGTATTTTGTTCAGGCGCTCAACGGTAAGTATGTTCGTATGGCTCTTATTAAAACTCTTCTTGAATGGGCAGGTACTATCAAATGAAAATAGATGAAATTGAAAACGGTATAGTTTTTGACCATATTGAAGCCGGCAAAGGTATGCAGGTTTATAATACTCTCCACCTTGATAAGCTTAATTGTCAGGTGGCTATTATCCAAAATGCCAAGAGTGAAAAAATGGGCGCTAAGGATATTATCAAGATTAATGAACTTATCGACATTAACCTTGATGTCCTTTGCTATATCGATAAAAATATTACTGTTAATATAATTAAAAACGGTAAGTCGGTTGAAAAGAAAAATCTTTCTCTTCCGAAAAGACTTACTAATGTAATCAAGTGCGCAAACCCAAGGTGCATTTGTAATAACGAAAATATCGACCATATCTTTACTCTTACAGACGATAACGGCACATACCGTTGCCTCTATTGCGAAACAAAGGCAAAATAAATCTATGTTTTGTCTAAATCAATCGTAGGGGCGAACACTGTTTGCCCGATATTAAACAAAAAACTCGGCACTGGAAAGTGTCGAGTTTTTCTTATATAATGTATATATTAATATTAATTACAATATATCGTAGTGCAGGGGCTTGCTCCTGCCACCCTTAATTACAACTGTGCCAAATCATAAGGTGTCTTTTGATATACAAAATAATTAAGCCAGTTGCTGAAAATGATATTTGCCGAGCTTTTCCAACTCATAATAGGAACAGCTTGGTCGTCGTCATTAGGAAAATAGTTGTAAGGCACATCAATATCAAGTCCTTTTTCTTTGTCCCTGAAATATTCCTTTGCAAGCGTATCCCTGTCATACTCACTGTGACCGGTGATGAAAAACTGCCTGCAATCCATATCGGATATAATATGAACGCCTGACATTTCACTATAAGATATAACCTGTAACTGCTTAACGAGTGCAATGTCCGAAAGCCTTGTTTCGGTATGCCTTGAATGTGGAACATAATACACATCATCAAGTCCACGCATTAATGGGTGTGTCACATCAAGTGATTTGTGAGGAAACACACCGAACATTTTTTTCTTAAGTGGATATTTCTTAACTCCGTAGTGATAATAAAGTCCTGCCTGTGCGCCCCAACAAATATGAAGCGTGGAATATACATTCTTTTTGCTCCACTCCATAATCATACAAAGCTCGTCCCAGTAGTCAACTTCTTCAAATTCCATTTGCTCAACCGGAGCGCCGGTAATAATCATACCGTCATACTTGTTGTCTTTAATATCATCAAATGTATTATAGAATTTTGCCATATGAATCCTTGATACATTTTTGGCCTTGTGGCTTTTAACCTGAAGAAAGTCAATGTCAACTTGAAGAGGTGAATTACTCAAAAGCCTTAAAAGCTGAGTTTCAGTTTCAAGCTTCGTCGGCATAAGGTTAAGAATTATGAGTTTCAAAGGTCTGATATCCTGCATATTAGCCCTTGACTTGCTCATTACAAATATGTTCTCTATTTCCAAATTTTGTTTAGCAGGTAATTCGTCGTCAATACGAATCGGCATTTATATCAGCTCCTTTCATTTAGTTTATACATTATAACAAATGTTATGGCAAAATTCAATATCATATATAATGTAATATTAACATTATTACTTATAACTAATATAATAAAACAATAAATACTTTAAGTACACTTATTAATATTTATAGTACTATATGTACTACTAAATATTACAAAATGATACCTGTTACATTATATAGTGTCAATTTGTAGTAAATTATGCACAGAAATTGTCACTTTTGTCGTAAAATTATATCAATATCATAAAAACGGTAAAAAAATGAAAAAATGTGTTGACAAAAGGTAAAGTATTTGGTATTATGTACAAGTCGCAACGAGAGAGCGACAGGCAAAACAGCTCAGAAGAGAGTTTGAGAGTGGTTGAAAAAAGTTTTTTAAAAAACTTGAAAAAAGTACTTGACAAACGCAAAGAGTTGTGATAAGATGTCTAAGCACTTGAGAGAGACGGCTGAACGCGAGTCGATTGAGAGTGAAAAATAGGACCTTGAAAATTAAACAACGACGAGATAAAAAGGAACCCGATAAGATTCAAAAGAGTTTTATCTGTACTCGTATCTTAAAGATACAAACAGTGATTGCGAACTAGTGTTCGAGAGAGCAAAAGTTCTTGAAATGATTAGAGCGCACGAGAGTGCGAATTAATACAATTGTTTTAAGAGTTTGATCCTGGCTCAGGACGAACGCTGGCGGCGTGCCTAACACATGCAAGTCGAACGAAGCTTGATTTCAGATTTTTTCGGAATGACGAATGATATGACTGAGTGGCGGACGGGTGAGTAACGCGTGAGCAACCTGCCCTTCGGAACGGGATAGTGTCTGGAAACGGACAGTAATACCGTATAACATATATTAATCGCATGGTTGATATATCAAAACTGAGGTGCCGAAGGATGGGCTCGCGTCTGATTAGATAGTTGGTGGGGTAACGGCCTACCAAGTCGACGATCAGTAGCCGGACTGAGAGGTTGAACGGCCACATTGGGACTGAGACACGGCCCAGACTCCTACGGGAGGCAGCAGTGGGGAATATTGCACAATGGGGGAAACCCTGATGCAGCAACGCCGCGTGAGTGATGACGGTCTTCGGATTGTAAAGCTCTGTCTTTAGGGA
>JBNMGQ010000060.1:0-12283 GCA_050872345.1 Eubacterium sp. | reverse complement strand
GGCGACCACAGGTCGCCCCTACGATAGTCTTATTATTTTAGACTATCTATATTAGAAAAATTACCGTAGGGGCGAACTGCGTTCGCCCGATAATCCCTCCGTCACATCATACCCAAGTTACTACGAAACAGTCCACCGGACTGTTTCTCCCAAATCAGAGATTTGGAGTAACGGTCTCTTTCACTTCGTGAAATTCACTCACCTCCCTTTTCAAAGGAGGCTTAATTCGTGTCAACCTACGCTAATCATTAATTCATAACCTCTTCTCATCCTCTTTACGCTTTTTATTTGAATTAATCGCAAGGATGATTCCTGCTGTTATGCCACTGCCGACTGCCAAGCCGACAACGGAAAACAACCACCAAAGGGGATATTTTGCCGTTTTCTTTTCTTCGCTGTTTTGCTTTGTGACTTTCTTTTTGATTATCTCGCTTGAAAGGTTAATCTTTTCACTGTAAGTCTTGCCAAACTCGTCCTCATAGCTGAGCGTTGCAGTGCCGTTGATTTTGCCGAGTTTGGTTGAACTTGCCTGAAAATTAACGCTTTCGCTTTTGTTTTCACCTGCTTTGATTTCACCGAAAAAGAGTACTCCACCCGTTTGTAGCGAGTCGATGTCAAAGCTGATTTTTGCATTTCTTATCAGTGACTTGCCGGTGTTCATAAGATTGATTTCCATAGTCACCGTGTCATCCTGAACAATCCTTTTCGGCAAAATAATTCCGTCGTAGTCAAGATTTGTTTTCTGCTTAACATTAACGGTAATGTTGTCAGTGCTTGTAAATTGAGCGTAATACTTGTCCTCGTATTCACCCGAAACAACAATTTTATGCTCGCCGATTTCTGCCGTTTTTGAAGCGCTGATTTCAAGGCTTAAAGTGTGAGTACCTTTCGGCTTTATGTCACCGATATAAACGCTTTCCTTTTTAAACTTTATGTTGCCCTTTTCTTCACCGAGAGTGATTTTTAAATTTTTAATCGTTTTGTTTTTGCTCTCGTTTTTCAGCGTGATGTGAAGTGTGGAACTTTTTGACGGCGAAACGAAACCGTTGTCAAGCGAATATGATGCGACAATAAGCTGTGGATGTGATGCGTTTTGAGTTGTTTCCTTTGCTGTTGTTGACGGCTTTGTAGTCGTTTCTTTAACTTTTAAAACCGTAAGCGAAATTTGAGATGAAGTTGCATATGTTGCAAAATCATCGTCTTCATATTCACAGTTTATACTCAACTTGTGCGTGCCTTCAACGGCAGATTTTGAAACCTTTAAAGTTTTTGTCAAAACATATTCGCCGTTTGGTATAATCTTTTCAATGTAGTTGCTGTTTAGCTCCTGCGTGTTCACTTCTCCTGTTTCGTCACTTATTGAAACGGTAATGTTATTTACACTCTTTTTTTGACTGTAGTTTTTGAGTGTGATTTGAAGCGTTGCGCTTTCATTTGGCAAAAGCCGACTTTTTGAAAGAGTGTAACTTTCTACAAGAAGTTTCGGCTGTGAAGCATTTTGCGTTGTTTCTACAGATGAGTCGACAGAAGTTGAAGTGCTGTCGGGTACTTCATTATCACTTGCAAAAGCTGACAAACAAACGGATAAAATCAAAACAAACGATAAAAAAGTATATATGATTTTTTTCATATCGATTAAAGCTCCCTTATGTTTTCGACTATGCTGTTTTTCATTTCTTTTCTTACCTTTGCCCATAAGTTAATTGAACAGATAATAAACAAAACTATTACAATGCCTATGGCAACCCAAGGGAAGAACTCTAATGAATAACTTTCACTTCCATAGTAGTATTTTGCAACTAAAATGTTGATGAAATAGCCTATAATGTATCCGACAAAACCTATAACTGTGCCCCAAACGAACATTGACCTCATTTGGTAAATGAACGATTTTGTAAGCTCTCTTTCATCTGCGCCGACTGCTCTTAATGTGCCGATTGCTTTTTTGCTTTCTCTTATTCTGGCACTCATAGCGTTGTTGATAATGCTAGCACAAACGGCTAAACAAATTATCATTATGCTTGCAAGAGATGCAATTATCGTTATTTGATTTTGTCTTATTTGTTCGTTTTGCTGATATATCGAGCCGATGTAACCGTCATACTTTGTGGCAAATTCGCTTAGCTCATTTGTTATCTGCTCGTCGATTTTGTCGTTGACCTCTTCGCTTGATTTAATTTTAATAGAATCGTAATTGAGCGTCTTGTTGAAAGTTCTCATACCGTCAATGGTAGTTAAAACTTGAATATTGGAGCCGAAGTCACCGTCTTCTTCGCTGCCATTAGTGCTGTTGGGTCTGATAATAGCACCGACAGTTGCAGTTTTTACTGTTTTGTCAGGAAGCTCAAATGTGATTTTGTCACCGACTTTAAACGGAGTTTCGGCAATGAGAATAGATTCATATCTGCCGAGATTCTTGCCTATTTCTTTGTCTGCATTTGTGGCAAATCCACTGGAATTACCGTATGCAAAACCTGTAAACTCAAGCTTTTTTGGCGATGCAACAATTACTTCTTCGCCTGTTTTAAGCTTGGAATAATTTATTTCACCTTCAACATTATTTTCAAGATTCTTAAAATACGAATTTTCATAAGCAGTAATGTCAAGGTCTATGTATTCTTTGTCTGTTTTAAGGCCCTTTTTGCCTTCTTCGTAGTCTGAATTAGGTTTACCGTTTCTGATTAATTCACGGTATTGATTTGTGCTTTTCAGCATTTGGTCACCGGGCAAAAGAGTATGATTCATCACAACACGGAAAAAGTCGTCAACTTTGTCCCTAAGCAGATCTATGCTCATACTTTTTGTTCCGCTTACTTCGCCGATATATTGCATATCGGCTATTTCCTGCTTCTCGGCTTCGCTTAAGCCTTTCCCATTGGCAAATTGGATATAATAATCGCAATTCATGTTTGAAAAATAATTTTTTGTATCGTTGATGACATTGGCAAAACCGAAGCTTGAAACAATAATGGTAAGCGCAAGAATTACGCTGACTGTTATTTTGCTGCCCTTGTAAAAGCCCATATCTCTTTTTGCAATGTGCTTTGCAACATCAAATTCTTTTTTCGATTTAATCTTTTTGTTTTTAAATTTTCGTGCTGTTTCAACATCTCTTATTGCCTGCATAGGCGATACTCTTGATGCAGAAATAAGTGGTATAAACGCAGCAAGCAAAACAACGATTTCACCGACAACGGCTGATATTAAAAGAGCAACTATGCTTTTTGTCATAACAGCGTCTTTAACAGCAAATTTTAACACAAGGCTTACAATTATGTAGGAAATGATTATGCTTATAGGCGTGCAGATGAGAGAAATTATAAAAGCTTCTCTGCCGAAGATGTTAATAATCTGCCTTTTTGTTGTTCCGACGGCACGAAGCATACCTATTTGCTTTTTCCTGTCCTTTAAATTGTTATTAAATGAATTGACTATCGCAACGCAGGAAGCAAAAATAAGCACAATCATTATTGCAACTGCAAATCCACCACCGGAAAATAATTCTCCAATATCGGTTCTTGTATAGCATTTTGTATCGTATTTTACATAATCATTGTCCAAAATGTTGTTTTGATTAAAATAATCGTCAATGTCCGATTTGCGATTTTTTGCGCCTTGAGTGTAATATACGATTTTTTCTTTGCCACCGTTTTCAATCTTTTCTTTGTTTGAAACAACTATGGCAGGGATTAATGTGTCGTATTCTCTGTTGCCGTAAGCGTAGCTTATGACGGATTTTTTATCACTAAGTATGCCTACAAGCTTGTATTTTTTTACTGTAGTTTTGTAATATTCTGTGTTGCCGTTTTGAATGTCAAGGTTAAGGGTGATTGTGTCACCGATTTTGGCTTTTTTTAAACCAAGCTTTATAAGCTGAGTTTTTTCAATTGCCACTTCGCCTCGATTTTTCGGATATTCACCGTCAAGAAGTATAGGGTTTGAAAGCTTTTTGCCTGTTTCGTCAAAGTAGCCTACGCTTGAGCCTAAGTATTTATTGTCCTTGTCGGTGTAAGCATAGCCCAATGTGTGCGCTTTGCCCCAGTTTGATACTATGCCTTCGTTTTTCATATCAAGTAAGTTTTTGTCACTGATACTGCTTGATGCGAAAATTTCACTTTGATAGCCGTGTGATTTGTAGTGATTTGCAATATATGTTTCCTTTGCCGATGAATATAAAAACACAATACTGCTTGAAAGCACCATCGCAAGGACAATGCCGATTATCATAATTGTATATTGCTTTTTTCGGTTTTTGATATTGCCGAAAGCAATAGTATTAACACTTAGCTTTTTTCTCATTGATTTTGCACCGCCTTTGTGTCGTTCACTATTGCGCCGTCCTCAATTGTAAGTATTCTGTCTGCCTGTTCTGCAACATTCAAATCGTGGGTTACAAGTATGAGAGTGATGCCAAATTCTTTTGCGCAATATTTTAAAAGCGAAAGCACTTCTCGTCCACTTTTTCCGTCAAGATTACCCGTAGGTTCGTCGGCAAAAAGAATTGACGGCTTGTTTGCAAGCGCTCTTGCAATTGCTATTCTTTGCTGTTGACCACCTGAAAGGGCACTCGGTAAATGCTCAAGTCTGTCCTCAATTCCGAGCATTGCGATAATCTTGTTTATGTACTCTTCGTCAACTTTTTTCTTGTCAAGCATAACGGGTAAAACTATGTTTTCATATCCTGTAAGTTCGTTTACAAGATTATATGCCTGGAAAACAAAGCCGAATCTTCTTCTCCTTAAAATAGAAAGCTGATTGTCGGTATAGTCCGAAAGCTTCTTTTCACCGTAAGTAACATATCCACTTGTGGGATTTTCAAGGGAAGAAAGAAGGTGCAAAAATGTGGATTTACCCGAACCCGAAGGACCCGTAACTGCGCAAAATTCACCCTGCTCAAATGATATGCTTATATCATCAACTGCTTTGACGGTGCTGTCTGCGCTTATATATTCCTTGGTTAAATTTGTACATTCAATGATTTTCATAATAATCATCCTTTCCTTTTTCTTACCCTTATACTACAACATTATTCTTTAGTTTATCTTACTTCAGTCTTACATTTTCGTAAGGTTGAAAAATTAATGGGAACTAAGCAATTAGTCCCCATTAAATATAATGTTTTATAATGATTGAAAGCCGTCGATTTTAGGTATGCATATAGTCACGGCTAAACCACCGTTTTTGTTTTCTGCGCTTATTATTCCGTGGTGCCTTTCAACAATTGCCTTGCTTATCGCAAGACCTATTCCGTTGCTGTTTTGCGATGAATTTTCTGCTTTGTAAAAACGAGTGAAAAGCTTTGAAATTTCATCCTGCTTCATTCCACCACCGTTGTCTGCAATTTCAATCGCTGTTGAGCGCTCGCTTTGCGCAATAGTAATTACTATTTTTGAATTTTCGCTTGTGTGTTCGCAGGCATTCTTTATTATATTTGCAAATGCTTCACTCATCCAAGCTTCGTCGCATCTGATTTCGTCACTTCCGTTTAGTTCGAAGCTTTTGTCAGGATAAATCGGCTTAAAATCGAGTATGATTTTTTGAATTATATCTTCACATTTGCATTTTTTAAAGTCCAAATCATATGTATCAAGCTTCACTTTTTCAAGTTTTATAAGCTTGTAAATCAGCTTTTCCGTTTTGTCGATAAGTTCAAGCTCCTTTTCTCCGTGCGTTGCACTGCCGTTTGCCAAATCCATTTCGCAGTAAAGCCTTAGTGCCGAAATCGGAGTTTTAAGCTGGTGAGAAATGTCGGATACAAATTCAACATTCTTTTTGTTTTCCGTATATAATTTTCCTTTTTCAAGATTTATTGCTTCTTCAAGGTCGTTCACTCCGTTTTGAAGCCTTGCAAAATCATTGTCATAAAGGCTTAACTGCGTTATTTCACCTTCGTTAAAATAATCGTTTATGCTGTTTGCCAAATTGGTTGCGTCTTTTTTGATTTTACGGTTTTTGACTGCAACAATTATAAGCGCAAAAGCTAAAATGCTACATAATATTGAAAGAATTATAGTTGTCATCTGTCGTTCTCCAAACGGTATCCCACTCCACGAATGGTTACTATTTTTTGTGCGCCGATTTTTTCCCTAAGCCTGCTTATGTGAACCGAAAGGGTGTTATCGTCAATAAAGTTTCCGTTGTCGTCCCATATGTTTTGCAAAAGTGTGGAACGGCTCATAATGGCACCGTTGTTTCTTATCAAGGTTGATAAAATTTGAAATTCTGTTTTTGTAACAAATATATTTTTGCCATCCTTTTTAACAGTCATATTGTCTGTGTCGACAATTAAATCCTGACTTACAAATTTAGAATTTGTGTTTCGTCTAATCAGCGCCCTTATTCTTGAAAGAAGTTCAAGCATTTTAAACGGTTTTGTAACATAGTCATCTGCACCAAGGTCAAGCCCTTTGACTATTTGATATTCTTCGTCACAGGCTGTTAAAAATAAGATAGGGGAGGTAATTGCGTTTTCTCTAACTCTTTTGCATAAATCAAAAGAGCTTCCGTCGGGTAATATAACATCAAGTATTAAAAGTGAAAATTGCTCACTGTTTATAATTCCCTCTGCTTTTTTTATCGTGTCTGCACTTTTAACTTCGTATCCCTGACCCTCAAGCATTTCGCACAGTCCGTCACGAAGGTAAATGTCATCTTCAAGCAAAAATATTTTGTCCATAAAATCACCGAATTTATAATATCATAAAAATCATTTCCAAACAACAAACCTTACGATATTGTAAGAAATAAAAAAAGGACGATTATGAGTTAATCGTCCCGTTATCGTAGGGCAGGGGTTTACTCCTGCCGTAAGACTTGTTCGGATGGAGCAAGCCCCATCCCTACGAAAGTCCAATTATTCAGATTACCGTAGGAAAGAATGTCATCTTCAAAACTATATTATTCCACCGTTTACACCGAGTATTTGAGAAGTGATATATTTGTTTTGCGTAAGGTAATATATCGCTTGCGCCACTTCCTCGGGTGTTCCGAGCCTTCCGAGTGGTACTTCCTCTTCAAG
This sequence comes from Eubacterium sp., assembly GCA_050872345.1. Taxonomy (GTDB): domain Bacteria; phylum Bacillota; class Clostridia; order Oscillospirales; family Acutalibacteraceae; genus Eubacterium_R. The sequence continues at coordinate 5,265 of JBNMGQ010000060.1, read as the reverse complement.
TTCCTTTTTGTCAAACATACTGTTCATTCTTGTATCGATTATACCCGGGCAAACGCAGTTGACTGTTATGCCACTCGGTGCAAGTTCTTCTGCAAGTGAACGAGTTAAGCCGACTACGGCAAATTTGCTCATTGAATATGCAATTTCACACGACGCACCTGTTTGACCCCACATTGATGAAACATTGACTATAGCGCCGTTGTGATTTTTAAGCATAAGCTTAACAGCTTCACGGCAACAAAGAAAATATGACCTTGCGTTGACGCTCATAATTTTGTCGTATTCTTCTGCCGTTGTGTCGTTAATCTGCTTAATAAGGCTTATTCCTGCATTGTTAATGAGTATGTCAATATTACCCATTTGCTCGAATAAATTTATTATTTCATCTTCGTTTTCAAGATTGCATTTTATTTTTGTGACGCCGTCAAAATCCGGCTCACTTTGGTTATATGTGATAAAAACATCGTATCCTTTTTGTGCAAAAAGCTGAGCAGTCGCTTTGCCTATTCCTGTTGCACCACCGGTAATCAGTACCTTTTCCAATCTAACACCACCGTTTTGTTTTTTAAGATTATAACATTATATGTTCATTTTTTCAATTAAAGTTGTAATTTGAGTTGAAATAAGGTATACTTAATTAAATTAGTGGTGTGTTTTCTCTCCTATCGTCAGCGTAGCTGACACTTCCCTCATCAGAGGGAAGCAAGGACTTGGCTCCCTCTGACGAGGGAGCTGTCGGTTTACCGACTGAGGGAGAGATAAATAACAATCAAAAACAACGAGGTAAAATTATGGCAGATAAAGAAAGAGATTTTTCAACAATAAGCATATATATTGATGAAAACGAAAATATGATAGGTATTCCGTGTGGCGAAAGCGACAAGTACGGTATTGCAGATATTGACAAGGTAGTGCTTTTGAAAGCACCTTATTCCGATACTCAAATCGAAAACTTTGTTGAAGAGGTTATTTCGTATTGCTATACTAAAAAGCATAACGACTCTTCACCACTTTCAACTATTGAAAAGTATACAAAAAAAACAGGCTTTGTTAATGCAACAGCCGACTATACCCTTATTTCAATCGTTAAAACAAATGATACATATTCACTTATGCCTACTTTTAACGACTATGAAAGGGGTCCACTCGTAATTGATGATGACGAAAGAATACTTCTTGCAAATTATCAAAAGGGTGAACTTGCCGAGGTTATGAAGGATTTTATCCAAATTTATGTTAAGGCTAATATGTTCTATAAAGAAAAGCAGGAGCTTGAAGAAGAAAAAAAGAGAAAGAACCAAGCAAATTAATATATGAAAAGTTTTGTGATTACAAGTCGTGACGCAGGCACAAGGGTCGACAGGTTTATTGACAAGAGCTTTGAAAACCTGCCTAAGTCACTTATGTTTAAAGAAATCAGAAAAAAGAATATTAAGGTTAATAAAAAGAGGTGCACCCCTGACCAAAGGCTTAACGAGGGTGATTTGCTTGAACTTTATCTTAAGGATGATGTGCTCAAGCCTAAGGTTAAGCATCTCGATTTTATGAAAGCGTCCGACGAACTTGACATAGTTTATGAGGATGAAAATATAATCATTCTTAATAAAAAGGTCGGCATTTTGTGCCATCCTGACGGTAAGGATTATATCGACAACCTTGTTGCAAGGCTTAAAAAGTATCTTTATAAAAAAGGCGAGTGGTCGCCGGATACTTCGTCATTTACTCCGTCACTTGCCAACAGAATTGACAGAAACACGGGTGGCCTTGTTATCGGTGCTAAAAATCTTGAAAGTTTGAAAATCCTTAACGCTAAGATTAAATCGAGAGAAATTGAAAAATTTTATCTTACGGTCGTTTGGGGTAAAATGCCAAAGAGTGAGGAAACTTTGACGGCGTTTCTTACTAAAAACGAACGCAAAAATCTTGTTACGGTTACGGATAATCAGGTGGAAGGTTCAAAAAAGATTATTACCAAATATAAGGTGCTTGATTATTACGATAATGCATCTCTTCTTGAGGTTGAACTTTTGACAGGCAGGACTCACCAAATCAGAGCGCACCTTGCTCATATAGGTCACCCACTTTACGGCGACGGTAAGTACGGCAGGGAAGAGGGCAGGTTTCGTCAGGCTCTTTACAGCTATAAGCTTAGGTTTTCTTTTGATGACGATAACAAGCTTTCGTACCTTTCCGGTAAAGAGTTCAAGGCAAATGATATAAAGCTTCTTGACGATTATAAGGAGAAAAAGTTTAAATGAAAAATAAATTTTATCGCATAATTTCACCACTTACATTTATCATTGTTTTGCTTCTTGATATTGCAGTGGTTGCTTATGCTGTTTTCGCAGTTAAAAAGCTTATTCAAAATGTAAGCGTTTATTCGGTGATTTTTGCTATTATCGATTTGTTTGCAATTGTTGTGGCAGTTTTGGTTACAAAATATATTGTCAGTCAGGGCATAGTTTTCGGCGAGGAGTCGTTTGAGTTTACTGCGCTTGATGAAAATAATGTTTTCAAATATTCCGATATTGAAAATATCAAAATCAGCAAGGACACCAAAGCAAGCTTTAAAAAGAATTTTATCGACCGTCAAAGTAATATAATCATTGAGCAAAAGGACGGCAAGGTTACGACTGTAGGTATCGGTGTAACTTCAATGAAAAAGCTTAAAAAGATTGAAGAAGAAATTTTAAGTCATATCAAATCAAAATAATATAGATACTGTATAGCAACGGTAAATTGTACATTTTTACTAAATGTTTCAATTTTACTGTTGCTTTTTTGTTTATAAATTGTTATTATATATACATTGACAAAAAATCGGTTTTAACCGAAAGTAAGGGAGAGAAATTTATGGGCGAAAAACGCACCTACACGGGTAAAGAGCTCGGTGGCTATCTTGTCGGTATGTTCGGACAGAACTTAATCTACAATATAGTTGCAACAGGTCTTTACTTCTATTTTCAAAATGTAATCTGCCTTCCTGCTATGGCACTTGGCTGGATTATGACAATTGCAAGAATTTGGGACGCTATCAATGACCCTATGATGGGTACAATCGTTGATAAGACTAAAACCAAATGGGGTAAATGCAGACCTTATCTTATCATTTTCCCTGCAATTATCGGCGTAATCACAATTTTAACATTCATCAACGGTAACTATGCTACTGCTTCTTCAACAGCACAAAAAGTACTTATTGTTGCTTGGGCAGGTATTTCATACATTGCTTGGGGTATGTGCTTCACTGTTTGTGATATTCCTCTTTGGGGCATCACTTCACTTATGACAGAAGATGAAGGCGACAGAAGTAAGATTTTGAGTCTTGCCCGTATGGTAGCAGGTGTCGGTGGTATCGGCGTACTTGTAGTTCAAATTGCGCAGGCACTCGGTACTGTATTCGTAAATAAGATTGACAAGAACGCTGCTGATTATGACACTCTTGTTCAAAAAGCTAACCAAAAAGGCTTTATCGTAACAGTTATCATTATGACTGTTATTGCTTCAATCCTCTTTGAATTTGCAGGTCTTTGCACAAGAGAAAGAGTTGAAAAGTCAGAAAAAAGCTATACATTTAAAGAAAACTTCCAGATTATGTTCAGAAATAAGCCGTTTAGACAAATCCTTATTTCAGGTATTTTGAGAAGTCCTATCCAGCTTCTTATGATTGTTGCAATGACACTCGTTACATATTACTATGCAAACGGTAATATTATGAATCTTCTCAAGTATAACGAGGACGGTTCACTTGCCGGTATCAATGTTCAAATTCTTATCGGTCTCGGCTGTGTTGCAGCAGGTCTTTTCGTAGGTCAGTTCGTTGCAATGGGCGTTACTCCACTCATCATTAAGAAGATGGAGAAAAAGACTCTTTACAATATCTATTCAATCGCAGGCGCAGTTCCTTTTGCACTTATCTTTGTATTCTTCAAAGTTTCGGGTGGTGACTTAACTTCAACAGTTTGGTCAATTGTTGTAGGTCTTTGTATGCTCGTAGCAAGTGCTGCTTTCGGTGGTATCAATGTTCTTCAATCTGTTATGATCGCTGACTGCGTTGACTATGAGGAATACCATAACGGTGTTCGTACCGACGGTGTATTCTTCTCAGGTCAAAGCTTTATTACTAAGCTTGCAGCAGGTATTTCAACTATCATCTCTTCAGCAGTTTATGCTGCCGTAGGTTACAGTGGCGCTAATGTTGACAAGCTTAACCGTGCTATTGAAAAGGGCGCAAACTTCATCACATATGACGGTGGTACAGGCGCAGGTAAATATGCCGAGGCTATGTTCTTCCTCATTTCTATTCCACCTGCAATCGGTATGCTCCTTTCGGCTATTCCTACTCTTAAGTACGCTATGAGCGATAAGGAACACGACGAAATTCTTAAGTCACTTGTTGACAAGAGAAATGCAGAAACTAAGTAATTAAAAATTCAATCACATAAACTAAAAGGGCGAACGCAATGTTCGCCCTTAATTTTTTTGTTTTATTATTTGAATCTGTATCCTGCGCCCCATACGGTTTGAATATGCTTCGGTTTTGACGGGTCGTCCTCGAGCTTTTCACGAAGACGGTTGATATGCACGGCAACCGTTGCAGTGTCACCGAGTGAATCAAGACCCCATATCTTTTCGTAAATCGTTTCCTTGTCAAACACAATGTCGGCGTTCATAACAAGAAATAAAAACAACTCATATTCTTTGTTTTTAAGTTCAACTTCTTTTCCGTGCTTATAAACTCGGTGAGAAGAAGTGTTGATTTTATAATCGCCAATATCTATGATATTTTCTTTTTTGTCATCACTCTTTTTAAGCCTGTCGTATTGTGCCAAATTTGCTTTGACTCTTGCAACAAGCACATTCGGTGAAAACGGCTTTTCAATATAATCGTCTGCGCCTAAGCCTAAACCTCTGATTTTGTCAATATCTTCCTTTCTTGCAGTTACCATAAGAATAGGAATATCGGTAATTTCTCTAAGCTTTTTGCAAACGGAAAATCCGTCAAGACCCGGCAACATTAAATCAAGAAGAATAAGGTTGTAATCGTCATTTTTAACCTTATCGATACCTGAAATGCCATTGTCTGTAATATCAGCCTCAAAGCCGTTTATTGCCAAATAATCACGCTCAACCTCGGCTATATCTCTGTCATCTTCGATAATCAAAATTTTACTCATCACAGCACCTCAAATAGATAATAATTGAAAGACCCGAATACGAATTGTTTTCTGCTTTGACTTTGCCACCCATTGAAGTGACTGCCTT
>JBNMGQ010000059.1:0-12362 GCA_050872345.1 Eubacterium sp. | reverse complement strand
GGTGGTCCACACGGTGAGCTTGGAGCGTCGCTGAGGTATCTTTCGCAAAGGTATTCTATGCCGTATCCGGAGCTTAAAGGTTTGCTGACGGACATCGGCGTTGAAGAACTCGGTCATCTTGAAATGATAGGAACGATGGTGCACCAGCTTACAAGGAATTTGACTGACGAGCAGATTGAAAACAATCCACATTTTATGGCATATTTTGTTGACCACACATCGAGCGTTTATCCGACGGCAGCAAGTGGAAGCCCTTGGGACGCAGCCGGAATTGCAGTGACGGGCGACACAATCGGCGACCTTAACGAAGATTTGGCAGCAGAGCAAAAAGCAAGGGTGACATACGACAACATTCTTCGTCTTGTTGACGACCCTGACATTATTGAGCCTATCAAATTTTTGCGTGAGCGTGAAATAGTACACTATCAGCGTTTCGGTGAAGGCTTAAGGCTTGTTACCGACAAACTTGACAGCAAAAACTACTACGCTTTCAATCCGTCGTTTGACAAATAGAATATCTTTTTAACGCAATACAAGAGTGTTGCGTTATTTTTTTGTAAAAATTTCAAAAATCACTTGACCTAAAGTGAAGTTTAGGTGTTAAAATAAAAGCATAATAAAAATTGAAAGGAAGATTAAAATGAAATATCAAAACAAAAACGACTTTGAAAAAGCTAATGTATTCGGCACAGGCGAAGCAAATGTTGCTTACGCCAAGTACTTTATCGGCAACTCATTCCTTAATCCTTTGACAGATACGGACAAAACTTCTCTTCACATTTCAAATGTTACATTTGAACCGGGTTGCAGAAACAACTGGCACATTCACCACGCAACTAAAGGTGGAGGACAGATTTTGATTTGCACAGCAGGCGAAGGTTGGTACCAAGAGGAAGGCAAAAAAGCCGTTTCGCTCAAGGAAGGTACGGTTATTACAATTCCTGCCGAAGTTAAGCACTGGCACGGCGCAAAGGCTGACAGCTGGTTTTCACACATTGCAGTAGAAGTACCGGGCGAAAATCAGTCTAACGAATGGTGCGAAGAAGTAAGTGACGAAGAGTACAACGCTTTATAAGAGGGTGAAAAAATGGACTTACATAAGACAGATAACGAATTTATAACCCGTTTTGAAAGCTTTGCTTTTGACGAGGTTGTTAACGAAGAAAATCAACAGCTTGACACTGACACAAGGTATATGGCAATTCTTGCAACTCTTATCGGTTGTGGTGGAGTTGATGCATTTGAAGAAATGCTTGACAAGGCTGTGAAAGACGGCTTTGACGCAGTTAAGGTTAAAGAAATTATTTATCAGGCTACAGACTATTTAGGCTATGGCAGAATGTTACCGTTTTTGAAATGTGCTAACGAATATTTTGAGAAAAACAACATTCAAATTGACGACAACAGAGCAACTACAACTCCTGAAAACAGGCTTGAAAAAGGTGTTCAGGCACAGGTTGAAATATTCGGCGAAGGTATGAACGAGGCGTACAAAAAGAGCCATATTAACCGTTACCTTGCGTCAAACTGCTTTGGCGACTATTACACAAGAAAAGGTCTTGATTTAAGGCAAAGAGAGCTTATCACATTTTGCTTTTTGTCTGCTCAAGGTGGTTGTGAACCACAGCTTATTGCCCACGCAAAGGGTAATATGAATATGGGCAACGATAAGGACTTTTTGGTTAAAGTTGTTACCCAGTGCCTGCCGTATATCGGTTATCCACGCTCACTTAATGCGATGAATTGCATTAATAAAGCGTGTGAGATGTGATAGTATAAATTATAGTTTGAAATCGGTTGACGGCTGACACCACATTATATTTTTTCTCTCCCTCAGTCACTATCGTGACAGCTCCCTCGTCAGAGGGAGCCAAGCCCTGCTTCCCTCTGACGAGGGAAGTGTCAGCTATGCTGACGATAGGAGAGATAGGCGAACACAGTTCGCCCCTACAGTGGTTTTTCTAATATAGATGGTCTGAAATGACAGAATTTTCGTAGGGGGCGACCTGTGGTCGCCTTTATAATGTGGCGTCAGCCGTCAACCTATCCCCATAAAAACAAAAATCCCCCAACGGTGTTGGAGGAATGCCTTTGACAAAAGTCAAATTTGCCATACAAAAGATAGTTATATAATATTATTCGTTTTGAGCTTTAGCAAGTGCTTCTTTTTCAGCCTTGCGCTGAGCTCTTTTTTTCTTTGCCTTGTAGCCCAAAAGCTTGTCAAGATGTTCGTCAGGGGTGGTGCAAGAACCAAGGGTTACGGTTGAAGAGCCGTAAATACCGTGGAAATCTGAGCCACCTGTCATAAGAAGCTTCTTTTCTTTGCAAATGCTGCCGAGCATTTCAATTTCCATATCGGAAGCTGAAGGATGCCAAACTTCAATACCGTCAAGACCCATATCAACATAATCGTCAATCTCGTCAAAATTATCAAGAAAAGCAGGGTGAGCAAGAACGGCAATGCCACCTGCGCCGTGAATTTCATCGATAACCTCTTTAACATCAGGATACTTTGTCGGAGCTAAAAGATTGGTTTCGCTGTCAGGCGAAAACAGAGCGTCATAAAGGTCACCGAAAATCTTGTCGGTGTAACCGGCATCCATAAGAGCGTGCATAATATGTTGCTTGAATAAATTTGTTGAGCCTGAAGCGTGGCCGATGATAAACTCTGTAGAAACAGGGAATCTGGCTGCTACTTTAAGCATCATTATTTGACCTGCCCTTTTGCGTGCAACAGAGGTACGCTTGCAAATACCCTCAAGCCTGTCAGGTGTATCGGCAAGGTAGCAAAGAATGTGAACCTTCTTACCTGCTTCATTATCGAAAGCAGAAAGTTCAACACCCGGTATAACATTAACACCGTAGCGCTTACCTATAACCTGTCCTCTTACTGTGCCTGCAAGGCAGTCATGGTCTGTTATGGCAATTGTATTTATACCACCTTTTTGAGCGATAACGATAAGGTCTTCAATACCAACAGATCCGTCGCTAAGTTTTGTATGACAATGTAAATCTGCTGCCATAACAATCTCCTTTCAATTAAATAGACAGTTAAACTGCTATTTGCTGAGTAATAAAATGGGATAAGCATTCTAACTTAGGTTAATAACTTTACTCATAGTAAAAATGCAGTTTGTCCCTCAACATATAGGATAACATATTAATAAAGATTTTTCAAGTTTATTTTAGACAATTATTTACTTTTTTAACACTAATCGTCAAAAAATGCATAAAAAGACTCATTATGATTAAAATTGCTTCAAAACACGGCTGAGTTTACTAATCGGAAGACCGACAACATTAAAATAATCGCCGTCGATTTTTTCAACAAGAAGCGAGCCTTTGCCCTGAATACCGTACGAGCCTGCCTTGTCAAAAGGCTCACCCGTAGCAATATAATTATTGATGTCATCATCGGATAAATCAAACATTTTAACTTTGGTTTCAACGCTGAAAGTTTCCGACTTTTCGCCTTTAATAACGGTCACGCCGGTAAACACACTGTGCTCTTTGCCACTGAGCATTTTAAGAGTAGAAAAAGCGTCATCTCTATCCTTCGGCTTACCTAAAATTTTGCCGTCGATTGCAACAACAGTGTCTGCACCGATAACTGTATCGTCATCATTTTTCAAAGGTTCGGCTTTGATTTTTGAAAGGTATTCAACTGCTTTACTCGGAGTAATATTTTTTGGCAAGGTTTCGTCAACTTCTGCACTTTTCACAATAAAATCGGTTGTTATGAAAGATAAAAGTTCTTTTCTCCTCGGTGATTTTGAAGCTAAAATAATCATTAAAATGTACCTCTTTGGTAAAGTCCTTTGGTATATTTAAAATCAGGCTTAGCGCCTTTTTCATAAAGTGAAATAATATTTTCAACCTGCTTTTCACTTTCAATAGTGAAAGCAAAATGGATAAAATCGGTGTGAATTTCGTCAAGTCTGTCAAGCATATAAGTAGGCACGCAGTTGAGCATTTCAACGCACGGAAAATCACTGCAAATCACAGGAAATTCCATACCTTTTCTGTCGGTCAAACTGCCGTGCTTATTACATTCAAAACAACCTATATCATTTTTAACAGGGCAATTACGGGTAAGCATAAGTGGTGCATAGCCGTAAGCAAGCATACCGGTGTCATCGGCATTAATATTATTGATTTGATTTTGAGTAAGTTCAAAAGATAAAATCGGATGGTCAATCAAATTTGCCGAGCAAGAGTTAAACACATTAAGCCCAAAGTCACCGTAAACCTCAAAACCCATATCCTTGCAAAGCTTATATGAACCGATATTGCCACAAAGAGCCTTGTTAACTCCTGCCTTTTTAAGTTTTTCAAGTTTTGCCTTAAGGTCGTTTTCAATACCGAAAAGTCCCCTTGGCATAACGACGCCTGCACGATTGTCAACAAAATCTTCAATCATTGAATCAATCGGAATGAACACCCTTTTAAACGGATGCTTATCCGGTATTTGGATTGCATTTCTAAACGAAGCAGTAGCATAAGGTACGCTGTGCTTAGCCTTTGGCGTTACCACATCAAACGCTTTGTATTTAAACTTGATTTTAGGCAATTCATTAAGCTGTTCAACAGCATTCCTGCGCATTTCATTTATCTTTGAAGCAGGTAAAATCAAGCCGTCGTCAAGTGTAATTTTTATATTTTTTGCAAAATATTGAGTTCCACCGAGTTTTGAAAGTCGTTGCCTTAACGACTCCTCACTCATAGGCTTATTAATAGCTTTTTCGGCAATGTCACCGAGCGCCGTTACTGTTTTATCGGGCGTTGACATTTCAAGCACTGCCCTCTCATTTTCCTTACAGGTAAAGCTTATATCAACAGGCAAAATCGGTACTTCTTTTTCATAATTCCTTGCTATTTCCTTAAGTACACTGCTTGAAGCAGATACCACATCTTCCTTTTGCCTTGTGCCGAACATATTCTTGCCAAGCTTAGAATTAAGATAACCGTCGGTAAAGCCACTGCGAGAAAATACGCTTCTTAGCATAAATTCATCACTCGGTGTATATTTGCCCTCTGTCGCCTTTTTTACGGCAGAAACGGCTGCGCTGACATATTCGGGTCTTTTCATCCTGCCCTCAATTTTAAGACTCGTAATGCCGACAAGCTTGTCAAGTTCACCGACAAGGCTCAAATCCTTAAGCGACAAAGCGTGAGTGGCACTTCCACCGGCAGTAAACGGCAAACGGCACGGCTGGGCGCAAAGTCCCCTGTTGCCACTTCGTGAGCCTATCATTGACGACAAATAGCACTGACCCGAAACAGACATACAAAGTGCACCGTGAACGAACATTTCAAGTTCAAGCGAAGTACTTTCCCTGATTTCCTTTATCTCCTCAAGGCTCATTTCTCTCGGCAAAACGATACGCTTAAAGCCCATCTCCTCAGCCATTTTTGCACCAGACGGCGACATAATGCTCATTTGAGTTGAGCCGTGAAGCCGTGCAGTAGGAAAATGGTCGCTTATCATTTTTGCAACGCCTATATCCTGCACGATAAATGCATCAATTCCGTTTGAAAGAGCGTCCTTAACAGCGTTATAAGCCTCTCTCATTTCCTCATCGGACACAACAATATTGAGCGTTAAATAAACCTTAACGCCCCTTTGGTGGCAGTATTCAACTGCCCTTTTCATTTCTTCATTATCAAAATTGCCGGCGTTACGACGGGCATTAAACGACTTACCGCCAAGGTAAATCGCATTTGCACCGCTACGCACACCGGCAACAAGTGACTCCATACTGCCTGCAGGAGCCAAAATTTCAAAATTCATATTATTTCTCTTTCGACCGAATTACTTGCTTGCAGCAAGTTTGTCCCTAAGCTCACTGATTTCACGGTTGAGCCTTTCAACCTCTCGTCTTGCGACATCAACTTCCATTCTTGCCCTTGCACTGTCCTCAAGGTAATCCTTGATTTGAGCACGAAGATTATCGGCAGAAGCAGTAGCCTTTTTGCTTGCGTCGGCATTGTCAAGCGCAACCAAAACAGCAGCCTGAGTCATTGAAAGAGAAGGGTTGGCATTGATGATAGCTCTCATATTTTCGCTGATTTCGTCGGCAAGAGCTTCAACATATTCTGCCTCATCCTCGGTAACGATTGTATAGCTTACGCCACCGATTTTTACATGTACTTTATTTTTATTCATAATTTGCACCTTCAAATATAATCGACATATTTCTACCCATTAAGTATAGCAACAAAGTGCCTAAATGTCAATGAGAATAAACTGACAGTTTAACAAAAATTTAGTAAAAGTTTATATAATTTTACTTGATAAATTCGGCATATTATATTAAAATTAAAAACAGTAAAAAAGTTTTTGGAGGAGAACATTTTTATGGATGATTTCGGCGCAAATAAAATCGGCTACGACTTAGCCGGCGTTGCAAATTTTTTCAAGCATCGCACAACTGAAATTCAAAAAAAGGTATACCCAAGCAATCTTTCTGCTGCAAACGGATATATCATTTCGTATCTTTGTGAGAATGAGGACAAAGATATTTACCAAAAGGACATTGAAAAGGAATTTGACCTCGGGCGTTCAAGTGTTTCGGCAATACTCAGCGAACTTGAAAGGGTCAATTTGATTGAAAGAAAGAGTGTTGCAATTGACAACAGGCTTAAAAAGGTTGTCGTAACACCGGCAGCCAAGCTTATAAACGATGCCTGCAAAAGGGAAATTGACCACTTCTTTTTTGACCTTGCAAGTGACCTTACGGAAGAACAGGTGGCAGAATTTGTCAATGTGCTTACCGTTATGAAAAAGAACAGCGAAAGAATCAGAAATGAGGCTAACAAATAAAATAAATAAATAAGCTGTATTTTGTAAGACTGTCTTATGGCAGTCTTATTTTTTGTCAAATTATATATTATCGCATAACTGTAATAAAATTATAATATTTATATCATAGACATTTATAAAATTATATGTTATTATATAAAGGATATATTCTGTACTGCTATGCTTTTTGGCAGTACGGTTATTTTAGGGTTTATGAGGGTTTAGTATGAACGACTATAAAATTGAAGTAGTCAACTTAAATATTACGAGCAAATATGTTGAAATGACAATTAAGCTTATCGGTAACAAAGAGCTTTATTATCCGAGAATTTCAGCTTGCTTTTACAGCGAGGACGACAATCGTATATTGCCTATGGATTTAAAAAGTTGCAACGGTAACACTGCCGTTGCGATAGGAATATTCGATGCGCCGTTCTTGTTTTATCGAAACAACAAAAATCAAAATGTTAAGGTTAATTTTCTTTTCAGCGACGGTATCGGCAACAACATTATCATTGAGCCTGAAAAGGAGATTATCATTCCTGTAAAGAAAAAGAGCAACATTGCGCACTTCTTTTCAAGCAGTAAAAGGGAAAAAACCAAAATGCTTTTTTCTGCTTTGATGAATGTTCTTTATCTGCCTTATAAGGGAAGAAAAGTTCAGAATAACAAGGTCACATTTTTGTCAAACCGTTCCGACCGTTTGACCGGCAATATCAAGTCTGTATTTTTTGAAATGACTAAAATTGACGGAATTGAGATTAATGTGCTTTGTAAAAAAGGTGGGCTTAAGCAAAACCTTCCTAATGTTTTCAAATTTTTGAAGCTTTATTCTACAAGCTCGGTTGTTTTTGTTGACGACTATTATCACTTTTTATCATATATCAAAAAGAAAGACGATGTAAGGCTTATTCAGCTTTGGCACGCTTGTGGTGCATTTAAAACTTTTGGATTTTCAAGGCTCGGTCGTGACAGTTATTTAAGGCAAAGCTCGCCTAACCACAGGCAGTATGACTATGTTATCGTAAGTTCCGACGAGGTTATACCGTATTACGCCGAAGGCTTCGGTGTTGCGATGAACAAGGTTATTGCTCTCGGCTCGCCGAGATGCGATGTGCTTGAAAACGAAGATTACAAAAAGAGATTTCGCAAAAGATTTTACAAGGAAAATCCACAGCTTGAAGGTAAAAAGCTTATTCTTTTTGCGCCTACATTTCGTGGTGGCGGTATGGGTAACTGCCACTACCCTGCCGAAAAATTTGAAGCCGACAGGATTTTTGAAAGCATAGACGACGACTGGGCAATCATGGTCAAAATGCACCCATATCTTCAGGAGCGTCCTGCTTGCTCGGCTAAGTATAAAGACAGAATGCCTGACTTTACAACCAAATACGATGTCAACGACCTGCTTCTCGTTACCGACTTGCTTATTACAGATTATTCAAGCGTTATTTTTGAAGCTTCAATAGTTGACATTCCTATGTTGTTTTTCGCATTTGACCTTAACGAATACAGCCGTGACCGTGATTTTTATTGCAACTTTTCTTCTTTTGTACCGGGCAAAATTGTGCTTAACACAAAGGAAATGATTGACTCGATAAACAACAACGATTATAAAAAGGAGCTTGTAAAACCGTTTAGGCAAAGATATTTCGGCGATACAACAGGAAATGCAACAAAGAATGTTGTTGAATTTACTAAGGAGCTTTTAAAAGATAATGTTTGATTGCAAAATGATAATCAACAAAATGAATATTGACAAAAACAAGCTTAACATTTCGGTGTCAATCAGTTGTCCGTTTGACATTGATGTAACTTCACCGAAGGCTAAGATTATTTTTGAATGTAACGGCAAAACAAGGCGCTTACCTTTTTTGGTAACAAACTACTTTAGGCAAAAGCAAAGTGAGTCTTGCATTGTTGTTTGTTCATATTCATTTTTGCTTGACAATATATATTACAACTACGACTGCAACGATGATATAAAAGTAAGGATTGACTTTTACTACGGTGAAAACGAAGTAATCGGCGTACCGTTTACCGTATCTACAAATGTACTTACGGACAATCCTAATATCAAACTTGACGAGGAATATATCGAATACGAATGCTTTGACGGTGTTGCCGTATTTTCCGACGACAGCGAATTTATAAACGACAGAACTAAGATTAAAAATATTTATTCTTTCGACTTTGACTGCGAAAACAGTCAGTTTATAATTCATCAAATTCCTGAAAATCGAAAAGATGAGCCGTTTAGCGAAAAAAGTGTGGTAATCGTACCTTTAATCAGGTTTGTATTTTTCATTTTGAGGCTTGTTTTAAGCATCGTTCTTTTACCGTATTTCATAGTTGACGGCTTTTTGGCAGCGCTTGACATTTTGCCGAGGAGAAAGACGCAACAAATCGATTCACTTGCGAAAAATATTTTTGTTCAAATTAAAGTTAATGTTTCGTCGTTTATCAAAACAAGCTTTAAGCGTGACAATTTCTTTGAAAACATAAGGCGTCCGTTGTATTTTATCGCAAGAATGTATTACAAACACCTTTCAAAAAAGCCGGTTGTTAAAAATCAAATTGCATTTATGTCGGGCAGGCGTGACGAAATCGGTGGTAACCCTGAATTTGTTTACAATCTTATCAAGGACCGTGACGATATTGAGTTTAAGTTCCTTATGTTCTCCGACCCTGCCGGTCACAGAAGATTAAAAAATATTGTCAAATTCTTAAAGCTTTACGCAACTTCAAAGGTAGTTATTGTTGACGACTACTTCAGACTTTTGAACCTTGTTACAAAGCGTGACGAGGTCAAACTTTTCCAACTTTGGCACGCTTGCGGCGCTTTCAAAACATTCGGCTTTACAAGGCTCGGTAAAAAAGGCGGTCCGAAGCAGATTGACCCTAACCACAGAATGTACGACTACGCAATCGTAAGTTCAAAGGAAATTGCGAAGCATTATGCCGAGGGCTTTGGCTTGAGCGACGAAAATGTTGTTGCAACAGGTATTCCGAGGACTGATATTTTTATGGACAAGGAATACGAGAAAAATATTCAAGCTTCATTTTACGAAAGGTACCCACAGCTTAAGAATAAAAAGATTTTACTCTTTGCGCCGACATTCAGGGGTAACGGTCAAATGAGTGCTTATTACCCACTTGACGCATTTGACATTGCAAAAGCATATGAGGGTTTAGGTGGCGAATATGCAATACTTGTCAAGCTTCATCCGTTTTGTCAGGAAAGGTTTGAGATACCGGAGCAGTACAGCAACTACATAATCGATATGAGCGAAGAGGACGAGTTAAACGACCTTCTCTTTGTTACCGATTTGCTTGTTACCGACTATTCAAGCGTTATTTTTGAAGCTTCTCTTCGTGACATTCCGATGATGTTTTACGCTTTTGATTTGTACGATTACATTGCAAGCAGAGATTTTTATTACGACTTTGAAAGCTTTGTACCGGGCAAAATCGTATTTAGCGAAAACGAGCTTATCCGTTCAATCAACGCTAAGGATTTTGAAAGCGAAAAGGTTGAAGGATTTAAAAACAAATTCTTTGACGACCTTGACGGTAAATCGAGTCAAAGAGTTGCACACTTGATTTTAGAAAATTTAGATATATAATATAATTATAATTTCAATAATATTGAAGGAGTTAAATTTATGGTATACGCAGTTATATTAGCCGGTGGTATCGGCTCAAGAATGGGTGGCGACAAGCCAAAGCAGTACCTTACTGTAGGCGAAAAGCCAATCATCATTTATACAATTGAAAAATTTATTGCCGTTCCTGAGTTTGAAAAGATTATTGTTCTTTGCCCTAAGCAATGGGTTGAGCACACAAAGAATCTTATTGAAAAGCACATTGCACCTGCAAAAGATTCTATCGCAGTAATCGAGGGTGGCGAAACAAGAAACGAAACAATAATGAACGCAATTTCATTTATTGAAGAAGAAGGCAATCTTAACGACGACACAATTATCGTTACTCACGACAGTGTAAGACCTTTTGTAACAAGCAGAATCATCAAGGAAAACATTGAATTTGCCAAGCAGTACGGCGCTTGCGACACAGTTGTTCCTGCTACGGACACAATTGTTGAGGCACTTGACAACACAATTATCAGTTCAATTCCTGACAGAAGCAAAATGTATCAGGGTCAGACACCTCAGTCTTTCAACGCTCTTAAGCTTAAAAATATGTACGGTGCACTTTCCGACGAAGAAAAGGACATACTTACCGACGCTGCTAAGATTTTTGTTATCAAGGGCGAAAAAGTTGCACTCGTTGAGGGCGAAACATTTAATATGAAGATTACATATCCGTATGACCTCAGAGTTGCAAAGTCTTTGTTGGAGGACGAAAACGATGATTAACACTGTTTACCGACTTGTTGCGCCGAGAAGATTTGAAATCGCATTTGAAGATATTAACCTTTTCGGTGAAAATGCAATTGTTCGCCCTACTTATCTTTCAATCTGCAACGCAGATATGAGATATTACCTCGGCACCCGTGACGCAAAGGTGCTTGCAGAAAAGCTTCCTATGGCACTTATTCACGAAGGTGTCGGCGAAGTTGTACACGACCCGTCAGGCACATTTAAAAAGGGTGACAAGGTTGTTATGGTGCCTAACGCTCCTTGCGAAAAGGACGCCTATATCGCTGAAAACTACCTTCGTTCTTCAAAGTTCTGTGGTTCGTCTATGGACGGTTTTTTGCAGGAATTTGTTGAAATTTCACCTAAAAGACTTGTTAAGCTTCCTGACGATATTGATATGAGAGTTGCAGCGTTTACAGAAATTGTTTCTGTTTCGGTTCACGCAATTTCCCGTTTTGACAAAATTGCTCACGACAGGAGAGAAACTATTGCAGTTTGGGGTGACGGCAACCTCGGTTACATTACTTCGCTTTTCCTCAAGTATCATTTTCCACAGTCTAAAATCGTTGTTTTCGGCACTGTTGCAGACAAGCTCGCAGACTTCACCTTTGCAGATGAAACTCACCTTGTTAACGAAGTACCGGACGGATTTACTATGGACCACGCATTTGAATGTGTAGGTGGCAACGGCAGTCCGATTGCTATTGAGCAGATTATCGGTCTTATCAAGCCTGAGGGCACAATTTCAATCTTAGGTGTAAGCGAATATCCTGTGCCTATCAACACTCGTATGATTCTTGAAAAAGGCTTGCGTGTGTTCGGTTCGTCAAGAAGTGGCGTTAAGGACTTTGCCAAGACTGTTGATATGTACGAAAAGCATCCGGAGATTATCGACTACCTCGGCAATCTTATCAGTTCTGTTAATACCGTTCGTACTACGACCGATATTAAAAATGCTTTTGAAAAGGATACTCAAAAATCCTTCGGCAAAACCATTATGAAATGGGAAGAATAATTTAATACCTGATATATTAAAAGCCTGCTGTAATCGATACAGTAGGCTTTTGTTGTTGTAATATTCGCCATTATAAGGCTCCCTTGTAAAGGGAGGTAGCACGCTTGCGTGACGGAGGGATTAACGGGCGAACACAGTTCGCCCCTACGGTGATTTTTCTAAT
>JBNMGQ010000058.1:0-12537 GCA_050872345.1 Eubacterium sp. | reverse complement strand
GATAATAATATATATAACTTATTGTGCAAAGAAATTTTTATATAAAGTAAAAAGAAAGGGACGAACCGAGTTCGCCCCTTAAATGTTTTTCTATGTAGGTTTTTAAAATTAATCAACAGGTTTGATTCTGTAAACAACCGTTGCGTGCTTCGGAATGGTTGCCGAAATAGTTGTACCTGTTGTTCTTTCGTCAGTCCAAAGGTCGTGGAGTTCGTAGCCTGAAGGTGGAGTTTCAAGACCGAGGTACTTGTCCTGTGCAAGCTCGTCAAGGCTGAAAGCAATAGTCTTAACGGAAGATGCAGTGTTGAACAGGCAAAGCGCAATATCGCCGTTTGCAAGTGGTCTGGCGATAATATCAATGCCACTGCTCTTTTTAATTCTTTTAGCACTCTTGCAAAGTGGGTCCTGGTCAACTGCGATAAGATGCTTGTTTGTAACAATCTTAAGCGTTTCGTTCTCTTTGTCAGGCATACCGTTGATTACGAACGAACGGATGTCGTTGCCGAGCATAAGAGGAGCAGCGAGCATACACCAAAGTGAAAAATGTGCTCTGTTTTCATCGTCGGTAAGCTTGCCGTTGCCGACTTCGAGCATATCAGGGTCGTTGTAATGACCTATACCTGTGTGCTCATAAAACTTAAGAGTACGGTTGTAAATCCAGTAAATGCTCTTCCAGTTAGCCATAATGTCAGGAGTTGTGCGCCACATTGAGCCTGCCTTAGCGCCCCAAAGCCACGGCTTTGCAGTGCCCCATTCACAAATTGAATAGGTGATAGGCTTTTCAGGTGTGTTTGTAACCTTTGCCCAAAGAGAAGTAGCCTCTTTAAGAGCGTCGCCCATACGCTTGTACTGAATGTATGATGAATCGATAGCAGTTGCGACCGGATTTTGAATAGTCATATGGTTTGTGCCGGCGTTAAGCTCAACTTTAACCTGTTGCCTGCCGAGTGGCGAAAAGCCTTTTGTTTCAGGGAAAAATACTTCGTAAAGCTTGCCGTTAATGTGCATTTGCATATATTGCTTCTTTTTGGCAGAGGTTTTATGGAATACGAAAGTAACTATGTATTCACCCTTTTCGTCTGCATCAAAATCAAAGCTTGCAGAGCCTGAGCCGTGACTGATGAAGCCGATAACCTTTTTGCTCGGAACATCAGGCATTTTAATAATCTTTGCTCTGCCGGTAAACTCAGCGTCCTCAGGACGAAGGTCGATTTCAAAGCCGGTGTTAGGCTTGTTGATAATGATATGCTCAACGGTAGGGCAGTCACCGGAAATTCTGTCGTGGTGGCAAAAATCGTATTTGAAAAACTCACATCCCCAGGAAGCAAGCGTTTTTGCGTCGAGCCTTTCGTTACCGAGTGAAGCCGGCAAATCTTCGCAGGTTAATGTGCCGTTTGAAGAGTAAAGACCGACCTTTAAGCCGAGAGCGTTAATTTCCTTGATAAGATTAGGAATACCACGGCTGAAAGTGCCAAGGTCGCCCTGAAGCTTGCCGTCGGAGTCACGCATAGAACTTTGCCAGCAGTCGTCAAGGTTTACAAATTCGTATCCTGCGTCGGCAAGACCACTCTGCTTCATTGCTCTTGCTGTTTGCATAATAATGTCCTGGTCGATATTGTTGCGAAAAGTGTTCCAGCTTGACCAACCCATAGGAGGAGTTTGCGCAACATTTTGAGAATAATTTTCCTCTTCGCTTATGTCGATTGTAAGTTTAGTCGGAATAAAAATCTTTTTAAGCGCACAAAGAGGGCACTTGCCGTTTGCTTTCATATTGACAAACCAAGTGGCAAACAATACGAGCAGGATTGCAATTACGGCAACCAAAACTATAAGAAAGTATTTCATTCTAATCCAATCTCCTTAAGAAACGCAAGCTCTTTTTCTGCAAGAGTTTGCGTTTTTTCATCATCAAGTGAGCTTACGGCTTTTTTCGTAAACTCTTTTCTGTTTTTCAAATTATAAATTAGTCGGTAAACCCAAGCGTATAAAATCAGCCAAGGTCTGCCGTCGATAAATTTTATGTAGTCAATTTCTTTAAGCTTTGAATACGGTGGAAAAATAAGCCTGAGTTTCGTCATAAACGGCGAATATTTTTTACCCTGCTCAAGCTCTCTTCTTGCAAGAGTGACACCTTTGTTCGTGTTCGCATTGCCGAAAGCACCGTTTTTTAAAAGGAACAACTCGGCGTCGCTCGTGTCCATACCGTAATCCTTGCCTACGCCGAAAAATCGATATGACACCGTAAGCATAACCTTGGCGAAATAGTCAAGGTTAAAGTGCCTCAATATTTTAAACACCTCGTCAAGCTCAATGTTGCAGGTTTTGAGCATAACTGCAAAATCGAGCACAAGCTTAACACCGGCACCGTAAAACTTGAAATGGTGGGCAGTGTGAGCCACGAGATACGCAAAGTGAAAGCTGTTTTTAAACTCACCGTCGCAACCGTCAAAAATTGCATAGTCAAATGCGTTTGCAAAAGCGCCCGAGTCATATTGACTGATAAGCTTTGTGTGAATTTCAAAAAGCACGCCGTCCTTGGTGTAGTTATACACGGGACCGTTTTGCTTGACACATTCAAAGCCGTTTGAGGTGAGGAGCTTTTTAACCTTATCCCTGTCGTCAGGTGAAATAAGTATGTCTATATCGCCCATAGCACGGCTTTCAGGCACAGGGTACAGTTCTCTAAGCCTTGCGCCCTTAAACACGATATACGGCGTGTCAGACGACGACAGAAGCCTTTTAACTTCATCAAGCTTATTCGACTGACATTCATAAAGGTAAATAAGGTCGAAAAATTTATTTTTGAGTGCGTCGACAAAGTCGGGTGGCAAATCGTTTGAATTTTTCATCTTGGATATTGCGCAGTAAACTATGCCGAGCAAATTGTGCGCCTTGGCGTATTTGAAAAGCTTGCGAAAGTTAACTGTTTTATCAACTTCAAGCTCAAACTCTTCACCGTCAAGATAGTGGGCGCAAAGATTTAAAAGAAGTAAATATTCTTTATCCATTTTATTATCGTATTAACCGAATACTGCGTTGCCGACAACAAGGCTTAAGATTGTCATAATAAGACCGGCAATAAATACACCGATTGAAATTATGCCAAAGCTTTTCTTTTTGTCAAGGTGGAGAAGGGAAGCAAGAAGCGCACCTGTCCAGCCACCTGTACCCGGAAGTGGAATTGCAACGAAAATGAGCAGACCCCAAATTCCGTACTTATCGATTTTGTCACGCTTTTTAAGCGTTTTGTCCTCAAGCCAAAATACAAGCTTTTTAATGCCCGGAACTTTCTTTAGCAAATCGAATATCCAGTTGATAAGAAGCAGGATGAACGGAATCGGCAAAATGTTACCGAGGAAGCTGATAATAAATCCGACAAACGGATTCATTTGGAGCAACACAATGGCTGTGAACATACCGAGTCTGCATTCAAGGATAGGGCAAAGCGATATGATAAATACAACAAGCCAGTCGGGTATGCCGTGTGTTGTTAAAAATTCCTGTAGGTTTCTGCAAAATTCTTGGACCATTAATTATTCCTCCGAGCTGCCGTCGTCAGTCAATCTTCCGAATTTTATATCTTCGTATTTTTTGCGTTCGGCTCTTTCTTTTTCTTTCTTTTCTTTTTCCTCTGCCATCTTTTGCATTACCTGTTCGTTGACAATAACTCTTTGGTTTTGCCTTCTTGCCAAGCGCTCCATTTCCTTTTTGCGCTTTCTGTTAATGCTTTGATATTCCTCAAATCTTTTTTGATGTTCAAGGTATTTTCTTCTGTGATATTCGGCAAGCTGTGCTTCACGGTTTTGAAGCATACGCCTGTTTTCGTCGTCCTCAATCTGCTTTTGAGTTTCGATAGCGTCAGGAAGAGGAATGTTTTTTGTGATTATGTAGCCGTTTTCGATAAGGAATGTTACTGCGCCCTTGAGTATTTTTTTATCATTGTCAAAGGTGAGTGCGTGCATTGCCTGGTCAAATGCAAGCCACTTGTAATCGTCAATTTCTTCCTCTTGGATTTTAGTTTGAGTATCGTCCGTTTCAGCAACGAAGATTGAAACTTTTTTGTCAATTTTGTCACGGATTTTATATTTTGATACACCCTCATATCCCAAATGAATTTTGATATGAAGACCTGTTTCTTCAAGAACTTCACGCCTTGCAGCGTCAAACTTTGTTTCGCCTCTTTCAAGGTGACCCTTTGGAAATCCCCAATTGTTTGAACGCTTATTTTTAATAAGCAGGTAACGAAGGCTGCCTTTCATAACACGGTAAACTACAGCGCCTGCGCTTGCTTCGTAGTAGCAGACAAGGTTGTAGTCCTTGAAATCGTTTTCCATATCAAGGTATTCCATAATGTCATAGTTGATAAAGCGTGAGCTTTTAGGCGCAATTACCCAAAGCGTCTTTTTAGTTTGACCTGTGTTTTGCTCTTTAGGAATAAGACCTGCAATAATCCTTCCGTCAAAATTGCATACTGTGTGGTCCACACCCATAACAAAAGCATAACTGTCTCGTCTGTCGACAAGTTTAACTACATTAAGAGGATAGACAAATCCACTTTCATCTACAGAATGAATCGGATGAATAACTCTTCCTTTTGTAACATAGCCAAGCATAAAAAATCACCACCGATAGTTGTTAATTTGACAATGATAAATATATACATTTTTATCGTTGCCGTTAAAAGATATAATACAATTTTTATTATATCTTATTTTAGACAGTAATACAAGAAAAATTTGACGCAAGATGAATTTTAATTGAGAAAGAAAAAACAGGTGAAGAAAAATAAAAAACGGGCGAACACAGTTCGCCTTTCTTTAATTTTATCAAAGAAAAAGAGCAACCCTTTCGGGTTGCCCTTTTAAAGTTTAGGTTATGCGAGAGTTTGAAGGAGATCAACGAGGTCGGAAATAACCTGATCTGTATCACCCTGAAGCATACCGAGAACCTGATTAACTACATCAGATACTGTTGAGTTTGCGCCACCGATGAGGCCACCGATAAGGTCATTAATCTTATCGAAGTTGTCACCTGTGTTAACAGTATTAATCAAGTATCTGAGAACAGCAATAAGAGTTTCGGATGAGTCACCCTCAACAAAGATTCTTGCACCGTATGTTGCAGCCTGAGAAGCAGAAACAATTGTCTTGCCGTGGCTTGCAAGTTGTAACCAGTTAACATCGTTAAGCTTAATTCCGAGTGGTGTGCCCTTAATCTTGATAAGACCGAGGATATTATTCACAAGTGGAATAATAGCGTCACCACCGAGGAGTGGCTTAAGTGTTGCGTTAAGGTCATAAATATCGAGATTGAAGTTTGTTACACCAATCTTGCCAAGGAGTGAACCGAGGTCAACATTAAGAGCTGAAAGAACAGCAGTTAAGAGGTCGTTAAGGTTAACTACAGGCTTGATAGCATCAACGAGAGCTGATACAGGAGTGAGGAGATTGTCAATAATCTGGCAAAGACCGTCATTACCTATGAAGAGTGCAAGGTTAGGGAGCATTGCGAACAATGTTTCAAGAGGAGCAGAGAGAATATCTTCAACCTTATCCCAAAGAGGATTGATAATGTCGAGAAGGATATTATCGTAAGCTTGCTTAATGTCTTCTCTGTACTGATACTGAGTCTTAACATTGTACATTGAGAATGCTTCCATAAGAGGAACGATTGATGAAGTATAACCGTTCGAACCAGGGATTCTTACGATGTTAAACAAACCGAGGTAAGCGTCGTTAAGAAGAACATCAAGTACACCGTAGATAGGACGGAGAACAGCTACAAGAGCGTGGAAGAATGTATCTGCATCCTTAACACCCCACTTGAGTGAGTCCTTATTAACCTTTGACCAAGAGCCTGCGTTAGCAATAATCTTAGCCTGTGCTTCGTATGTTTGACCGTAAGCTTCGTCAGTAAGAAGTTTTGCAACATTCTTAGTTGAGAAGTCAATACCTGTTTGTGCAAGGAGAGTAGTAAGTGAGCTACTGCCGACCTTTACACCTTCAATTGCACCGTAAAGACCGGTAGCAAGTGAGTTAATAATGTCATCCTTGAAGATAAGACCACCGATAGTAGCGTTGAGGTCAAGGAGACCGCCAACAAGACCGTCGAGCATTGGAGGCAAGTTCTTTAAGAAGTCTGTATCCATTCCTTCAGGATATGAGAAGTCGAATGTACCTGTCTTGTATGCTGTGTAATCCCAGAATGCATTTGTAGGTTCTGCAGTTAAGAAGTAGAAGATTGCACGAACAATGTCATCCTTATCGGCAATACCGATTGTGTTGAATACACTTGTGATGATTGACTTGAGCATATCGTTCTTCTTAATTGCGTCAATACCTGTAAGAAGAGTCTTAAGTGACTTAGAGTTTTTAATAAGAGTATCTGAAATGTAACGAAGAACTGCTACAAGAACTTCACCCTTATTTGCAACGATTTCCTTGTTAGTAAACTTACCTTCGGCATTTTGAGCCATTGACTTAGATGTTACTTCTGTACCGTGTGATGCAATAGTAGCAAATGTGAAGTTAGGAAGCTTAATGCCTGTTGACTTAAGTAAGCTGTTAACAAGTGGAACAACGATGTCTGCAATGTTGCAGGACTTGAGGTTTGTAAGCTTGAGGCTGAGTTTAACGCCCTTAAGCTTGAGTGCCTTTGTGATGATACCACCAAGGTCCTTACCTGCGATAGTCTTGATAATCTTGTCAACATCAACACCGTTCTTCTTAGCATCCTTAAGGAATGCAGTTACAGGTGAAAGAAGGTTGTCAAGAAGCTGACCTACGCCACCGTTGTCAAGGAAGTATGCAAGGTTTGGAAGAACGCCTGTGATTGTATCAAACGGCTTATCAAGAACTCTGTTAACAAAGCTCATAAGTGGGTTGAGTACATCAAGAAGGATGTTATCCTTTGCCTTCTTGCAGTCCTTTACATACTGGTCAAATGATTTAATCTGACTGTTTTCAACTTGAAGTACATCAAGAAGAGGAATGATTGCGCTTTCGTAAGCGTTTGAACCGTAAAGGTTGAGAGTCTTAAGAGTCTTAAGGTTTGCAAGGTTAAGCTCAATAGCTGTTGTGTAAGCACCATTCTTTTGAGTCTGAACCTTAAGCTTACCCTTCTTAAGAGTTACTAATGTTTCGCCCTTCTTCTTGTCGCCTGTCTTAATGTCAAGACCTACAACTACACCGTAGAGAATCTTGCCAAGCTCAAGGTTTTCACCGTTGAGGAACGGACCTACAATGTTAAGGAATGGACGAAGAACTGCTGTTACTGCGTTAACGAAGCCCTGTTCAGCGTTTGCTGCACCGTTTGTGAAGCCCCAGTTAACCTTTGTAACCTTCTTCCAGCTCTTTGCAGACTTAAGAGTCTTAGCAGCTGAAGTGAATGTCTTGCCGTAGCTCTTATCTGTTAAGAGTTTAGCTACGCCCTTAGGAGTAACATTGATGCCTGCCATTGAAAGGTAAGGTGATACTGTCTTAGTATCGAGTGCACCGTAAAGTGCAGTAGCAAGCTTTGTTACCATTTCGTTTGTGAAGAGTAAATCACCGACAACACCGTTGAGGTTAGCTGATGAAACTACGCCGAGGCTGTTAAGAAGAGCCATTACGCCGTCAACTGCGCCGTCAAGCTGACCGATTGCATTTGCTGCATCCTGTGCAGAAATACCATCAGGATAAGTGAACTTAGCGAGTTGTTGCTTATATTCTTTGTATGCCCAGAATACTTCTGTAGGTGACTGAGTGATATGAACAAGTCTGAATACAAGTGAGAGAAGCTCATCTGCCTTCATATTGAAGATCATATCAAGAATGTCCTTAAGAGTACCCTTATAAGAATCACCGAGGAGACCCTTAATAGCATCGCCATTCTTAAGAACAGCGTTGAGTACATAACGAAGAACTGCAACGATTACCTTGCTTGTGTCAGCCTTAACAACAAGTCTGTCGCCAATGCAGGTTACTGCACTTTGAGCCTTTGATGTCTTGCCGAGAGCTGCAAGGCCGAGCCAATCGATTTCAGGGATTGTGATACCTGTTGACTTAAGGAAGCCGTTGATTGTAGCAACAAGCTTACCACCGTCTGTATACTGGCCGAGGAACTTATCAAGCTTTGTGATAGAAATCTTCTGGCCGTTAAGTTCAACCTTTGTAAGGTCGTAAAGGAGAGCATCTACATCGATGATAGGAGCAACAGCCTTAACGAGCTGAGTAACCGGAGTAATGAGGTTAACTACAAACTGAGTAATACCGTTGTTGCCGATGAAGAGTGCTACATTCGGAAGTGCAGAAGCGATAGTGTCAAGAGGATTCTTAACTACATCGTTAACAAAACCGAAGAGTGGGTTGAGAACATCGAGGAGAAGGTTGTCATATGCCTTGTCAATGTCCTTCTTGTACTGCTTGTAAGAAACAATACCGTCGCAACCGAATGCCTCAAGAAGAGGAACGATTGAATTTTCGTAAGCGTTTGAACCAGGGATTGTTACACCCTTAAGGATACCGAGCTGACCGTCTGCGAGGATAACATCAAGTACACCGTAGAGAGGACGGAGAACAGCAACGAGTGCATTAAGGAATGTTTCTTGGTCCTTAACGCCCCAAGAAAGCTTATCAAAGTCAACCTTAGCAAAGGTGCCTGCCTTCTTGATTGCGTCAGATGCTGACTTGAACTGCTTTGTTTCGCCGTACTTAGCGTCAACAAGTGTGTCAGCGAACTGGCTTGCAGAAATCTTAACATCTACTATTGAAAGAATATCGCCGAGAGTAATCTTGTCGTTAATCTTTACTTTTTCAATGTTAGTGTAGATAGCCTTAGTAAGAGTATTGATAAGGCTGTCAGTGTAGAGATACTGATTAAGAAGTGAGTTGAGGTCAACTTCGCCGATAATGCCGTCAAGGAATGTTACAAGTGCAGCTACATCTTCAGCCTTAACACCCTTAGGGTACTTAAATGTGCTTGCCTTTGTCTTGTAGTTTGTGAAGTTCCAATAAGCATCGGTGTTGCCACCAACGAAGAAGTAGTAAAGACCTACGATAATCTCATCTGTTGAATGAGTCTTAATCTGAGTGATTACATTATTAACGATTGCCTTGAGTGTATCGTTCTTAGCAATAGCGTCGATAGATGTAAGGATTGAGCTGAGTGGGTTAATGTTGTTCTTAACTGTGTTAAGTACATAGCGAAGAACTGTGATTAATGTCTTGCCGTAGTCAACATTGTTGAGCTTCTTACCTGTAAGAGCGTTGCCGTTAAGGTCTGTAGCCTTTGAAGTGTAAGTTACTCTGTCGCCGAATGAAGCAAGTAAGTTCCAGTTAATATCGGCAAGCTTAATCTGATGAACGAAGCCGATAATCTTCTTGCTGGTTTCGTTAGCCTTCTTGTTTTCTTCAATCTGAGCGTTAGTGAGCTTGTTAGGACACTTGCTTGATGAACATGGGCAAGAAGTTGTGCTCTTTTCAGATGCCTTGATAATGTTGTTATCAGCAAGGATTAAGTTGATGATAGGAACAATAGCATCCTGAAGGTTGAGTGTTGAAAGATCGCCAAGGTCGATTGTAAGCTTACCGTCAGCCATACCGATCAAGTTTGCAACTGCGTCGCCGAGTGGCTTAACAGTCTTAACGCCTGCAATTACCTTTACAAGTTCGTCAACGCTCATACCGTTGAGTGACTTGTTAGCAGCGTAGTAGCTTACTACATAAGAAAGAGCAGCGTTAACATCCAATACATCGCTTAAACCGTAGATAACCTGAGAAATAGGAGCGATAAGATTTGCTACAAACTGTGACAAACCGTTAGCGTCGATAAATACTGCAAGGTTAGGAAGGATTGTGCAGATTGTCTGGAGTGGGTTAGCAACTATATCGTTGAGGATAGAGTTGTCAGCGCCGAGGATAGGGTTGAGAATGTCGAGAAGGACATTGTCCTTAGCCTTTGCTACATCACTCTTGTATTCAGCGTCGGTCTTAATGTTCTTAGCACCGAGAGCTTCAAGAAGAGGAATGATTGCGCTGTTATAAGCATTTGTGCCGTAAAGCTTGAGCTGCTTGATAGCCTTAACATCAATCTTGATTACAGAATCCTTAGAATCTGCGTTGTTAGCGTCCTTAACAGTGATTGTAAGGATACCGTCCTTGAATGTTAAGATACCTGAAGAAGCATCAAGAGTCTTAAGGATTTCGTAAACTGTGCCACCGAGTTCAAGTGAACCTTCGTTCAAGAGAACAGAGATTACAGGAATGAGTGGACGAAGAGCTGCTACAAGAGCATTTACGAAGCCCTGCTGTGCATTAGCTGCACCGTCTGTGAAGCCCCAATTGATTGTTGGGTAAGTTGTTGTGGTAGTTGTGCCTGCTGTGCAGTTAGCTTCACCACAGTCACAATTGTTCTTAGTTGTCTTTTGAATAAGTTCGTCCCAAGTATTTGCGCTTGCAAGAACGCTTGCAGCACTTGAGAATGTTGCGCCGTAGGTTGTGTCTGTAAGAACAGCAGCTACATCCTTAGGGCTTGAAACAACACCTAAACCTGCGAGTACCGAAGCAACTGTAGCATTTGAAGAAATACCACTGTAGATTGCGAATACAAGCTTTGTGATGAGTTCGTTCTTAAAGAGCTTAGCATTTAAAATACCCTGAAGGTTTGTACCGCCGAGGTCAATGCCGAGAGTCTTAAGAAGTGGGAAGATGTTGTTGATAACTGCGTCAATATCCTGAGCTGCTTCGTCAGCCTGTGCCTTGCTGATACCCTGTGGGTAAGTGAAGTTTTCGACTGCCTGCTGGAGATATTGTTCAAATGACCAAGCAAAGAGTGTTGGACTTTGAGTAAGGTTAAGAACCTTGTTGATTAACTTAAGAAGTGCCTTTGCGTCAACCTTACCACTCTGGATAGCTGTAATTACTGTGCTTACGATGTTGTTGTCACCGATAAGGCTTGAAATTACGCTGAGGTTGTCGTTTGAAGTAACTGTGTCTACAAGATATTCAAGCACATAAACGATTGCCTGACTTGCAGTGCACTTGCTTAAGAAGTTCCAGTTAATGTTGTTAAGTTTAATGCCGAACTGAGCAAGAAGTGTGTTAACGATAGGAATAATGTTGTTACCTGAAAGAGGAACCTCATTAATCTTAAGACCTTCAAGTTCCTGATTAGCATTAACCTTAGTAAGCTTATCAAATGTGTCTGAAGAAATGCCTTCAAGAAGTGAAGCAAGTGTAGGTGAAAGAGCACCGAGCTTGCTTGATGTAAGCTTAAGAATGTTTGCAGCGCCGTTAAGTTCGTTTTGAACAGGAGTTACAGCACTTGAAACGATAGAAGCAACAGTGCCTGCCTGAGTATTGCTGTCGTCAAGAACAGCTGCAAGACCGACTACTGTGTTGAGAAGTGTAGTTGCAGGCTTTT
Organism: Eubacterium sp.; assembly: GCA_050872345.1. Lineage (GTDB taxonomy): Bacteria > Bacillota > Clostridia > Oscillospirales > Acutalibacteraceae > Eubacterium_R. The sequence goes on along the minus strand of JBNMGQ010000058.1, from coordinate 1,137 downwards.
GAAGGAATGTATCAAGCCAAGCAACGAGTGGGTTAACAAGACCCTTTACAAGCTCGTCACGATATTCGTTTGAAGCATCTGCAAGCTTTTCAGGAGTATCAACTGTGATACCTGTCTTTTGAGCAATTGCGTTGAGTGCAGGGTAAAGAGCGTTTTCATAAATGCCTGTGTCAAGGAGAATTACACCTGCGATAGATGTAAGGATTCTGATTGAAGCAGAGAAAGCATCGAGAAATTCATCTCTGTTGCCCTTGTTGATGCCCCAATTAATTTTTACATTAATTGAACCGTCATCGTTGATAGCGTCATTCCAGCTTGCAAGCTTCTTGATTTGCTTGCTTGCGCCGGCAAATTCTGTTTCATTAATTCTTACAGCGAGTGAGTCAGGTGAAATAAGACCGTTAACTGCTTCGCTGATAAGGTTGTATTTAGCTTCCTTGTCTTCAGTACCGTCTTTATATGTATAGGTATATGCATATTTGTCTGTAAGACCTGAAACGATAGATTCAACAAGTGCGAATGTTCTTACTACTACTGTTGTAAGACCTTCGTTTGTGTAGATATCCTTAGGATCAACATTACCGTCGGAGTCGGCTGAACGCTGATCTTCACCGTTAAGGTAATATAAATAGGTATTAAGTAAATCAATAACCTGGTTAGAAGCGTCAGCTCCTATATAATTAGAAAGGAGTGAAACAACACCTGTTACGATATTGCTTGTTTTGCTGAGGTTGTAACCGTTAATGCTTGAGTCAACAAGGAGAGAAGACAACATGCTGTCAAGGTTAGCGATTGTTTTGTCAACTGTACCTATTTCTTTGTCTGTGTAGTTTGAAAGGTCAACGCTTGACATCGGAGTGTCAACAGCTGTTGAGCCGGTGCTTGGTGTTGTAGTGTCGTCGTTGTCGTTGTTATTGTCATTGTTGTTATTATCATTGTTGCCTGAGTTAGCATTTTTGATGCTTTCAACAAGAGCTTTAACAACATCAACAAGCTTGCTTACATTAGTAATAAGGAAGTAAGCGTTGTCTTTGTCAAGACCTACAAAACCACTTGATTGCTTTTCAAATGTAAAGCTGTAATCACTTTCACGAGTGATTTGGAAAATGCTGTTAAACAAATCAGTGAGTGCGCTTG
>JBNMGQ010000057.1:0-12549 GCA_050872345.1 Eubacterium sp. | reverse complement strand
ATCAAAGAATATGTAGACCCGTTTACGGGTGCCAAGAATAAGTAAGCGAAAATAAACATCACCACGAGAGGGGATGCTTGAAAAAGTAATGCGATATCATTATTCTACGCCCCTTCTAGGGGCAGAGCCTGTAAGGCATCCTTCTAGGAATTTGCAAACCACTAGTTTACTAGTGGTTATGATTTTATATTTTTCTCTCCTATGCTCCCTCTGACGAGGGTGGATTCCCCACGGTGTGGGGAAATGTCACGCAGTGACAAAAGGGACGGCTCCCGTAGGAGCTGTCAACTTTGTTGACTGAGGGAGAGAAATAAAAATTATATTATTTCACAAACTCTTCTGCAACTTCTGCAATATGCTCTGCCGAAAGACCGAATTGCTTAAGAAGTGCAACAGCAGGACCACTGTGGCCAAACTCGTCGTTAACGCCGATACGCTTAACAGGAGTCGGGCACTTTTCACTAAGGCAAGCACAAACTGCTTCGCCGAGACCACCGATAATATTGTGTTCTTCAACAGTGATAACCTTGCCGGTTTTCTTTGCAGAAGCTACAACAAGTTCTTCGTCAAGTGGCTTGATAGTAGCCATATTGATGATTTCTGCATTAATGCCTTTTTCTTCAAGCGCTTTGCCTGCTTCGATAGCTTCGTTAACCATCAAACCGTTTGCAATGATTGTAATATCAGTGCCTTGTTTGATAACTTCGCCCTTGCCGATTTCAAACTTATAATCGTCGTTGTGGAAAACAGGAACTGCAAGTCTGCCGAATCTGAGGTAAACAGGACCTTCGTATTTGTAAGCAGCTTTAACAGCCTGCCTTGCTTCAATATCGTCAGCCGGACAGATAACTACCATACCCGGAATTGAACGCATAAGCGCAAAGTCCTCACAGCACTGGTGTGAAGCGCCGTCCTCACCTACAGAAATACCTGCGTGAGTAGCACCGATTTTAACATTAAGGTGTGGATAACCGATAGTGTTTCTAACCTGCTCAAAAGCTCTGCCTGCAGCGAACATTGCGAAACTTGAAGCAAACGGAACAAGACCCATTGTGCTCAAGCCTGCAGCAACGCACATCATATTTGACTCTGCAATACCGCAGTTGATGTGACGATTTGGATAAGCTTTTTTGAAAATACCTGTTTTAGTAGCAGCAGAAAGGTCAGCGTCAAGAACAACGAGCTTGTCGGCACCTTCGTTTGCTAATTCTTTAAGAGCATTACCGTAGCTTTCACGGGTAGCGATTTTCTTAACTTCTGCCATAATTACGCCTCCTCAATTTCTGCAAGCTTTGCGTTAAGCTCATTCATTGCAATTTCGTATTCTTCGTCGTTAGGTGCTTTGCCGTGCCAATCAACTTGATTTTCCATATATGATACGCCAAGACCCTTAACTGTTTTCATAATAATACCGAACGGCTTGCCTGAACCCTGATTCTTGTGGAACTCATCAAAAGCTTTTTCAAGCTCGTCAAAGTCGTTTCCGTTAATCTTGATAATGTTAAGACCGAAAGCCTCCATCTTCTTGTCGATAGGTTCAGCGTTCATAACATCTTCGCATTTACCGTCAATTTGAAGTCCGTTTACATCAACGATAATGCAAAGATTGTCAAGCTTGTACTGGCTTGCAAACATCATTGCTTCCCAAACCTGACCTTCTTCAATTTCGCCGTCACCCAAAAGAGTGTAAACATTTAAGTCCTTGTTAAGGTATTTAGCACCTTCTGCCATACCACAAGCAGCACTGATACCTTGACCGAGTGAACCGGTTGACATATCAATGCCCGGAACAGTATTCATATTAGGATGACCCTGAAGATACGAATCGATATGACGAAGAGTTTTCAAATCTTCAAAAGGGAAGAAGCCTTTAAGTGCAAGCGCACTGTAAAGACCCGGTGCACAGTGACCTTTTGAAAGAACAAATCTGTCACGATTTTCTGCCTTAGGATTTTTAGGGTCAAGATTTTTCATCTCAGCAAAATAGAGATATGCAAAAAGGTCTGCCGATGATAAGCTTCCACCCGGATGACCTGCTTTTGCCCCATGAGTGCCTTCGATAATGCCCATTCTTATTTTAGTGGCTGTTAAAGAAAGCATTTTTTTAGTTTCTTTATTCATAACTTATAGCCTTTCTGCTTACAAAGTAAGCTTTAAGTATTATATATTAATCGCAATGCGTAATTGCTAAAATTATTTGTCCTGCTTTGTGTAGAATGTGTCAAGAACCAATTGCATGAGCTTATCTTCATCAGGATAAAATTCTGCGTAAACAAAATCTGCATAGTCCTTTTTGTCACTTTCTTTCATTGTGCCTTCAATAGTTACGGTGTCAAAATTAGTGATACCCTTTGAAAGCATTAATGAAGCAAGGTAGGTAACATTTGAAAGTGAAAGATTAGTTGTGCTGTACTTGCTTGCAGTTTCATAAAGCTTGCTTACAACACTGAAATCCTGAGTCACTGCCGGAATAACCTGCGCTGCAAAGGCTTTGATATACTGAACCTGCCTTGCAGTTCTGTTAAGCGATGCGTTAACCGTGTCCATATCTCTCTGCCTTACATAAGTTTCGGTAAGGTCACCGGTAAGCTTAACGCTGTCACCCTTTTTAATTCCGAGGTTAGGAAAATCATAAAGAGAGTCAACCGTAACGCCACCCATAGCGTCGTTAATCGGCTTGATACCGTTAAGGTCAAGCGCAAAATACTTTGTGATAGGAACATCGTAAAGTATACGGCTGATAGAAGTTGTTGTATTTTCGGCAGATTTTGTTTTGCCGTCACCGTAAGCGTAGCTAAGACAAAGCTGCATATTTTCACTTCTGAGGAAAATACCACTTTCCGAGTAAAGGTCAATGTCTACCATTGTATCTCTCGGTACGGCAATCGCTTTTGCCTTGCCTGTTTTTGTGTTGATTGTAAGGACAATATCGGCATCCGACTGACCGGCTGTACCGACAGCATTGTCGTCAAGACCTAAATCACGCTTGTCAACACCTAAAAATGCGATGGAAACAATGTCCTCGTTATACACATATTTGTTGCCGTTGTATTCAATAACTTCTTGGTAATCCGTCTGCTTGTCAATTGTTTTAAGCGAATTTTTACCACTCAAATCGAGATAAGCAAATGCACCTACAAACGCAATCACAACAGCCAAAACAATGCAAAGAGCCGAAATTCCTATTTTTGCAGGAATACTCATTTTCTTTTTATGATGGTGATGATGGTGCGACGAATGGGAAGATGAGTGGTGGTGAGAACTGCCTGACGAATGATGAGATGACGAGTGATGTTCACTCGAATGATGATGGCCTGAAGAGTGATGAGATGATGAATGGTGCTGCGAAGAATGTTCTGATGAATGGTGGTGAACATTTTCCGGCTTTTGACCGAGTTCAAGCTCTCTGTCCTCAAAGGCTACGGACGAAGTTCTCTTTTCAGGCGCCTGTGACTCAGGCGTAAATGAAAGGCTGAGTTCGTCATCGTCGTTCAAATTAATTTCAGGGTCAATAACTTTTCTGCCCTCGTTAGTTTTAACCTCTTTAGGCTCGCTCATTAAATCGTCAAATAAATTATCTAAATTTGGGTCAATTGGTTTTTTCATCTTTTACTAATACTCCACAAACTAAATATCTGCTGCTTTTTTGGTTTGTAATGCAGGTTGAAAGAACAACTATTTTACTGTTAATTGTTATATCCGTATCAAGGTCCGTTCTTACATTTTTAAGGCTTGATGTAGGATTTAAAATCGTATTTTGGAAATCTTCAATAGACTGCTCATTGTTGAAGTCGAAGCTGTTAAGTATATGACGGTTGTCATATTTGAACGCTGAAATAACTTGGTAAGTGAGCCTACTTGAAGGAGTGTAAATATAAAAATAAGGATGTGAGTCAAAAAACTCCTTGTTCTCAAAATAATGAAGAGTGGTGAAGAAAGAATCCGAATATCCGTTGTGACCGTAAATCACTGTGGCAAAATCGTCAAAGCTTTTGCTGTTTGCAGACTCGGTATAAATTGCACCACTTGCCGACCAGCTTTTGTCCTCAGCCTTGTGCCTGAGATAGAACTCGTCGTTCGTACTGCTTTGAACTATAGGATAGTCAACCTTCGTGTCTTTTATTTTTATATAAGCGTAAATTTCATCATTTTGTTTTTGCAAAGACGCAAAGTCAATCGGATTTTTAATCTTCTTCTCGGTTGTCTGAACAGTCGATGACTGAGAACTTGCAACAGTCGGCGTTTCATTTCGCTTTTGCATATAACTCATACCGAAGTAAACACCGGCAAAAACAATTGCAAATACTATTAAAAATATGATTATCAGTTTGACTGATTTTTTCTTGCTGTTTTCTTTGCTTTTTGAGTCAAAATTATTGTCACTCATTTTTATCACCGTATCTTTATTTAAAACAAGTATAGTATATCATAAACTGCGCTAAAATCATATACCTAACTTATAAAAAAATGTAAATTAAAAAGAAGAAAAACAGTTAAGACGATAAATTATAGTTTGCGTCGTCACAAACTCCGTATCGTTCTTGACGAATTTCTTTAATAGTTGATTTGAAATTCATCCCTCATTCGCTTCGTTGCTCCTCCTTTTCAAAATTTGTCTTACAGTTGTGCGTCAAATTTTGTATGAAAAATCGGTTGACGGCTGACGCCACATTATAAGGCTCCCTTGCAAAGGGAGCTGTCGGTTTACCGACTGAGGGATTGGCAGGCGACCACAGGTCGCCCCTACGATAGTCTTATCATTTTAGACTATCTAAATTAGAAAAATTACCGTAGGGGCGAACTGTGGTCGCCCGTTAATCCCTCCGATTGCTTTCGCAACCACTTGCTACGCTACCCTTTTGTCACTGTGTGACATTTCTCCTCTGGTAGGGGAATCTTTTCTTAAAAGGGAGCCTTATACATACAAACCAGCCTTCTTACAAAACAAAAAACCTGCTTGCATAAAGCAAACAGGTTAATGCTTAACTATTAATTAGTCGTTATCTCTCTTCTTTGTTGCTGCCATAACTGCAAAGCCTGCACCTGCTGCAACAATACCTGCTACTGCTGCTGTTGAAGCACCTGTTGCAGGAGATTTTGAAGAAGTGTTCTTCTTAGTAGTTGATGCCTTTGTTGTGTCAACTGCATCTGTAACATCTTCGTCAGTTGTGTCTTCCTTTGTAGTGTCAGCAACTGCTGATGTTGTAGGAGCTGCAGTGGTTGTTGTAGCTGTTGTAGTAGCAAATTCAACTACTGCGTTAACAACAACTTTACCGTCGTTCCAAGCTGTGATAGCTTTCTGTGAAACGAATGTGATTGTGATAGTCTTGTCAGCGTTAACAGTTTTAGTGAAGTCAGTACCTTCGGTAAGACCGAGAGAAGCAAGGTTATCGCTCCAGCTCTTGAATGTACCTTCACCGTTGTATGTGAAAGTTACTTCGCTTGTCTTAGTAGGGTTAACTTTGTAAGTAACGCCCTGCTTTGTTTCACCGTTAACTGTTGTCTGTGCTTTACCGTCTTGAAGAACAGCTGCTGTAGGACTCTTAACAGTATCTGCAGCCATTGCAGGAAGAGCGCTGATTGCCATCATTGATACAGCCATCATAGCTGCAATAAGTAAAGACATAATCTTTTTCATAATAAATGCACCTCAATCTTTTTTAATACAAATAAAATGTACTGCTATTATTTAAGCCAATTATACCATTGAATGTTCGTTTTGTAAAGCATTTTTTAAAAAAATCTACATATTTTTTTAACATCACAAGGTGTGGTGTTGTTACATTTAACCAACCACCAAATATGTGAAAAATATATTTCTTTTAAAAGTTTGTAAAATATGATATACTGTATTCGCTATTGTATCAAAGCAAAAATATTCGGTTTAATTTTAAGGTGATACAGTTATGAATAATAAAAAAACATTAAATTTGATTAAAAATAATTACAGTATGATTTTGGCGCCGATTGTGACCGTAGCAGTACTGTTAATCGTTTTTGCAATGAACGGTATTTATCCGTTTGGTAAAAACAATGTTGCTTATTATGATATGGCTCAAGGTATCGTGCCTAATTTTTATCATATTTGGGATGCACTACACACAAATGACACATCGCTTTGGTTTAATTGGTATTCGGGTTTAGGCGTAAACGATACGGCAAATGCTTCACTTTCCGTCTTTTGGCTTGCACTTTTGGTAATACCGAGAAGGCTCGTAGGCAAAGCTATGGGGCTTTATGTTGTAATGACATTTGCACTTTCTGCTTTTACGACTGCAATTTTCTTAAAATATGAAACTAAAACAAAACAGTTTATTTCAACTCTTTTGTCTGTTTGCTATGCATTTTGTGGCTTTTCGGTTATGTACTACACAAATGCTTGGCAGGATACGGTTCTGCTTTTTCCGATATTTATGCTTTGTTGGTGTGCATTGATTAAAAAAGGAAAAGTAATACCTTATATACTACTTATGGTGTTGAATGTTCTTTGTGGGTATTATGTTTTTATCCTTTTGATGTTTTATGTATTTTTTATGAGTTACATTTATTTGGCACTCGTTGCAAATAAAGAATACAGAAAAAAGCGTTCGTTTGAACTTGGTGTTTCGACTGTAATCGGTTTTGGTTTGTCTGCTGTCGTTCTTGTGCCTAAGCTTGTTCAAACTTTTTCAAGCGAAAGATTTTTGAGCGAAACAGGATTTGATTTTTCTCAAATGGTAAAACAATATCTCGACATTGCAAAGACAACCGTTTGCAAAAGCGATGATAAATGGGCAATGCTTTTTTGTACGGCTCTGCCGTTTGCAATTACGGTGTTGGGTATTATTAAAAACAGAAAAGAAAAGAAAACGAATCTCTTTTTTATTTTTAATATTTTGCTTTTGGCAGTTTTAATTGTTTGTGAAGGCGCAAATGCGCTTATGCACTTCGGTGACTACAAGTATTTTCCTATGAGAATGGGATATGCTCTCAGTTTTGCTTTTGTTTGGGCAGCCGGATATTATTCAAAATATTTGAAGCTCAATAAGTTCGATTTAAAAGACAAATCAGGCAAAAATATACTTGGGGCAGTTCTTAATATTATAGTTTGCATTGCATTGTTTATATTAAGTTATTTGGTGTTGAAAAAGGTTGATTCACATTTTGAATTTAAGTATTCGGTGCTTTACTTGTTGCCGATTTTCGCATTGATTTACCTTGTGGTTTTATGTGGTAAAAATAAGATTTTCGACTACAGAATTTCTGTTGCACTTCTTCTTGCAGAAACTATGGCGCTGACTTCGATTTTTATTCCTTATTGGCAAACGGATATGCTTGAAAAAGAGCATAATCCTGCATATATTTCAACTTCTCAAGCACTTTCAAAAAAGCTTGATATTGAAAGTTCAAAAACCGACAGAATAAAGACTGTAGGTACAACTCTTAACTGTAACTACGGCACCGTTATGGCTCGTTCAACTATTGCCGATTGGACTCATCTTATACCAAACAGTGTTCAAAAATCACTTATTTCTCTTGGCTACAGCAGTGAGTACACAAGGCTTCACGACAGTGGTGGCACAGCGTTTACCGACGCACTTTTAGGTGTAAAAAATGTTCTTTCCGTCAAAGATGAAAGCGAACAGTTATATACCAAAATCGATGAAGCAAAAGGATATAACTACTATAAATGTAATTACACATTGCCGTATGCAATGGCTGTTGATAAGAGTGTTCTTGATATAAAGAGCAACGGTAACGATTGGGTGGAACTTAACAACAAATTATACATGGCACTTTCAGGCGACAGCGAAAATATTGTTTCAGACGGCAACATTAAGCTTGAATCGAAAAACGGTAATGAAGAAACATATACATTCAAGTCAAATCCGAATACCGTTGCATATTTTAAACTTAAAGGTGCACAGGGTGTAAGAGTTTATGTAAACGGCAAAAAACTTGTTATTCCTTCAATCGACAGAGAAAAGGCAACAAAGTATCCGGGCAGGTTTAACAGAAACCTTATTTGCCTTGGCTCATTCGGTGAAAAAACAGTTGAAATTAAACTTGTGTTTAAAGAAGGAAAATATGAGCAAAACAAAGATTTCAGGAAAAACGGTCTTTCTCTTGACGAAGACGAAAATCAATATTTTTCCTGCGAAGTAGGACTTATGAGTCTTGATAAGCTTAAAAATGTTTGCGATATGTATAATTACAAAGCAAATGTTAAAGCAGAAAATTACAATTTAAGTGTCACTGTAAATGCTGACGATGAGTCGAAAGTTTTGCTTTTGCCTCTTCAATATAACGGCTGTTGGAACGCAAAAGTCAACGGTAAAAATGCAGAAGTTAAGCCGGTTCTCGGTTTGCTCAGCGCAGTCAGTGTTGATAAGGGCGAAAACAATGTAACGCTTAAATTTGTGCCGACCGGTTTAAAATCAGGCGCTGTAATTACTGCAATAAGCTTGGCAGTTTTATTAATTGTAATAATTTTGAAAAAGAAAAATAAATGCGCTCCAAAAGCTGTTTGCAATTTGGTTTACGCTTTTTATTCATTTATTTTTGCAGTTTCCTTTGTGCTTATTTATGCGCTTCCGACGGCTTATCTGATTTATCATTATTTGCTCAAATAGTGACTTCTTTTGTCGTACTTGTGGCTAAAAAACAATTTTTAGTACAATTTTGTTGCAAAAAAAATAAGCATATGTTATACTGTGCTTGACTTATACTAATTTATAAAATGTATGTTCTTTTGAACATCATAATTTACGGAGGTAGAAATGAAAGTAGTAATTCTTGCTGGCGGATACGGTACTCGTATCAGCGAAGAAAGTCAAAACAAGCCAAAGCCTATGATTGAGCTTGGCGGATACCCTATCCTTTGGCATATTATGAAAACTTATTCACACTACGGCTATAACGAATTTGTTATTTGCGCCGGATATAAACAGTATGCCATTAAGGAATATTTTGCTAACTATTTTCTTCATTGCTCAGATGTTACATTTGATTTTACGGCATCTAACAAGATGACAGTTCACAGCGAGCACGCAGAGCCTTGGAAGGTTACTGTTGTTGATACCGGTCTTGACACTATGACAGGTGGCAGAGTTAAGCGTATTCAGGAGTATATCGGCGACGAACCGTTTATGCTTACTTACGGTGACGGTGTTGCCGATGTTAATATTGACGACCTTGTTAAGTTCCATAAGGAGCACGGTCATATTGCAACAATGACTGCTGTTTCGGTAGGTCAGCGTTTCGGTTGCCTCGGTATTGAGGACGACCTTACAATTTCTTCTTTCAGAGAGAAGAGTGATATGGACGGCAGTCGTATCAACGCAGGCTTTATGGTTCTTGAACCTAAGATTTTTGATTTTATTGAGGGTGATTCAACAGTGTTTGAAAAAGCTCCTCTTGAAACAGTTGCATCAATGGGCGAACTTGACGCATATATCCACAACGGCTTCTGGAAGCCTATGGATACTTTGAGAGAAAAGATGCAGCTTGAAGAAATGTGGGCTAACGGTACAGCTCCGTGGAAGGTATGGTAAAAATAATGGATTTATCATTTTATAAAGATAAAAAGGTACTTGTAACAGGTCATACCGGCTTTAAAGGTTCTTGGCTTTGCAAAATTCTTGTTAACGCAGGTGCAAAGGTTGTAGGTTATTCTATCGACCCACCGACAAATCCGAGCCTTTTTAAACTTTCAGGTATTGAAAACGAAATCACATCTTATATTGCTGATATTCGTGACCTTGATAAGCTTAAGGAAGTTTTTGAAAAGGAACAGCCTGAGCTTGTATTTCATCTTGCTGCTCAGCCAATCGTTCGTGACAGCTACAAGATGCCGGTTTACACTTACGAAACCAATGTTATGGGTACGGTTAATATTTGCGAATGTGTAAGGCTTTTTGACTGCGTTAAGTCATTCCTTAATATTACAACAGATAAGGTGTATGAAAATCAGGAAACAAATGTTGCTTTCACTGAGGATATGCCACTTGACGGCTACGACCCTTATTCAAACAGTAAATCTTGCTCGGAGCTTGTAACTCACAGCTATAAAAAGTCATTTTTCACCGACGGACGAGTTGCAGTTTCAACTTCAAGAGCAGGTAATGTTATCGGTGGCGGCGACTTTGCTAACGACAGAATTATTCCTGACTGCGTAAGAGCAGTTGAAAAGGGCGAAGATATTATCGTTCGTAACCCTAATTCAACAAGACCTTATCAGCATGTGCTTGAGCCACTTAAGATTTATCTTATGATTGTTGAAGCTCAGTATAAAAACCATGACCTTCAGGGATATTATAATGTAGGCCCTAACGATGAAGATTGCAGAACTACAGGCGAACTTGTTACTCTTTTCTGCAAGCTTTGGGGCGACGGCGCAAGCTGGAAGGATGTAAGCGAGGCTAATGCTCCTCACGAGGCTAACTTCCTTCGTCTTGACACAACTAAGGTTAAAACCGTTTTCGGCTGGCAACCTCGCTGGAGCGTTGAGCAGGCAGTTGAAAAGATAGTTGAATGGACTAAAGTATATTTTGACGGTGGAGATATTTCTGCCATTATGGATAAACAAATAAATGAATTTTTCGATTTGGAGGACTGACTTAATGTTAGAAAATAAGACAGAAGAACAGGCAAAAAAAGAAATACTTGATATGGTTGCAGAATATTGCGACACATTTAAGAAGAAAGCACCTTACAAGGAAGGCGACAGAATTCCTTACGCAAGCCGTGTGTTTGACAGTAAGGAAATGACAAATCTCGTTGACTCGGCTCTTGAGTTTTGGCTTACAGCAGGCAGATATTGCGACAAGTTTGAAAAGGACTTCGGCAAATATCTCGGCGTTAAGTATGTTTCACTCGTAAACTCAGGCTCATCTGCAAACCTTCTTGCTTTCGCAACTCTTACTTCACCACTTCTCGGTGACAGAAGAATTAACAGAGGTGACGAAGTTATTACTGTTGCAGCAGGCTTCCCTACAACTGTATCACCTATGATTCAGTACGGTGCAGTTCCTGTATTTGTTGACTTAACAATTCCTCAGTACAATATCGACGCATCTCAGCTTGAAGATGCACTCAGTGATAAGACAAAGGCTGTTATGATTGCTCATACACTCGGTAATCCTTTCGACCTTCAGGCTGTTAAGGATTTCTGTACTAAGCACAACCTTTGGCTTATTGAAGATAACTGCGACGCACTCGGCAGTAAATATGTTATCGACGGCGAAGAGAAGTTTACAGGTACTATCGGTGATATTGGTACTTCAAGCTTCTACCCACCACACCATATGACAATGGGTGAAGGTGGCGCTGTTTACACTAATGACCCACTTCTTAATAAGATTGCCCGTTCAATGCGTGACTGGGGTCGTGACTGCGTATGCCCATCAGGTATGGACAACCTTTGCGGTCACCGTTTTGACAAGCAGTACGGCGAGCTTCCACTCGGTTATGACCATAAGTATGTATATTCACACTTCGGTTTCAACCTTAAGGCTACAGAAATGCAGGCAGCAGTCGGCTGTGCTCAGCTTGAAAAGTTCCCTTCATTTGTTGAAAGAAGACGCCATAATTTTGACAGACTTCACAAGGCTCTCGAAGCTGTTTCTGACAAGCTTATTCTTCCTCAACCTGCTAAAAACAGTACACCTTCTTGGTTTGGCTTCCTCATCACTTGTAAGGAAGGCACATCTAAGAACACAGTAGTTCAGTACTGTGAGGACCACGGCGTACAGACAAGAATGCTCTTTGCAGGTAATATTGTTAAGCAGCCTGTATTTGACGAAATGAGAAAGTCAGGCAAGGGCTACCGTGTAGTAGGTGACCTTTCGGTTACAGACAGCATTATGAACAACACATTCTGGATCGGTGTATATCCTGGAATGACTGACGAAATGATTGATTATATGGCTAAGACAATCATTGAAGCAGTAAATCTTTAATTTTTAATATAATTTAACGAGCTTTGCCTCTAAAAAAGTTGAATTTTAGGGGTAAGGCTTGCTTTTGTGAATGGAGATTTTTAGATGCATAAGGGTGTATAAACAACACTGTGTCTATAAATTCTTCATTATGGCTTAAATGACATAAGGAGAAAACTTATATTATTATGAAAATGAAAGTTTCTAACTACATTGCTCAGTTCCTTGTAGACCACGGTGTAACTGACGCATTTTCTGTAGTAGGTGGTGGCGCAATGCACCTCAATGACGCATTCGGTCATCAGGAGGGATTGCACACAACATATAATCATCACGAGCAAGCTTGCGCAATTGCTGCCGAAGCATATGCAAGGCTTGAAAACAAAATTGCCCTTGTTTGCGTAACTTCCGGTCCGGGTGGCATTAATGCGCTTACCGGTGTTTGTGGTGGCTGGCTTGATTCTATTCCTATGTTTATCGTTTCGGGTCAGGTAAAATATACTACAACTTCACGCTATGCTAAAACTTTAAATCCTGAAATTAATCTTCGTTCACTCGGTGATCAGGAATACGATATTGTTAAGTCGGTTGAGGCAATGACTAAGTACGCAACTATGATTGAGGACCCTAT
>JBNMGQ010000056.1:0-12652 GCA_050872345.1 Eubacterium sp. | reverse complement strand
GACCTGTGGTCGCCTTTATAACTACTCACTACGAAACAGTCCACCGGACTGTTTCTCCCAAATTTGTTGCTCCCTATGGTCACCAAATTTGGAGTCTCGTGTCTCTTGTGCTACGCACAATTCACTCGTCAGCCGTCAACCGATTATAAACTATAATTTATCTTTCTTCTGCACTAAAATTAGGCAAAACAAAACCCACGAAAATAAATCCGTGGGTTATAATTTTATGAAGTTAACCTGCGTCAACCATTGTGTCGGCGTCGTTTAAAACAACACGCTTAATGTCAGCACCGAGAGCAGAAAACTTTTCGCAAATGTCCTCATAACCTCTGTCGATATACTGAATATCCTCAACGGTGGTTTCACCTTTAGCAACAAGACCTGCAATAACCATTGCTGCACCGGCTCTAAGGTCGGTAGCCTTAACATTGACACCTGCTAAGCTGTCAACACCTTCAATAACGGCAATCTTGCCGTCAACCTGAATGTTGGCACCCATACGAAGAAGCTGACCTACATACTGGAATCTGTTGTCCCATACGCTTTCACTCAAAATACTTGTACCCTTTGCAATTGAAAGGAGAACAGCCATTTGAGGTTGCATATCGGTAGGGAAGCCCGGATGAGGCATAGTCTTAACATTGCATTTTGTAAGTGGCTTGAATCTTGTTACACGAATAGCGTCGTCGTATTCGATAATTTCTGCGCCTGCTTCTTCAAGCTTTGCACTGATAGATTCAAGATGCTTAGGAATTACATTCTTGATAAGCACATCGCCACCACAAGTGGCAGCAGCAACCATATAAGTACCTGCTTCGATTTGGTCCGGAATAATAGAATATGTGCAACCGTGAAGCTTTTCAACGCCACGGATTTTGATAACATCGGTACCTGCGCCCCTTACATCTGCGCCCATTGAGTTGAGGAAAAGGGCAAGGTCAACGATATGAGGCTCTTTGGCAGCGTTTTCAATAACGGTAAGACCCCTTGCAAGAACGGCTGCAAGCATAATGTTCATTGTAGCACCGACTGAAACGACATCCATATAAATAGATGCACCGACAAGCTTGTCGGCATTTGCACAAACCATACCGTCAATAGTTTCAACCTTAGCGCCGAGCATTTCAAAGCCTTTAACATGCTGGTCAATAGGTCTTACGCCGAAGTCACAGCCACCCGGCATGGCAACCTCAGCCTTTTTAAATCTGCCGAGGAGAACACCGATAAGGTAGTAGCTTGCTCTGAAATGAGATGCAAGCTCATACGGTACAGGCTTGCTTTCAACAAACCTTGAGTCAATTTCAATTGTGTTATTGTTTATAAGTTTTATTTTAGCACCCATTCTATCGAGTGTTTGAATCATTAAACTAACATCACTTATGTTAGGAATATTTTCTATGCGTACTATATCATTTGCGAGAATGGCAGCCGGAATGATTGCAACAGCAGCATTTTTAGCACCACTGATATTTACTTCTCCGAAAAGTTCATGACCACCACGAATTACAAAATTCTCCAAGTACATGTCACCTCTCTGTGCGAGTTTATGTTATATATATAATGTTTGCGTTAAAATCTTAATTATGTATGGGGCGAGTCCCCAAAAACTTTTACTATTATAGCAAAGAAGTGTATAAAAAGAAATAAAAAACACATTATTTTTTCCAAAATGTAACCACTTTGGATAGTACACTTTATTGCCGTTTAGTGGTAAAACTATACCATATATTGTATATCGATAAAATTTAATTGTCGTTCGACAAAATATTGTATATCTAAAAGGTAACAAAAGAGTAACACAGACTTTAACAAATGTCAAGTTAAAATCTGTGTTTTTGATATTTTTTTAAAACTTTTAAAGTATATCGTGTTGATTGTTGTATCTTCCACCGGTCAAAACTGCGTCAACGGCGAAAATTAATTTTTTAAAATCAATGTTTTTCTTGAAAATTTTGCTTGGAATTGTTATAAAACTCATCACAAGTTTGTAGTAATCCGACTCTCTGTCATATTTTACTATACTGCCGTCCATTATTGAAAGCGTGATTCTGTCAACAAAATCAATAATTTTGGTATCTTTAAATATTTCAATAAGATTTTTGTCAATAAACCTGCCAAAACCTATGTGCCTGAGTTTATTATATGTATATTTCACATCTTTATATCTGATAATATCCATAACAGGCTTTAAAACGAAAAATAAATTTGAAATTTTTTTGCCGTCAATACCGAGTGCGTTGAGCCTGTCGCAAAATTCTTCTTTTGTTGCGCAGTCCAAAATTCTGTGAACAAGAGCAGTGCAATGATTTGCAAGGAATTTTTGAGCGTCAATCTCTTTGCCGTCGAGTGTGAATTTTTCAAGGTGGTCAACAGTGTATTCAAGCGTGCCGTCGTCGTTTACATTCACATTAACTATCGGAGCAGGGTAGCCGACAAGCGAGCCTACATTAACTTCTTTGATAACATTGCCTTTGTCGGATTTAAAATCGGTAGTGCTTTGCATATGGCTGTGACCTACAAACATATACTTCAATCCTGCGTCGGCAAGCCTTGAAGCTACATATTCTCTGTCGGCAACGCAAGTACCTCCACCGGTTATAAGTGGGCTTATATGTGGCGTCAAAAGGTGATGCTCCATACCTATTAATATACAGCCGTCATCTTGTGCATTTTTAATCTGCTTTTCAATCCAGCAAAAATGTTCCTCGGTAAAGCCTGCGTGGTCGTTGCCGTTTTTGTCATCGTTGAGAGCCAGAAGCCTTACATTATCGCTAAGTTGAATGACATACGAAGTTGTGCCGATATGAGTGATGTATTCGGCTATAGCTTGCTTCGGACCGAAGTCGTAATAAAAATCACGAAGCTCATTGCTTTTTAAAGTTTCAACATTGTGAGTTACGATACCACCCTGAAATCTTCTCGGATTTTCGTCACAGCACCAGTCGTGAGTAGAAGTGATGATATAAACAGGCTTTGACTTTGCAAGCTTTTCAAGTTTTTCTCTAAATTCAATGTGCGATACTTTTTCGCCGTCGTTGGTGACATCGCCGATAATCATAACAGCGTCGGTGTCACTTTTTGCAATTTTTTCAAAAGCAGCGTCAATTATTTCACCTGTTTCGGCAAGGCACTTTTGGTCCGAGCCACTTCTTAAAAAATATTGCCTGCCGGTTGTACCGAGCATTTTGCTGTAATGGTGAGTGTCGGTAATAAATGTAAGCTTAGTCATATTTTCTCCTTATTTGATTTGCACGATTTTGTCGCCGTTCACAAGGTAAACATGGTCTGCTATATCCATCATAGCCTTGTCGTTCATAGAGTCGGTATAAAAATTATCAATATGAGCATTAGGATAAAGCTCGTTAAATATTTTGACCTTGTTTTCAAGAAAACATAAGCGCTTGAATTTGCCTGTCTTAGGGTCGATAGACGAGCCGACATAATTTTTAACGCCTATTCTTTTCATAATTTCGTCAAGCAAAAAGTCAAGCGAGCCTGAAACTATAATGTCGTCGTCACGCTTAACCTTGCTGTACCAAGGCTTGATTTTCTTTTCGTTCTTATTCCAAAATTCAATTACATCTTCGTCAAGAGTTTTGATATGAATAAAATATCCTTCAAGAAAACTTGCGTAAGCCTCAATAGCTTCTTCAACGGTGAAAAGGTGAAATGCGTCCTTAAAGCAAATGACCAAAAGCTTTGGTATGTATTTCCAAATTTTCGGGTCGGTTTTAACATAGTGAAGCGCAAAGTCAATCAGCGTTTCACCGTCGTATATTGTATTGTCAAAGTCGTATACATTCATATTGTGATTCCTCTCGACAAAAATAGTCTTTTTTTAAAAATATGCCTATATTTGCATTTTATCATAATTTATATTTGTTATCAACCTTGACAATTGAGAAAAATAATTATATATTAAAATAAGTATAGTTAAAAGTTAATCTATTTTTGAATTATACCGAATCTATCATTATTAACTAATAGGAGATAAGAGCGTGGCTCTTAAATAAACTGATGAAAAACAAGGAATACATTAAAACAGATGTAGTCATCGTAGGCAGTGGCGTTGCCGGTCTTTTTGCAGCGCTTTGCTTACCTAAGGAAAAGGATGTCCTTATCATCACCAAGGAGCATATTGACGAATGTGACTCAATGCTTGCACAAGGTGGTGTGTGCGTGCTTAAGGATGTCAACGATTTTAAATGCTATTTTGAAGATACAATGAAGGCAGGTCACTGGGAAAATGACCCTGATTCCGTTCGTGTTATGATTGAATCTTCGCAGGAGGTTATCGGTACACTTATCGACCTCGGTGTTAAGTTTGACACCGACCAAAACGGTGAATACGATTATACTCGTGAGGGTGCTCACAGAAGAAACAGAATACTTCACCATAAGGATGAAACCGGTAAGGAAATTACCGACACTCTTCTTAATATCGCTAAGCAAAAAGAGAATATCACAATAGTTGCTAAAACTACTATGATTGACTTTATTGAAAAGGACAATGTTTGTCAGGGTATCGTATGCCAAGACGAATACGGCGAAATGGGTTCGATTATCGCTAAAGATATTATCCTTGCAACAGGTGGTATCGGTGGCTTGTTCCTTAACTCCACAAACTATCCTCATATCACCGGTGACTCGTTTGCACTTGCAATTAAGCACGGCGTTGAACTTAAGGATATTAACTATATTCAAATTCACCCTACTACTCTTTACAGCAAGAAAAAGGGCAGAAGGTTCCTTATCAGCGAAAGTGTAAGAGGTGAGGGCGCTATCCTTCTTAATGAGGACGGCGAAAGATTTACCGACGAGCTTCAGCCGAGAGATGTTGTTACAAACGCTATCGTTAAGGAAATGAAGAAGTACGGCACAGACCATGTTTACCTTACTCTTCCTACTATGACAACCGAGCAGGCTGCAAAGCGTTTTCCTAACATTTTTGAAGCTTGTATGGATGAGGGTTACGATATTACAAAGGATAAAGTGCCTGTAACTCCTGCTCAGCATTATATGATGGGTGGCGTTAAGACAGACTTAAACGGTCAAACTTCAATGGCTCACCTTTTTGCAGTCGGCGAAACTGCCTGCAACGGTGTTCACGGTAAAAACAGACTTGCGTCAAATTCACTTCTTGAAAGTCTTGTTTTCGCTAAGCGTGCAGCAGGTATTATTGCTAACGATAAGGAAGAAAAGAAAGTTGACTATGATGAGGTTGACCTTTCATCTTATCCACCAAAAGAGGTAAGAGAAAAGAAATTTAAGAAACTCATTATGGATGAAATTAAAGAAAAGGACAAAGATTTTTATGATAAATGGTGTAACACTGAAGGTTAATGTTGACGATTATATTTTAAATACACTTAAAGAAGATATTACAAGCGAGGATGTTTCAACCAACGCTGTTATGCCTGAGGACAAGCAGGGCAAGGCTGAGCTTATCTGCAAGCAGGACGGTATCATCTGTGGTCTTGGTATTTTCGAGCGTACATTTGAACTTCTTGACAAAACTGCTCGTTTTGAAGCTAATTTCAAAGACGGTGACGAAGTTAAAAAGGGCGACCTTTTAGGTATCATCTACGGTGATATTAAGGCTATACTCAGTGGTGAGCGTACAGGTCTTAATTATCTTCAGCGTATGAGTGGTATCGCTACTATGACAAGAGAGTATATGAAAGAACTTGAGGGCACAAACACTACTCTTCTTGATACAAGAAAAACTACTCCTAATATGCGTC
The DNA here is from genome assembly GCA_050872345.1 of Eubacterium sp. GTDB lineage: Bacteria > Bacillota > Clostridia > Oscillospirales > Acutalibacteraceae > Eubacterium_R. The sequence goes on along the minus strand of JBNMGQ010000056.1, from coordinate 6,908 downwards.
CTTTTGAAAAGTATGCCGTTAAAGTCGGTGGCGCTACTAACCACAGATACAACCTTTCGGACGGTGTTCTTCTTAAGGATAACCATATCGGCGCAGCAGGTTCAATCACTAAGGCTATTAAAATGGCAAAGGATTATGCTCCTTTTGTAAGAAAGATTGAGATTGAAACCGAAACTCTTGAGCAGGTTAAGGAAGCTGTTGAAGCAGGCGCAGATATTATTATGCTTGATAATATGGATAATGATACTATGAAAAAGGCTGTTGAAATTATCGACGGCAGAGCCGAAACAGAATGCTCGGGTAATGTTACAAAGGAAAGACTTAAGTCAATTGCAGAAATCGGTGTCGATTTCGTTTCCTGTGGCGCACTTACCCATTCGGCAATGATTATGGATGTAAGCCTTAAAAATTTAACACCAATTGAATAATTTTTTATCGGTTGACGGCTGACGCCACATTATATAAGGCGAACGCAGTTCGCCCCTATGAAAGTCTTGTTATTTTAGATTATCTAAATGTTACAAACTACCGTAGGGGCGAACTGTGTTCGCCTTTTTTTATTTGCTGAATATGATGACCGATTTTATGAATGAAATAATTAAAACGGTCAAAAACAATCATAGCATACCCGTATTTATACCGATTTGCACAATCAAAAAGGCTGAAATCAAGCAAAGTGACGAAAATAAATGAAGCATATTGACTGTTTATGAAAGAGTTGCTATACTTAAGGTGCAATAAGAAGTTGGCTTTCACAAAGGGAGATTTAAGCATGCTAAGTCAAGATCGACAGTCGGCTATTCTTGATATTATCAAAGAGCAAGGCTCAATAACGGTAACAAGGCTTACGGAGATTTTACAAACGAGTGAATCGACGGTAAGACGAGATTTATCCTACCTTGCAAATAAGGGCAAGATTAATAAGGTTCACGGTGGTGCAACGGCGCTCAGCCAAGAATTTATTAAGCTTGAAGATAATATTGAAGAAAAATTGACAAAAAATACTGATGAGAAAACAAAAATTGCAAAATACGCTGCCGAGCAAATACAAGATGACGATTTTGTATTTATCGACGCAGGTACGACAACACTTTTGATGACAACATTTTTGAAAAATTCAAAAGCAACTTTCGTCACCAACGGTGTTGACCACGCAAAGCAACTTGCTAAAAACGGATGCAATGTAATTGTTTTGGGTGGTAAGCTAAAGCAGTCAACCGAAGCGATAATCGGTTTGGTGGCTGCCAAGAATTTGCAAAACTATTCGTTTACAAAAGCGTTTATCGGTGCTAACGGTATCAGCGAAAAGCAGGGCTATACAACTCCCGATACCGAAGAAGCAATGCTCAAATCAGTAACGATTGAAAAAAGCTTTGTTACTTATGTTTTAGCCGACAGGTCAAAGTTTGACAAAGTATCGGCAGTAAGCTTCGGCTCAATCGATTGCGCTTGCATAGTTACCGACAAATGCGAAAATGAAAAGCTTAAAAAGCTAACAGTAATTAAAGAGGTGTTGTAGCTTGATTTACACAGTAACTTTTAATCCGGCACTTGACTATGTTATGAACTTAAAAGAGCTACAGTGCAAGGATATTAACCGAACCGAAAGCGAACAGCTTTACTACGGTGGCAAAGGTATCAATGTTTCGGTTATCCTTTCAAGGCTCGGTGTTGATAATATGGCACTCGGTTTTCTTGCCGGTTTTTCAGGTAAAAAGATTGAAGAAATGCTTAACGCAGAAAACATTAATAACGATTTTGTTTATCTTAAAAAAGGATATACAAGAATCAATGTTAAAATCAAAGCCGAAAAGGATTATGACATTAATGCTCAGGGTCCCGATATAGATACCGACGAAATTAATGCTTTGTTTGACAAACTCGAAAAGCTTGAAAGTGGCGATTATCTTGTGCTTGCAGGTTCAATTCCTTCTTCACTTCCAAATGATATTTACGAAGAGATACTTGCAAAGCTTCAAAACAAAGGTATTAATTTTGCAGTTGACGCAACGGGTGATTTGCTTTTGAATGTGCTTAAGTATAAGCCGTTTTTAATTAAGCCTAATCATCACGAACTTGGCGATATTTTCGGTGTTGAAGTCAAGGACGAAGCTGAAATTGCTTACTACGCAAAGAAGCTTCAGGAAATGGGCGCAAGGAATGTTCTTGTTTCCCGTTCAAAGGACGGCGCAACGCTTGTTGATGAATTTGGAGAGGTTCACTCAATGGGTAATGTACCTGGCAAGGTCATCAATCCGGTAGGTTGTGGTGACTCAATGGTAGCTGGCTTCGTTGCCGGTTACACAAAATCAAATGATTATTATTACGCTTTAAAGCTTGGTTCTGCTTGTGGCAATGCAACAGCCTTTTGCTCTGGCCTTGCAGATAAGGACACAATCGACAAAATGCTTGAAAGCGAATATTTAAAATAAGAAAAGGGGTAATACTTATGAAAATCATTGATTTACTTAAGAAAGATGCGATAGAGCTAAATACATCGGTTGCATCAAAAGATGATGCTATTGATAAGCTTGTTGCTCTTCACGAAAAGGCAGGTAATCTTCTTAATGGTAAGGAATATAAAGAAGCTATACTTGCAAGAGAAGCTCAGGGTTCAACTGCTATAGGAGAGGGTATTGCAGTTCCACACGCTAAAAGCGAAAGCGTTAAAACACCGGGTCTTTCGGCTATAACAGTTCCAAACGGTGTTGACTACGGCGCACCTGACGGAAAAAACAGTGATATTTTATTTATGATTGCAGCACCACTTGACGGTGACCTTCATCTTGAAATTCTTTCCCGTCTTATGGTTATGCTTATGGAACCTGAATTTTGCTCGGCACTTCGCAGTGCAAAGACAGCAGACGAGTTCCTTTCAATAATCGACAAGAAGGAAGCTGAAAAGTATCCTGACGAGCCTAAGGCAGAAGAGCCTAAAAAAGAAGGCTACAGAGTTCTTGCAGTAACAGCTTGCCCTACAGGTATTGCTCATACTTATATGGCTGCCGAAGCACTTGAAAAAGCCGGTGAAAAGATGGGTTACCCACTTAAGGCTGAAACAAACGGTTCCGGTGGCGCAAAGAATATTTTAACTAAAAAGGAAATTGAAGAATGCGACGGTATTATCATTGCAGCCGACAAGAATGTTGAAATGGCACGCTTTGACGGTAAGCCGGTTATCAAAACTTCAGTTTCAAACGGTATTAATAAGCCTGAAGAGCTTATTCAAAGAATAGTTGACGGTAAGGCTGCCGTTTATCACGCAGAAGGTGACGAACTCGAAGCAACGGCAGACGACGAAAAAGAAGGCTTTGGCCATAAGGTTTATAAGCACCTTATGAACGGTGTATCTCATATGCTTCCGTTCGTAGTAGGTGGTGGCGTGCTTATCGCACTCGGCTTCCTTATCGATACAATCGCAGGTAACGCAGATGTCGGTGGCACTTTCGGTTTCACAAATCCGATTGCTTCTGCCGTATTCTGGATAGGTAAAGCAGCATTTGCTCTTATGCTTCCTATTCTTGCAGGTTTCATTGCTCAGTCAATTGCAGACCGTCCGGGTTTGCTTCCTGGTATTGTCGGTGGTGTGTTCGCAGCTAACGGTTACACATTCCAAGCATTTGCCGAAAACAAAGACCTTGTCGGTGACGGCAGTGCAGTATCCGGTTTCCTCGGTGCTCTTCTTGCAGGTTTCGTAGCAGGTTTGCTTGTAAATCTTCTTAAAAAAGCATTTTCTTGGATGCCGAAATCAATGGACGGTATCAAGCCTGTATTTATTTACCCACTTTTAGGCACACTTCTTATGGGTATCTTTATGTGCCTTATCAATCCTGTTGTAGGCGTTATCAACACAGGATTATCAAACTTCCTTTCATCTCTCGGTGAAACAAGTAAGCTTCTTCTTTCAATCGTTCTTGCAGCTATGATGGCTATTGATATGGGTGGCCCGTTCAACAAGGCAGCTTATGTATTCGGTACAGCAGCTATTGCAGACGGCAACACTTGGATTATGGCAGCAGTTATGATCGGTGGTATGGTTCCTCCTATTGCAATTGCTCTTTCAACAACATTTAATAAGAAAAAGTGGACTAAGGAAGAACTTAAGAGTGGTCCGGTTAACTACCTTATGGGTCTTTGCTTCATCACAGAAGGCGCAATTCCTTACGCTGCATCCGACCCACTTCGTGTAATTCCTTCTTGTATGGTCGGTTCTGCCGTAGCAGGTGCGCTTACTTCACTCTTCGGCGTAACTTGTCCTGCTCCTCACGGTGGTATCTTCACATTCATTGTTTGCGACCATCCACTTCTTTATATCGTTGCTCTTTTGGCAGGTTCGGTTGCAGGTGCTCTTATGCTTGCACTTTTAAAGAAAAATGTAAAAAACGAAGTTAAAGCTTAATTTTGAATAAGGAGAATAATTATTATGGTATCAAAGGTTACTAAAATCACAAATGAAATGGGTTTTCATATGCGCCCTGCAAATGTGTTCGTTACAGCTATGACAAAGTATCAGTCAAACATTAATCTTATCGTTGACAATAAAACAATCAACGGTAAAAGCATTATGAATATTATGGCAGCTTGTATCAAGTGTGGCACAGAGCTTACGGTAGAATGCGACGGTGCCGACGAACAGGCAATGCTTGACGAAGCAGTCAGCCTTATTGAATCAGGCTTTGGCGAATAATTAATTTTTAAAAGGTGCAGTGCAAAAAAGTATTGCACCTTTTAGCTACTGAGGGGGAATGGCTATGTTAAAAGGTATCGGTGCAAGTCAGGGTTACGGTATCGGCAAAGCAGTAATTATCAGCGATGCCAAGCTTGACTATAATCATATAAAATTTACAACGGCTGAAAATGAAAAAGACAGACTTCAAAAGGCTGTTGACGCATTTATTAAGGAAACAAGGCAACTTGCCGAAGATGTCAAAAAAACGGCAGGTGATAAGGAAGCAGAGATTTTAGAGGGTCATATCGTTATGCTTTCCGACCCGTTTATGCTTTCTCAAATGCAGGATAATATCGACTCAGGCTCGGTTGCCGAAAAAGCAGTTGATACTGTTTGCTCAATGTTTATCGATATGTTCTCCGGCGTTGACGACGAACTTACTCAGCAAAGAGCGTCGGATGTAAAGGATATTAAGGACAGCCTTTTAAAGATTTTGCTCGGCGTAAATACCGTAGATATTTCAAAGGTTGAAAAAGGTTCGGTGCTCATTGCCAAGGACTTTACACCGTCAATGACAGGTCAAATTAACAAAGACAATGTCAGCGCAATACTTACGGAGGTCGGTGGTATAACAAGCCACAGCGCAATTTTGGCAAGGGCTATGGGTATTCCTTCCGTGCTTTCGATTGATAATGTATGCTCTCTTGTGAAAAACGGCGATACCGTTGCAGTTGACGGCTTTAACGGTAAAGTAATCGTTTCACCGACTGATGATGAAATGAAAGAGTTTGAAGAAAAGCAGAGTGAATACCTTAAGCAAAAGGAAAGCTTGAAGCTTTATTTCGGCAAGCCGACCGTTACCAAGTCAGGCATTAAAAAGGCTGTTTACGGTAATATCGGCAAGGCAGAGGATGTACAAAATGTACTTCAAAACAGTGGCGAGGGCATTGGTCTTTTCAGAACGGAATTTCTCTTTATGGACCGTGCCGGTGAGCCGAGCGAAGAAGAACAGTTTGAAGCGTATTCAACGGTAGCAAAGGCAATGGACGGCAAAGAGGTTATTATTCGTACCCTTGATGTCGGTGGCGACAAGGATATTCCTTATCTTAATATTGAAAAGGAAGAAAATCCGTTTCTCGGTCACAGAGCAATTCGTTATTGCCTTGACAATAAAGAGCTTTTCAAAAAGCAACTTCGTGCGCTCCTTCGTGCTGCTGTTTACGGTGATATAAAGATTATGCTTCCACTCGTAACCTGCGTTGAAGAGGTACAAAGGACTAAGGAAATTATCGAAGAATGTGAAACCGAACTTAAAGCCGAGGGCAAAGAGTTTAGAAAAGCACCACTCGGAATTATGGTTGAAACACCGTCGGCAGTCTTTATTTCTGACCTTTTGGCTAAAGAGGTATCGTTCTTCTCAATCGGCACAAACGACCTTACAGGCTACACAATGGCAGTTGACCGTGGCAATGCAAAGGTTAAAAATCTTTACAATGTATTTGAACCGTCTGTTTTGCGTGCAATTGAAACTACAATTAAAAATGCAAAATCGGCAGGCATTCAAGTCGGTATGTGTGGCGAAGCTGCAGCAGATTCAAAGCTTATTCCTCTTCTTATTGAATGGGGACTTGATGAATTTTCAGTGTCGCCCGGCAGTATTTTGCAAACCCGTAAAACTATTTGCGAATACGACAAATAGTTTTATATATAATTAACCCCTTTAAAGCAAAAAAGGCAAGCTCCCACAGCTTGCCTTTTTTGCACCTTTTTCATTCTCTGTTTTAAATTTTATAAAACCATTATATGACATATTGTCATAATTGTCAATAATAATATATGACATAATGTCATTAGGTGATAATATGGGAGAAAACTTAAGAAAGCTGAGAATTGAACGGGGAATGACTCAAATAGCACTTCAAATGCAAACAGGTATTGAACAGGCACTTATTTCAAAATATGAAAACGGTGAACGAATACCACCGACCGAAACGCTGATAGTTTTGGCAGATTATTTCAATACCAACATTGATTATCTTCTTGACAGAACAGATAACAGTACCAAAATATGACATTAAAAAAGTGATAGAAGCAAGATTTGAACAAGTCCGTAAAAAATGGACAATAGAAAAAAGGAACCTCCTATGGTAGAATAAAAACTACTATAGGAGGTTTTGTTATGCCAAGAGAATATAGACATATTAAACAATATGAAAATGAATTGTTAGATTTGAGAAAT
>JBNMGQ010000055.1:0-12750 GCA_050872345.1 Eubacterium sp. | reverse complement strand
TTTTTCCTGTTAATCAGTAAGTAGACAATCAAAGCAACGGCAACGACAAAGCAAACGATTCCTAAAGGTAAAGTGTGCAAGTCTGAGTTTGCTTCAATTAAAGTGAAAACCAAGCCGAGTATACCGAAAATCGGCGACATCGACAGCAAAATGTTATTCTTTAATGTCTTGCTGTTTTTATTTTTTGAAAATTTGACTACATTAATAAAGAAGCTGATTAGGGACGCTGTAAATCCTAAAGTGAAAAATGCAAAGGCAAAAATCACAAGAAAAAAAGGTTCCTCAAGCGTGCCGTCAGGATTGATTTTGTCGCCGATCATACTCCTGAGAATAAGCAATCCAAATCCGAAAAGCAGAAGTATTCCTGTTACGCTGACGCTAATCAAATTAAGCTTTGCCCTCTTGTTTTCGTTCGTGTCGTCAATAAGCTTTTGAGTCATATTGTTCATTTCGTTTTCTCCTAAAATTAAATCGTCAAGAGAAATGTTGAAGGTTTTTGATATTGAAATGAGCATCTCAATGTCAGGCAAATTCCTGTCGTTTTCCCAATTTGAAACAGCCTGTCTTGAAATGTTCAGCTTCTGCGCCATTTGTTCTTGAGTAAGGTTTTGACTTGCTCTGAGCTTTTTGATTTGGTTTGAAAAGTTGTTCATATCTCTTCTCCTTTCTCTTGCAATTTCATTTTAAAAGCTTGACGAAAAATAGGCAAGAAAGTGACGCTTGCAATTGTGTTTTTTGACGACAGAGGTGCTTGCGTCCCTTTATTTAAGCCGAATTTGCAACTTATTTTTTCTCGTCAAGGAGCATAACACCCTGTGGTGGATTTTGATTAATTGCGCCGACGATAGGGTGAGGAACATAAGGCTCTTCAAGATAAGCAATGTCCTCCTCACTAAGCTTAATGTCAAATGCACCGACTGCATCGTCAAAATATTTTGCTTTTGTAGCGCCGATAATAGGTGACGCAACGCCCTTAGCCCAGTGCCACGCAATCGCAATTTGCGACATTGTGCAGTTATATTTTTGCGCAAGTTCGTTGACACGATTAACTATTTCAATATCGTATTTTTCCATTCGGTCATATTTGCCTTTTGCAACTTTGTCGGTTTGACTGCGCTTTGATTCGCTTTCCCAAGTAGGTCGTGCAAGGTGACCGGCAGCAAGCGAACTGTATGGCATAAGCGAAACGCCCATCTGCTTACAAATCGGAATAAGCTCGTGCTCGTCCTCACGGTAAAGAAGATTGTAATGATTTTCCATAGCAGAAAACGGAGTTAAATTGTTATCTCTTGCGCAAAGTTGCATATTGTAAAACTGATAGCCGTACATAGCCGACGCACCGAGCGCACGGACTTTGCCTGCTTTGACCAAGTCGTTTAAGGCACTCATAGTTTCTTCAATCGGAGTTTCGTAGTCAAAACGGTGAATGATATATAAGTCAAGGTAATCCGTACCGAGCCTTTTAAGACTGCCGTCAATTTCACGCTCAATAGCCTTTCTTGAAAGCCTGCCTTCGTTAAAATAAACTTTTGAAGCGATAACAACCTTGTCACGGCTGACATTGTTTTTTATAGCTCTTCCGAGATATTCCTCACTCGTGCCGGCAGAATATCCGTTTGCCGTGTCAAAAAAGTTGATGCCAAGGTCGAGTGCGTGCTTTACTATATTTTCACTTTCTTTTTCGTCGAGTGTCCAGTCGTGCATAGTACCTGCTTTGCCGAAACTCATACAACCGACGCAAAGCTTTGATATTTCAATGTCGGTTTTGCCGAGCTTTGTATGTTCCATAATGTTACCCTCTTTCAATGATATAATATCTTATTTATAGTAGCTGTCTTTAACCTTAATCAGCTCATCTTCTGTGCAATATGCGCTAAGGCAACCGACAGAAGTTACGCATTTGCCACCGGTAATGTTGCCGAATTTTATTGCGTCCTCAAAGCTGTATTCGTGATATAAGCCGTAAATGAAGCCTGCAAGAAATGCGTCGCCGGCACCCGTTGAATCCTTATGCTTAAAGTCATCAACCTGACTTACATAAAACTTTTTGCCGTTTTGCATACCGAGGCAACCGTCCTTGTCAAGCTTGACGATTACATTTTCAAAGTAGTTTGATAAAACATCGGCTGCTTTTTCAGGCATGTCGGTGTCGGTTATTTTAAGCGCTTCCTTTTGGTTAGGCGTGTAGTAATCGGCAATTTCGATATGTTCACTGTAATTTTCAAGGCTCAAATTGTCGTCCCAACCACAGTCAAACACGAGCGTGGTACCCTCCTCTTTAAGCTTTTTGTAAACAGGTAAAAATCCACCCGTGTGCATAATAACTATTTTTGCACCGGTGCACATTTCATAAGCCTGCTGTAAAGCCGAATCAGTCGCTTCAACACTGCCGTGACCGTAGGACATAAATGTTCTGTCCTTATTTGTAATCATAGCACTTGTAACATTAAGAGGTATGCCGTCACCCTTGTAAAGATTAATCGGCGATACGCCGCACTTTTCAAATTGTGTCCTTGCAAAATTTGAAAAAATGTCATCTCCGAGTTCTGTTGCGATTTTTGTTTTAATGCCGAGCCTGCCAAGATTAATGAGCGTTGCAGGAACGCCACCACCGAGTTGAAGCGAAAACTCCTTTGCAAAAATTTCTTCGCCTTCGTTTGGTAATCTGTCAATGCCTGAATAAAGAATGTCAACATTTGTGCATCCTATTCCGGCGATAAAATTATTGTCAGTCATATTGTACTCCTTATTAGGTTTAATTCTTTTTTATTGTATCATTTTTAAAAGAGTATATCAATATAAAAAGCCATAGGCGAAAATGCTTATGGCTTTAATGTTTATTTACTTTAATACTTTGAAGTCAACCTTGCCGATTTTAGTTCTCGGAAGTTCGTCGATAAATTCGATAATCTTAGGTACAGACCATTTTGAAAGGTTTTGCATACCGAACTCAATAATCTTTTCCTTAAGTTCTTCGTCGCTGTCAGTCTTGAACTTCCTATTCTTAACAACGAAAAGCTTAAGCTTTGTCTGTCCTTCTTCACCTACGCCTATAACACAGCAGTCGTAAATTTCTGCCATTGCTCTGTAAGCTTCTTCGATAAATGAAGGGTAAACAAGGTAACCACTGATTTTGTAAACTCTCTTAAGTCTTTGGCGATAGTAAATATCTCCTGTTTCCTGCTCGATATAGCACATATCACCGGTGTGAAGCCAAACCTTGCCGTCAGGATGCTTAACAAGTACCTTTGCAGTTTCGTCAGGGTCGTGATAGTAACCTTCCATAAGAGTAGGAGCATAAATGCAAAGCTCGCCGTCCTCGCCCTTAACTTCGTCTGTAGTGCCCGGTGCAACTGTCATTGCCTGAACATTGTAGCAAGGAATACCGATACAACCCTGTGGAGCTTCTCTTCTCGGGTCGGTAAATGAGCAAACTGTTACACATTCTGTAAGACCGTAGCCTGAAACAAAGTGGCAGTGAGCACCGTTTTCCTTAAGAAGTCTATCCATTTTTTCTGTAAGAGAATACGGAACGACATCTCCACCTGAACCGATAAGCTTCATATTCGACATATCAATGCCCTTAAGGTAGCCTGCCTTGTAAACCTTTTCAAAGAAATCAGGCACACCGAAAATGTAGTTAAGACCGTATTTCTTAATAGCGTCGGAGCACATTTTAGCGTCAAACTGTGGGAAGAGTGATTGAGGCATACCGGTGCAAATCGAAACATGCATACAAAGTGCAAAGCCGAATCCGTGGAAAACAGGAAGAGCAGTAAGCATAGCGTCCTGCTTAGGGTCACACTTCATACCGAGTACACTTTCAACTACATCACAAAGCTGATATGAAAGGTTGTTGATAGCTTCGTTGCAAAGCTGAACGCCCTTAGGATTACCGGTTGTGCCACCTGTCATCATAATAGCTGCAACTGCAAGTGGGTCCTCGGCAATAGGAATTTCATTACCGTTTGCAATATATTCCTTGCCTTCTCTTAAAAGCTCTTTCCAGTCAATGTTCTTTTTAACATCTGTTGCAGGAGCAGTCTTGCCTTTAATCTTCTTTTTATAAAGCTGATTTGCAATAAAACCGTATGGAGTCTTTGGGAAATATTCGGCAGTTTTGCATCTTACAAGAGTAAGGTGATTCATACCTTTAAACGCTTTTTCGGATACATCAAAGCAAAACGCAAACTTAGCACCTACAAGGTCAACTGCGTACTGAGCTTCGCTTGCTACTGAAAGTGGGTGGAGCATTGATGCAATAGCGCCGATTTTGTTAACAGCATAAATAGCTGTGATACACTGTGGCATATTAGGTGCGCAGATGATTACTCTGTCACCTTTTCTTACGCCGTTTGCAAGCATACCTGCAGCGCAAAGGTCAACCATTTGCTCGGCTTGTTTCCAAGTGATTGTATTGTTGTAGTAATAAAAGCAAGCTTCGTCTGCGTGCTGAGCTGCAGAATCTGCAAATTTTTCATACATCGTCTTTTTGACATCGTAACGAGTGGTATATTCTATCATATTATCCTCCGAAAAAGTTAGTAGATATTGAACACAATGTACTATTATGTTCAATTATTTGCTTTACTGCTTCATTATAACAAATAAGTAGCATAAAATCTACAAAAATTAAATAAATTAAACTTTATTTAATAAATTGACTTTTTTTACATATATGATAGAATAAAGCGTATAAAATTCGGTGGTGAAAATTATGGCTTATAAAATCAAAAAAGACCCTATAAAAAAGATACCTAAGGCACAATTTATATTTTGGATAATAGTTCGTGTTTCAATGCTTATTTGCGCCGGATATTCGTTTATTCACGGTGATTTGGTTATGGGTTTTGAAAGTGTGTTTTGCTTTATATTTACCCATCTTTGGGATATGTTTCAGGTGTTCGGCAACGGAAGTTTTATTGAAGAAGTGCCGCCACTGAGTCAAACTATGCTTAATGTTATTATTTTTATAGGTATAGTAATCGGTTCGTATTTCGGCTTTTTCGATAAAATTTCGTGGTTCGATAATTTTATGCATATTATGTCGGGTCTTGTTTGCGCAGTTTTCGGCTATGATTTTGCGTGCATAATTCAGCGCAAAAAAGGGCAGTGTGCAGCAACCTTGGCAGCACTTTTTTCAATTATGTTTGCGCTTTCTATTGCAGTCGGATGGGAGTTTTACGAATTTTTGATGGACTACTTCCACGGCACAAATCTCCAGCTTTCAAGAGCAGGGGAAGAAACGGCAATGTTTGACCTTTCAAAATATCATAATGAGTACGGCTATCTCGGTCTTGTTGACACTATGACCGATATGATGATGAATGCAGTCGGTGGCTTAATCGGTATGGTATTTATGATTATTTTAAGAAACAGGAAAAAGGGTAAGAAAAAATAATGGCAAAAACTAAAGATTTAACAGTCGGCAAAACTTGGAAGCTTCTGCTTATTTTTGCGCTTCCTACCTTGCTTAGTAATGTTTTTCAGCAGTTTTATAACCTTGCTGATACGGCAATAGCAGGTCATATCCTCGGCGACAATGCGCTTGTTGCAATCGGCGCAAGTTCAACGATAAACAGCCTTGTTTTGAGTTTTGCTTGGGGACTTAACGGTGGCTTTGGTATAATCATTGCTCAAAGCTTCGGCGCAAAGGATAAAAATAAGCTTAAAAAGAGCGTTGCAATTTCACTTGTTATCAATGCCGTTTTTTCGCTTATCGTTTTGGTTTTCAGTATTTTTGCAAGCAAGCCTATGCTTAAGCTTTTGAATACTCCGAGCGCAAGACTTGATGAAGCTAACAGCTACATAGCAGTTATACTCGCATTCATCATTGTGCCTATGCTCTATAACCTTGAAGCAGTAATTTTGCGTTCTCTCGGTGACAGTAAAACTCCACTTTACTTTTTGATTTTTTCAAGCGTGCTCAATATCGTGCTTGATTATGTGCTTATTAAATTTACAAATATGGGCGTTATGGGTGCAGCCGTTGCGACAGTACTTGCGCAGTTTTTGTCGGTCGTGCTTTGCTTTGTTGTGATTTTAAAGAATTTTAAAATTATAAAGCTTACAAAGGAAGATTTTAAATTTTCCTCATCACTTTTTAAAAATATGATGGGCGCAGGTATGGCAATGGCAATAATGAATTCGATTTTCTCAATCGGCTCAATCATTATGCAAGGCTCGATTAATGCACTCGGTGATGATATAATTGCTGCTCACCTCGGTTCCCGTAAAGTTGCCGAAATGTTTATGCAACCACTTGTAACAATCGGTACAGCGTGCTCAACATTTGTCGGTCAAAACTACGGCGCCGGTAAGGTCGGCAGAATCAAAGAGTCAATCAAATACAGTACTCTTTATTCACTTATCTGGTCGGTTATTACATTTTTCATTTTGTGGTTTTCGGGTGGGCAGATTGCAAGGCTCGTAACGGGTAGCGCATCTCAGGTTGTATTTGAAAACACGCAAATGTATTTGAGAGTCAACGCACCGTTCTATTTTGTTTTGGGTCTGTTGTTTACTCTCAGATTTTCAATCCAGTCAATCGACAGAAAGGCGCCACCGATTATTTCAAGTACAATGGAGCTTGCGTCAAAAATCGCAGCAGCGTATCTTTTTATACCACTGTGGGGATACTTCGGTGCCTGCATAGCCGAACCACTTAGCTGGACTCTCGGCGCAATTTACCTTTTGCTTGTGTTTAAAAAAGAATTTAAAAGGCTTGACAATATCAAATTTAATAAGGGAGAAAATTGATGACTCAGGAAGAAAGAATGAAGGCAAATTTGCCTTATAAAGCTTGGCTTGACGGTCTTGCAGAAAAAAGAATGGAATGTAAAAAGAAACTCAAAAAGTATAACAATCTTGAACCTGACGACGAAAAGGGCAGGGATGAGGTACTTCGTTCAATCTTGGGCAGTGCCGGTAAGGGTCTTGTGATTGAACAGCCGTTTAGATGCGACTACGGTGAAAATATTTTTGTCGGCGATAATTTTTGGGTAAATTATAACCTTACCGTGCTTGATGTCGGCAAGGTTACGGTCGGCGATAATGTGCTTATTGCTCCGAATGTTTCGATTTATACAGCAGGTCATCCTATCCATCCCGACAGCAGAAATTCAGGTTACGAATACGGCATTGATATTTCAATCGGAAGCAATTGCTGGATAGGTGGAAGCAGTGTGATTTGCCCCGGCGTACATATCGGTGACAATGTTGTTATCGGTGCCGGAAGCGTTGTGACAAAGGATATTCCGTCAAATGTTGTTGCAGTCGGTAATCCGCGCCGTGTCCTTCGTGAAATTACGGAAGATGACAGAAAATATTATTTTAAAAACAGAGAATTTGATGTGGACGATTATATCGACCCGGTCAATATGGCAGAGTTGACATAAATTATAGTTTAGCGTAGTAGGGTAAAGCTCCCTTGCAAAGGGAGCTGTCGGTTTACCGACTGAGGGATTGGAAAGGCGAACGCAGTTCGCCCCTACGATAGTCTTATCATTTTAGACTATCTATATTAGAAAAATTCCCGTAGGGGCGACCTGTGGTCGCCTATCTTTCCTATCGTCAGCATAGCTGACACTTCCCTCGTCAGAGGGAAGCAAGAACTTGGCTCCCTCTGACGAGGGAGCTGTCACGATAGTGACTGAAGGAGAGAAAAGATATAATGTGGCGTCAGCCGTCAACCGATTATAAACTATAATTTAAGGTGTGTACTGTAAAAAAGTACACACCTTTTTTCATTCACCCTTATATTTTTCAGCTTGAAGGTTGAACATATAAGCGTATGTTTTATTAAGTTTCATCAGTTCGTCGTGTGAGCCTGATTCGATTATCTCGCCGTTTTCCATAACATAAATTTTATCGGCGTCAACCGTGGTGGAAAGTCTGTGCGAAATGAAAATAACCGTTTTATCCTTTGCAGCGTCAAGCATTGCCTGATTGAGGTTATACTCTGCAACAGGGTCAAGGTTTGCCGACGGCTCATCGAGAATTACATAAGGACACTTTTTGTAAAATGCTCTTGCAATTGCAACCTTTTGGCTTTCGCCACCAGAAAGCATAATGCCTTCGTCGTCAAATTCTCGTAAAAGCTCGCTTTCAACTCCGTGGGCAAGTGGCTTTGTAAAACCACTGTGCTTAAGTGAGGTGAGCACTCTTTCGCTGTCGAAAGTATCACTGAGCGCAACATTTTCACCCACATTGCAGGCGAAAAGCTGAAAGTCCTGAAAGACTGCCGAAAATCTTTCCCTGTGGCTTTCAATGGTGACATCTTTAATATTTTCACCGTCTATTTTAATTGTACCGTCGCTTGCGTCGTAAAGTCTTAAAAGCAGATTTGTAAGCGTAGTTTTGCCGGCACCGTTGAAGCCGACAAGCGCAATTTTTTCGTACGGCTTAATTGTGAGGTTAATGTTTTTTAGCGTCGGCTCGTCGTTGCCCGGATAGGTGAACGAAAGGTTTTCAATTTTAATTTCCTTAGGCTCGGTGATTTTTGCAATCTCCTTACCGTCTTTGATTTTGAAGTCACTTTTCAAAAAGCCACGGTATTTTTCAATCAGCTTTGCTCTTTCGCCAAACTGTGCAACGCCCCATACGGTAAGGAAATTTATGCTTATCGCAATTGAATATGCACTGTTGAAGCTTGCTACGAAATCACCCGGTGTAATCGTCTTTTTAACAAGTACAAGATAGCCGAGATAAAGTGGCAAAACGAACATAAAGCCGACTATTTGTACGCCCATTTCCTGAATAAAATAGAGCCTCGGTATCTTGGTCCAATATTTCTTTTGGTTTGCTATTACATCGTCGGCAGCGTCGTTGTATCTGTCAATGAGAAGTGGGTGAATGTTGTTCATCCTGACCTCTTTTGCGTAATCCTGAAGGTAAAAGATACGCTGAAAATAGTCCGAACGCCTGTGATATTTCGTATTTTCAATCCTTCTTTCAACCTGTAAATTGCTGATGATATGGCTGATGGGAAGAAAGATTAAAATAGTCACAAGGATAATCACAAGGCAAAGTGGGTCGATAGTCAAAAGGATAGATGACACGGTTAAAAATGAAATAACATGTGCAAAATAACTCCGAACTAATCCTAAAAGATTTTGGATATTGTCGCTTGACGACTCAATTGTCAAAATGAAATTGTTGTAAAAATCAGGGTTGTCGTACGACTCTAAATCAAGTGACTTTGCCTTTTCGTAAAGCTGACGGTTAAGGTTGAAATATGCCTTTTCCTTTTGCACATTCCAGAAAAATTCACGGTACAAATAGCAAATCAGCTTGCTTACAATAAGCAAACCTGCCGTGCCTAAAACTACATAATAAATACGGTTGAGCCTTTGACCGGAAGCAGCAATATCAATAACATATTTGATTCCTAAAACGCTGATAAGAGTATTTGGCAATGTGCCCAGAACACCCCAAACAAGCTCGCCGATAACAAGAAACGGCGACGCCTTGAAAAGAAGTGAGATGAAAAACATCATATTTGAAAACATACTGTGCTCGTCTTTTTGCTTAGCTTTGGTTATCATCGTTTTCGTCCTCCTTTTCATAATTTGACGCTTGGAGAGTAAACATTTTTTCGTACTCTCCACCTTTTTTCATAAGCTCGTTATGACTGCCCTGCTCAATGATTTTGCCGTTTGAAAGCACGATTATATTGTCGCTGAGCACGGCACTTGAAAGCCTGTGAGAAATGAAAATGACTGTCTTGCCCTTTGTCACTTCAATAAGATTTTCATACATTTTATATTCGGCGATAGGGTCGAGCGCAGAACTCGGCTCGTCCAAAACTGCTATTTCAAAGTCTTTTGCGAAAAGCCTTGCAGTAGAAACCTTTTGACTTTCGCCACCCGAAAGACCTGCGCCGTTTTCGTCAAACTCACGGGTGAGGGAAGTGTCGCCACCGTGTTTGAGAGTTGAAACTTTATTCCAAGCACCACTTTGTTTAAGTGCTTTTTCGGCAATTTTCTTATCGTTTTCGTCACATTCACGGCACATAACATTTTCAAAAACGGAAATCGCAAAGTTTTTGTAATCCTGAAAAACGGTGGCAAAAGCGTTACGAAGCGAGGAAAGTTCATATTCCTTAATGTCAACGCCGTTATAAAGAATCTGCCCACTTGTTACATCGTAAAATCTTAAAATCAATTTAACAAGCGTTGATTTGCCGGCACCGTTAACGCCGACAATTGCAAGTCGTTGACCCTTTGTAAGCTTGAAGCTGACATTTTCAAGCGAATATTTTTGTGCACTCGGATATTTGAACAAAACATTTTTAAACTCCAAGCTTTCAAATTCCTCTGCCTTTTTTGTGCCTGATTTTATCTTCGGCTCGTATTCAAAAAATTCTCTCAAATTTTGAAAGTAAAGTGCCATAAGAGTCATTTCGTCAAAGCATTCCGTAGTGTCAATAGTGGCAATGCTGACCGAAGTGATTGACGACATAACAACGCTGAAGTTTGAAGCAGTCATACTTCCAAGCTTGACAAATTCATACCCTGCGTACGAAAGCGTGCCGATAATCGGAATAAACTCGCTGAAAAGTGAGCTTACCATACTGTACAAAAACAGATTGAAGCCGTACTTTTTGAGTATTTCGATATTCGCTTTAATCGAGCCTTCAAACCTTTTCATAATCACTGCAAAAATGTTTGAGGTTCTTATATCCTTTGAAAAATCACGCAAGAACACAGTCCTTTGAACATAAGCCTTGACACGGTTGTTGGTTGTCATTTCCATATCACGCTTGTAAACGCATTTGCTTTTTGCAAGCTCAATGAAGAAAACTAAAAATATCGGAATTAAGAAAAGTATATAAATCGGATTGATTATAGCAACAGTCGTGATTACGCAAATCAGAGTGATGACATCGGCGATAAACGACGCAAAGTCGTAGCAGATAAGGTCAAAATAGCTGTCGGTCATAACGAGCGTGGCACGCTGATATTTGTCGTAAAAAGCAGGGTCCTCGTAGCACGAAACATCAAGGCTTATTGCCTTTTCAAACACCATATTGTTAAGGTATTTGAGCACCTTTTTTGTCGCTATCTGCTCAGTTTTCATACCCCACCACTGAAATATTTTGACAAAAAAAGAAATGAGTGCAAAGCCCACAAGCTCTTTTACATAAGTTTTAAAATCACGGTTTTGGCTGACGACATCAAGCAGTATTTTTAAAAACAAAATGTTTTGCAGATATTTTGAAAATATGGCAAAAAATCCTTCTTGAAGTATATATCCCAAAAGAAGTTTTTTATCGGCCCTCCAAGTGAGCCTGAGTGCATAAAGTACATTTTTAAATACGGGTACATTTTTCTGATTTTCATCTATTTCTACAAATCTCACGCTATCCCTCCTTCGTATTTGTTTATTGTAGCACATTTGTTCAAATTTTGTCAATTATCCATTGTTGTCTATTTATCCAAATTTACAAGACGATTTTATGCGTTTGTGTTGACGAAGTGGCATAAAAAGGTTATAATATTTACTCAAAATAAAATTAAGGGATAAAGTTATGAAATATAAAATTGTTGTTGACAGCTGTTGTGATTTGACAGATGATATGAAAAGTTGGAACGATTTTGAAGTTGTTCCTCTTTCGCTTGAAGTGGCAGACTATCATATTTTTGATGACGAAAATTTCGACCAGGACGATTTTATCGGCAGAATGAAGGCAAACGGCGGCAATGCAAAATCTGCCTGCCCTGCACCCGACGCTTTTAAAAAGGCTTATGAGGGTGACTATGACGCAGTTTTCGTTCTCACAATTACCGACAAGCTCAGTGGCACTTTCAACAGTGCACTTCAGGGCAAAATGCTTTATGAGGATGAGTTTGGCGACGGTAAAAAGATTGTTGTATTCAACTCTCTTGCAACTTCAGGTATTGAAACAATAGTTGCAAAGAAGATTAAAGCGCTTGTAGATTCAGGTTTAGACGCTGACGAAGTTGAAGCAAAGATTAATGATTATATCGTTAATAACACCGGTCTTTACTTCTGCCTTGAAAGTCTTGACGCACTCAAAAGCAACGGCAGGCTTTTCGCTCTTGCTGCCAAGGTGCTTGAAAAAATTAGGGTTAAGCTTATTTGCAAAAGAACGAGTGAAGGTAACATTTCACTTGCAGCGCAGGATATTACTCTCAACCGTGCTATGATGAAAATGAGCAATCTTATCGCCGACGAACTTAAGGATAAGGATTTGTCAAACGAAACGCTTATCGTGTCCTATGTTTGTTGCAAGGACAGAGGTCAGCAAATCGCAGATAAGATTTGTGAAAAGGCTCATTTCGGCAATGTTCAGGTAATTAAGGCTTCGGGTCTTAATTCACTCTATGCTTCCGACGGTGGCGTCATTGTTTCGTATAGCTTTTGATATATAATAATATAGTATAAAATAAAGAGGGCACAGATGTGTCCTCTTTTTGTGTTGTGAATAAATGTTTATAATCGTTAAACCTATTTGAGCCTCCCTTGTGTAAAGGGAGGTGGCACACGAAGTGTGACGGAGGGATTGTCGGGCGAACACAGTTCGCCCCTACGGTGATTTTTCTAATTTAGATAGTCTAAAATGACAAGACTTTCGTAGGGGCGACCTGTGGTCGCCTATCTCTCCTATCGTCAGCATAGCTGACACTTCCCTCGTCAGAGGGAAGCAAGTTTCGTATATGTAAGGTTGCGAAGAAGTAGTCAGAATCGAGTTTTTCGGGAAGGGTGCTGTACGATGGTACTGCCCCT
>JBNMGQ010000054.1:0-12873 GCA_050872345.1 Eubacterium sp. | reverse complement strand
GTCTAAGCCGTTTTTAAAATAGTAACTGTTTAAAATTATTTTCGGCAAGAGCAAGCCCTTGCCCTACGAATAGTCTAATTGCGTTTTTATAATCCGGCACGGTTTAGCCACTTTATCGACAGTCTGACAGCTCTTAGTTTTTTCTAAGAGTTGTTTTTTATACATTTGTATCTTTTTATAAAAAATATCATAAAATATTAAAAAAAGTCTTGACAATTGAATAGTTGCTCAACTATAATACATATAGAACGGTTGAGCAATTGTTCAACTGTGATAAATAATTAATTAACTGAAAGGATAAATTATTATGAAAAAGACTTACGGTATTGAGGTAGATTGTGCAAACTGCGCTGCAAAGATGGAAGAGGCTGCTAACAAAACTGCAGGTGTTTCAAACGCAGTAGTTTCATTTATGACTCAAAAGATGAAAGTTGAATTTGATGAGGGTGCTGACGAAAAGTCAGTTATGAAACAAGTTCTCAAAAATTGCAGAAAAGTTGAAGACGATTGCGAAATCTACTTTTAATGAGGTGGTAATATGACAAAGAAACAAAAGAAGGTTCTTTACAGAATTATTGCATCAATAGTTTTACTTGTTGCAATTATTGTGTTTACAAAATTTGTGACGATTAATAAATGGATTGAACTTCTGCTTTATCTTGTTCCTTATTTTGTAATAGGATACGATATTCTAAAAAAAGCTGTTAAGGGTATATTTAAGGGTCAGGTTTTTGATGAAAACTTCCTTATGGCAGTTGCGACTGTCGGCGCTGTTGCACTCGGTGATTATAAAGAGGGCGTAGCAGTAATGCTCTTTTACCAAATCGGTGAGCTTTTCCAAAGCGTTGCTGTAGGCAAGAGCAGAAAAAACATTACTTCTTTAATGGATATAAGACCTGATTATGCCAACATTGAAGTTGACGGTAAACTTGAAAAAGTTGACCCGGATGATGTTGAAATCGGTGGTGAAATTATAGTTAATCCGGGTGAAAAAGTGCCTATCGACGGTGTAGTAGTCAGTGGTGAATCAACACTTAATACAAGTGCTCTTACAGGTGAAAGTGTTCCGAGGTCTGTCAAGGTTGGTGACGAAATAATCAGTGGTTGCATCAATCTTACCGGCGTTCTTAAAATCAAGACTTCTAAGGAATTTGGCGACTCTACGGTTTCTAAAATACTTGACCTTGTCGAAAATTCGAGTATGAAGAAGTCAAGAAGTGAAAACTTTATCACTAAATTTGCAAGATATTATACTCCTGCTGTTTGTGGCAGTGCGCTCGTACTTGCAATTGTTCCACCAGTTATCAGACTTATTATGGGTGAAAGCGCAATGTGGAGTGATTGGATTATCCGTGCGCTTACTTTCCTTGTAATCAGTTGCCCTTGCGCTCTTGTTATTTCCATTCCACTTAGCTTCTTTGCAGGTATCGGTTGCGCTTCTGCTAACGGTGTTCTTGTTAAAGGTTCAAACTATCTTGAAGCTTTGTCGGATACAGAGTATGTAGTGTTTGACAAAACAGGTACACTTACAAAAGGTGTATTTGAAGTTACAGGTATTTATCCGTCAAACGGTTTTGATAATGATTCTTTGATTCGTCTTGCAGCATTTGCCGAAAGTGCATCAAGTCATCCTATCAGCGTCAGCCTTAAAAAGACTTACGGTAAAGAAATTAATCTTGATGAAGTGTCTGATATTGAAGAAATTGCAGGTCACGGTGTATCGGCACTTGTTGACGGTAAAAGAGTTTATGCAGGCAATATTAAGCTTATGAAAAAAGAAAATATTGCTGTTGATAACGAACACGATGAAGGTACAGTCGTATATGTATCTTGTAACGGTCAATATGCAGGCTGTATTGTAATTTCCGATGTGGTTAAGGAAAATTCAAAGAAAGCAATTTCTTCTCTTAAAAAGTCCGGTATCAAAAAAACTGTTATGCTTACAGGTGACTCAGCTAAAACAGCAAGTCGTGTTGCCGAAAATTTAGGTCTTGATGAATACCACGCAGAACTTTTGCCGAGTGATAAGGTTGATTGGGTCGAAAAACTTTTGGCTGAAAAATCACCTAAAAAGAAGCTTGCATTCGTCGGTGACGGTATTAATGACGCACCTGTCTTGTCTCGTGCCGATATTGGTATAGCTATGGGTGCTCTCGGCTCCGATGCTGCTATCGAAGCAGCCGATATAGTTCTTATGGATGATGACCCGTCAAAAATTGCTTTGGCTCGTAAAATTTCTGTCCATACTCTTAAAATAGTTAAAGAGAATATATGGTTTGCACTTTTGGTTAAAGCAGTGTGCCTTGTTCTTGGTGCACTCGGTATTGCAGGTATGTGGCTTGCAATCTTCGCCGATGTTGGTGTTATGGTTCTCGCCGTCCTCAACGCAATCAGAGCATTGAAATTGAAATAAATTTATTATAATTTTTTAACCGAATTGAGCCTCCCTTGTGTAAAGGGAGGTGGTTGCAAAAGCAATCGGAGGGATTGTCTGGCGAACACAGTTCGCCTTTTCCAATTCCTCAGTCGATAAACCGACAGCTCCCTTTGCAAGGGAGCCTTATATACAAAATTTGACGCACCACTGTACGACAAATTTTGAAAAGGAGGAGCAACGGAGTGAATGAGGGATGAATTTCAAATCAAGTACTAAAGAAATTCGTCACGAATGATACGGAGTTTGTGACGACGCAAACTATAATTTGACATTTATTCTAATCTGTGCTATATTAATCCCATCAGCAAAAACTGATAAAAAGATGAATACCCGTTCCCATTCCGAACACGGTCGTTAAGCTCTTGCATATGCAAGGGCTTTATTTTTTATTTCAAAGGAGTAATTGATTATGGAACTTTGGGACGCATATGACGAAAACAGAAAACCTCTTGGTTATACAGTTGAACGAGAAAATTTTAATTCTTCAAAAAGTGAATATCACATAGTAGTTCATATTTGGATTAAAAACAGCAAAGGCGAATTTTTAATTCAAAAGCGAAGTGCTAATAAGAAAGGTGGATTAAAATGGGCTTGGACAGGAGGTTCTGTACTTTCCGGCGAGAGCAGTATTGACGGTGCAGTCAGAGAAGTTAAGGAAGAACTCGGAATAAAATTGAATAAAGAAAAACTCATACTTTTTACTTCTTATAAGCGTGAGTTATATAAAGATTTTGTTGATGTGTATATTTATGAAAGTAATGTTGATATTTCTAAATTAACACTTCAATATGATGAAGTTTGCGATGCTATATGGGCAACAAAAGACGAAATTCGTGAAATGATTTTATCAGGAAAATTTATTAACATAGATAATTCGTTATATGTAAACGGAATATTGGCATAACCTAAAAACGGTCACACCGATTTGGTGTGACCGTTAGTCATTTAGTCAATATTTACTTATCGTTTTCCATATCGATTTGTTTTGATACTGTATCAGCTTGGAAAGCCTTTTCAGGGTCAAAGTCCTTTTCAGGGAAGATAAGGTTAAGAACGATACCTGCAATTGATGCAACAGCAAGAGCTGTAAGAGTAATGTCGTGACCTGCAACAGTAAATGTAATACCGTTTGTAAGACCAAGTGCAATTACAAGGATAACTGCAGCGATGATTGTGTTTCTTGCTTTAGAGAAGTCAACCTTTGCTTCAACAACATTTCTTACACCGATAGCAGAAATCATACCGTAAAGAACGAATGAAATACCACCTACTACTGCGCCCGGAATAGATTCGATAACAGCAGCAAACTTAGGGCAGAAAGAGAATGCCATAGCGAAGTAAGCAGCAATTCTTACTACTCTTGGGTCGTAAACCTTTGAAAGAGCAAGTACGCCTGTGTTTTCACCGTATGTAGTATTTGCAGGAGCACCAAAGAGTGATGCAAGAGTTGTTGCAAGACCGTCGCCTAAAAGAGTTCTGTGAAGACCAGGGTCTTGAATGTAATTCTTTTTACAAGTTGCAGAAATAGCTGAAATATCGCCGATATGTTCCATCATTGTAGCAATTGAAATAGGAACAAGAGCAATGATAGCAGAGATAGCTTTACCACTGTCGTGAACACCACCGAATACTGTTGATGACCATTCGATAGGGAAGCCAATCCATGCTGCTTCCTTAACGCCTGTGAAATCAATAGCGAAGCTTTCAACGCCACAAATGTTACCTACAACAACGGCAGTTAAGTATGAACCGATGATACCAAGCAAAATAGGAATAATCTTAATCATACCTTTACCGAAAATGTTAAAGATGATAACAAGAACGAGTGCTACGATTGCAAGCCACCAGTTGTTTGCACAGTTGTTAACAGCACTTGGTGCAAGACCGAGACCGATAGCAATGATGATAGGACCGGTAACTACAGGTGGGAAAAGCTTCATAATCTTATTAATACCTACAGCTTTGATAAGACCGGCAAGAATAAGATAAATAAGACCTGCACATGCAACGCCGAGGCACGCATAAGGGAGCATTTCTTTATTTGGTGAACCGTCTGCTGCCATTGGTGCTACTGCAGCATAACCACCGAGAAATGCGAATGAAGAGCCAAGGAATGCAGGCACTTTGAACTTTGTAAGACAGTGGAAGAGAAGTGTACCTAAACCGGCAAAAAGAAGAGTAGTAGAAATACTCAAGCCTGTAAGAAGAGGTACAGTAACAGTTGCACCGAACATAGCAAACATATGCTGAAAACCGAGTACAACCATTCTCGGAGTGCCAAGCTGTCTTGCATCATAGATGCCGTCTTGACCGACTTTTGGTTTGTTAGACATTTTTCAAGTCCTCCTAATATTAAGTTTTGTAATGAATATAGAAAATAACTATTATTACTAATAATTATTTAGTACCGAAAATTCTGTCACCGGCGTCGCCGAGACCCGGAATAATATATGCATCTTCGTTAAGCTTTTCATCAAGTGCAGCGCAGTAAATGTCAACATCAGGATGAGCCTTCTTAAGTGCTTCAAGTCCTTCAGGTGCTGCAATAATGCACATAAATACAATCTTTCTTGGATTTCTGAGTTTGATTTGACCGATTGCGTCAATAGCAGAACCACCTGTAGCAAGCATTGGGTCAACTACATAAACATCTCTTTGGTCAATGTCCTTAGGAAGTTTGCAGTAATATTCAACAGGAGTGTGAGTTGTTTCATCTCTGTAAAGACCGATATGACCGATTCTTGCTGCCGGTACAAGGCTTACACAACCGTCAACCATACCTAAGCCTGCACGAAGAATAGGAACAAAAGCAAGCTTTCTGCCTGCAATATGATTACATTTAGCAATGCCGCAAGGTGTTTTAACTTCAACCTGTTCTGTAGGTAAATCTCTTGTAGCCTCAAATGTCATAAGCATCGCAATTTCGTTTACAAACTCACGAAAATCTTTAGTGCTTGTCTTTTCGTCACGAAGAATGCTGAGTTTGTGTTGGATGAGTGGGTGGTCAAAAATGACTACTTTTCTTTCCATAATATATCCTCCTAAAATCTTTTTGCTCAAATTTTATCATATTATGTCTAAATAAACAATAAAGGTTACACACTTGTAATTATTTTTTGTTAAGAAAATGTTAAAAATTGACATTAAAGCTCTAACTATTGCATTTTTTAAAATTATATTTTATAATAAGTTAAATATGGAATATTATATCTAAAAGAGATAGGTTTGATATATATGGATAAGTTTAAATTAGTTAGCAATTATAAGCCTACAGGTGATCAACCACAGGCTATAGATTCTCTTGTTAACGGCATTCTCGCCGGTGATAAAGAGCAAACACTTATGGGTGTAACAGGTTCAGGTAAAACTTTTACTATGGCAAATATTATAGAAAGAGTTAACCGTCCTACACTCGTTCTTGCACATAATAAAACTCTTGCTGCTCAGCTTTGCAGTGAGTTTAAAGAGTTTTTTCCTGAAAATGCAGTTGAATATTTTGTGTCTTATTACGATTATTATCAACCGGAGGCATATGTGCCTACGACCGATACCTATATTGAAAAAGACTCTTCAATTAATGATGAAATAGATAAGCTTCGTCATTCTGCTACTTCGGCACTTTTTGAGCGTAGGGATGTTATTATTGTTGCTTCTGTTTCTTGTATCTATTCAATCGGTGACCCTATCGACTATAAGAGTATGGTTATATCGCTTAGGACCGGTATGGAATACGGCAGAGATAAGCTTATAGAAAAACTTGTTTCTATCCAATACGAAAGAAACGATATTAACTTTGTCCGTAATAAGTTTCGTGTTCGTGGTGATACGATTGAGATATTTCCTGCCGGTTCAAACGGTACTGCTATAAGAGTTGAATTTTTCGGTGATGAAATTGACAGGATTTGCGAAATTCAACCACTTACCGGCAATGTTGAGGGTATACTCTCTCATGTTGCAATTTACCCTGCATCTCACTATGTTGTCGGCAGAGAAAAAATGAACAGAGCAATCGACCAAATATATAATGAAATGGTTTTGAGAGTTGCAGAGTTTGAAGCACAAGGTAAACTTCTTGAAGCTCAAAGAATAAAAGAGCGTACAATGAACGATATTGAGATGCTTCGTGAAACTGGATTTTGTAAGGGTATAGAAAACTATTCTGCCGTAATGAGTGGCAGGCAACCGGGTGAAGCACCTTTTACTTTGATAGACTATATGCCTGATGATTTTCTCCTTTTCTGTGATGAAAGCCATGTTATGCTTCCACAAATTCGAGGTATGTACGCAGGTGACAGAGCAAGAAAAGAAAGCCTTATAGAATACGGCTTCAGACTTCCGAGTGCACTTGATAACCGACCGCTTCAATTTGATGAATTTTATGAAAAGGTTAACCAAGTTATATTTACTTCTGCAACACCGGGTCCGTTTGAAAAGGAACACAGTGCGCAGATTGTTGAGCAGGTTATCAGACCTACAGGCTTACTTGACCCGATTATTACAGTTAAGCCAACTGACGACCAAATGGACGACCTTTTGAGCGAAATTAATACAAGAGCCGAAGCAGGTGAAAGAGTACTTGTTACTACTCTTACAAAAGCAATGGCCGAAGATTTGACTGCATATCTTGAAGGATTTGGCGTTAAGGTTAGATATATGCATCACGATATTGACACGATTGAGCGAATGGAAATTATCCGTGACCTTCGTCTCGGTGAATTTGATGTACTTGTCGGTATTAACCTTTTGAGAGAAGGTCTTGATATTCCTGAGGTATCGCTTGTAGCAATTCTTGACGCAGACAAGGAAGGATTCTTAAGAAGTGAAACATCGCTTGTTCAAACAATCGGACGAGCTGCTCGTAATGAACACGGTGAAGTAATTATGTATGCCGACAGCGTAACGCCGTCTATGGAGCGTGCAATAAGCGAAACAGTGCGCCGTCGTGCAATTCAGGAAAAGTATAACGAAGAGCACGGAATTACACCGAAAACAATTAAAAAGGATGTTCGTCAAATTATTGAAATTACCTCAAAGGAAAAACTTGAAGGTAAGAAGAAACATCTTAATAAGAGAGAAAAACAACAGATGATTGCAGAACTTACTAAGGAAATGAAGGAAGCAGCAAAGCTTCTTGAATTTGAACACGCTGCATATCTTCGTGACCAAATTGCCGAACTTGAGGGCAAAAAATAATGATGAAAGGAATGTGAAAATGAATAAAAATATTGTTATTAAAGGCGCAAGAGAACACAACTTAAAGAATATAGATTTAGAGATACCGAGAGATAAACTTATAGTATTTACAGGGCTTTCGGGTTCGGGTAAATCAAGCCTTGCTTTTGATACTATTTACGCCGAAGGTCAAAGGCGATATGTTGAATCTCTTTCATCATATGCCCGTCAGTTTTTGGGCCAAATGGAAAAGCCGGATGTAGATTACATTGACGGTCTTTCTCCTGCTATTTCTATCGACCAAAAAACAACCAGCCGTAATCCTCGTTCAACGGTCGGAACCGTTACTGAGATATACGACTACCTTCGTCTGCTTTATGCTCGTATCGGCACACCTCACTGTACTAAGTGTGGACGGGAAATCACTCAGCAGACGGTTGACCAAATAGTTGATAAAATTATGGAACTTGACGAGAAAACCCGTATTCAGGTTATGGCTCCTATTGTTAAAGGCAGAAAAGGTGAGTTTGTTAAAGAACTTGACAGTATTCGTAAATCGGGTTTTGTGCGTGTTCGTGTTGACGGTGCTGTTTATGACCTTAGTGAAGAAATAAAGCTTGAAAAAAATAAAAAGCATAATATTGAAGTAATTGTTGACCGTCTTGTTATTAATCCTGATATTAAATCAAGACTTACCGATTCTATCGAAACTGCAACTCATCTTGCAGACGGTAATGTTGTGATAGATATTGTCGGTGACAGAGAAGAACTCTTTTCACTCAACTATGCTTGCCCTGAACACGGCGCTGTTATTGAGGAAATGAGCCCGAGAATGTTCTCATTTAACAATCCTTTCGGTGCTTGTAAAAAATGCGGCGGTCTCGGTTCGTACAAGGAAATCGACCCTGATTTAGTTATTCCTAACAAAAAGCTGTCTATCAACCAAGGTGCTATTAAAGCTTCCGGTTGGAATGTTAAAGACGGTGCCATAGCAAAAATGTACTATGAAGGTCTTGCTAAAGAATACGGTTTCTCACTTGATGTTCCTGTTGATATGATACCAAAGGACGGACTGCGTGCGATTCTTTACGGTACTAACGGTAAAAAGCTTAAAATGAAACGAGTTACTTCTTACGGAACAGGTGATTATCAAACAGATTTTGAGGGCGTTATTCCTAATCTTGTAAGAAGATATGAAAGTACTAACTCCGAATGGGCAAGGGGAGATATTGAAGCTGTAATGACAACTTGTACCTGCCCTGATTGTAAAGGCGCAAGACTTACGCCTGAGATAATGAGTGTTACTGTCGGTGGTAAAAACATATTTGAATTTTGCTCAATGCCTATCAGTGAAGAGTTGGAATTTATTACAAATCTTGAACTTACACCTCGTCAGCAAATAATCGGTAATCTTGTTGTAAACGAAATTAAGCAAAGACTCAACTTCCTTAACAGCGTAGGTCTTGATTATCTTTCGCTTGCAAGAGAAGCAGCCACACTTTCGGGTGGCGAAGCACAGCGTATTCGTTTGGCTACTCAAATCGGTTCTTCACTTATGGGTGTGCTCTATATTCTTGACGAGCCGTCAATCGGACTTCATCAAAGGGATAATGACAAACTTCTCGGTACACTCAAAAATCTTCGTGATTTGGGTAATACACTTATTGTTGTTGAGCACGATGAAGATACAATGCGTGCAGCAGATTATATTGTTGACATTGGTCCGGGTGCAGGTATCAACGGTGGTGAACTTATTGCAGCAGGCACGGTTGACGATATTATCAATTGCGATAGGTCAATTACCGGTATGTATCTTAGTGGTAAGCGTAAAATTCCTGTACCTGAAAAAAGAAGAAAAGGCAATGGCAAAAAGCTTACTGTGTTCGGCGCAAGTGAAAATAACTTAAAAGGAATCGATGTTGAATTTCCACTCGGTAAATTCATAGCAGTTACAGGTGTTTCAGGCTCGGGTAAATCAAGTCTTGTTAATGAAATACTTTATAAATACCTTGCAAACACATTAAACGGTGCTAAGAAAAGACCCGGTAAATTTGAAAAAATCACCGGCGTTGATAATCTTGACAAGGTCATCAATATTGACCAGTCACCGATAGGCAGGACACCTCGTTCAAACCCTGCAACATATACAGGTGTGTTTAACGATATTAGGGAACTTTACGCTCAAACTCCTGACGCTAAGCAAAAGGGTTATAAAGCTAATCGTTTTTCATTCAATGTAAAAGGTGGCAGATGTGAAGCTTGTGAGGGCGACGGTATTGTTAAAATCGAAATGCATTTTCTTGCCGATGTTTATGTTCCTTGCGAAGTTTGTGGTGGTAAAAGATATAACAGGGAAACTCTTGATGTAAAGTTTAAAGGCAAATCAATTTATGATGTACTTGAAATGACAGTTGATGAGGGCGCAGAATTTTTTGAAGCACAACCTAAAATTTACAGAAAGCTTAAAACACTTCAAGATGTCGGCTTGGGTTATATCAAAATAGGTCAAAGTGCTACCACTCTTTCGGGTGGTGAAGCGCAAAGAGTTAAGCTTGCTACAGAACTTTCACGCAGAAGCACCGGCAAAACTATTTATATCCTTGATGAGCCTACAACCGGTCTTCATACTGCCGATGTTCACAGGCTTACAACCGTTCTCGATATGCTTGTAAATGCAGGAAATACAGTTGTGGTTATTGAACATAATCTTGATATAATCAAAACAGCAGACTATATTATCGACCTTGGTCCTGAAGGTGGCAAGGGTGGAGGAACTATTGTTGCTACCGGTACACCCGAAGAAATTGCTGCTTGTGAAAAATCTTATACGGGACAATATCTTAAACCACTTTTAGAGTGATATTTAAAACTTTTTAATTTATATTTGTGCTTGTGCATTTGGTGAATATATGCTATATTAAATTTGGCAGACATTACGGTTTTTTAGATATTCATAAGGGGGAATATTTATGAGAAATCATTTGGTAACCACTAAGCAGCCACTTCTTAATGTTGACGGTACATTGCGTGAACCGGGTTGGAGCAAAAGCCTTGTTCAAACATATAATCGTCGTGATATTAAGAAAAGAATTACACGAATTAAGGAATGGGATTACTATTCTGTTATTTCAAGAAAAAACAACATAGCAGTATGTTTTACCGTTTCCGACTTAGGCTATCTTGAACTTGACAGCGTAAGCTTTCTTGATTTTTCTGTACCGAGGGAGCACACACAGGGTAATATGTTGCCGTTTCCACTCGGAAGGCTTCATATGCCGAGTGATTCATCATACGGTGATGTTAAAATTGCAAATTCTAAGCTTGGCTTGGAATTTCTTGTCAAAGACGGTAAAAGAATAATTCGTTGTGATTTTCCGTCATTTGACGGTGGTAAAGGTCTTAAAGCAAACATTATTCTTGAAAGTCCTAAGGATGATACTATGGTAATTGCAACACCGTTTAAAACAGATAAAAAGGCGTTCTACTATAATCAGAAGATTAATTGTATGAGAGCGTCGGGTAAAGTTTTGTATGACGGTAAGCTTTACGAACTTGACCCAAGTACTGATTTTGGTGGTCTTGACTGGGGTCGTGGCGTTTGGACTTATGATAATGTTTGGTATTGGGGCAGTGGCTCGGGTGAAGTTGACGGTCATCGTTTTGGCTTTAATATCGGCTACGGCTTTGGTGATACATCTGCTGCAAGTGAAAATGTAATTTTCTATGACGGTGTGGCACATAAGCTTGACGATGTTAAATTCAACATAAGCGACAATTTTATCGACCCGTGGACATTTACCTCTTCTGATGGTAGGTTCGAAATGAAATTTGAGCCTATTATTGACCGTAGTGACTACACAAGTGCACTTGACATTATTGTTACAAATCAACATCAGGTGTTTGGAAAAATGACAGGTAAAGCAGTGCTCGATGACGGTACCGTCATCAGACTCAAGGACTTTTTGTGCTTTGCCGAAAAGGTACATAATAAGTATTAACTTATGGCAAAAGAAAGGAAAATTATGGCTAATACTTTTAAGAAAATTTTATCAATATTCATTTCACTTGCACTTATTGTTTCAGTTTTTGCATTTGGCAATATTTCGGCATTTGCAAAAAGTAAAGAGTATGAATATTACTCTGCCGACAATAAGACAATTATGATTGCACAGTATACAGGTACAAAAACAAAAATTACCATTCCTGATAAAATCGGCAACAAAAAGGTTACCGTTATTTCCGGTTTAGGCAGTAAGGTTAAAGAAGTTACAATCGGTAAAAATATTACTCATATTGAAGATTTTGCATTTATTGACGCAAAGGCCCTTAAGAAGATTACCGTTAACAAAAACAATAAGAATTACAGCTCAAAGGACGGCGTTCTTTATAATAAAAAAGGCACCAAACTTTTAGTTTATCCTGCCTCTAAGACAGGCGAAAAGTTTGTTTCACCTAAAAAAGTATCTTCAATCGGTAACAATGCTTTTACCAATTCTAAAAATCTTAAGAGTGTTGATATAAGCCTTGCTAAAAATGTAGGCGCAGGTGTGTTCTATAATTCAAAAGCGCTTAAAAGTGTTAAGCTTCCAAAGACTTTGAAGAAGCTTTCAAGCTACAATTTCGTTTCATATCCTTATGGTTTCTTCGGTAACTGTAAGGCTCTTAAAACTTACACAATTCCTAAAAATATTACCACCCTCGGTAATATGTGTTTTGCAGGTTCAGCCCTTACAAAAATCACTGTACCTAAAACAGTTACCAAAGTAGGCAAAGGTTTATTCTATAATTGCCAAAAGCTTGAAACAGTAAATATTAAAGCTAATATCACAAGCTTTAGGGATTACGCTTATGCACCGGGTGCTTATGAAGAACCGTATTACGGTTTCTTTGAAAACTGTAAGGTATTAAAGAGTGTTACGGCACCTACTGTTCAAAGCGCAGATGAAAGAACATATATAGGCACACCACTTGAACAATTTGCTAAATAAAAAATAAAGAGGCAAAAAATGTTTTATAATCAAAAAGTAGATTTCCATTCACATTTTCTTTCTCCTACATATTATGAATATTTGAATAAATATGAAGGCTCAACTCCTGATGATTTTCCGACTCCTAAATGGAGTGAGGAAAGTCATATTGAACTTATGGATAAGCTCGGTATAGCTTTCGCATTTATCAGCGTTTCATCGCCAAACCTTTCAAAGGCAGACAGAGAAACGGAAGTAGAAATGGTACATAAGATTAATCTTGAAGGTGCCGAGATT
>JBNMGQ010000053.1:0-12954 GCA_050872345.1 Eubacterium sp. | reverse complement strand
TCTCCAAAAAAATAATTTAATATATTATATCACACTTTTAAAATATAAACAACAAAAAGCGACACACAAAAAGTGTATCGCTTTTTTGTTAATTGATTTTAATTATAACTCTTCGCAATAATCAAAGATTTCAACAGGTAAGTCTTCCTTATCACAGCTGATTGTGAAGTAGAAGTTTACATCTGTAGCTTCTGAAAGCTCAGAAAGCATCTCAAAGAATTGAGGAAGCTTTTCGTATTCTCTGCCGACAATTTTAAATGTAGCGTCGATAAGAATATCGGTTACATCATAGTTACCTGCACAGATACCTGCAAGGAAGCCGTAAAATGCCTTATGACCGTTGATAAGATATGTTTCTGTTTCCAAAAGACGAGCCTTTGATGAAACATCGTATGTAAGCTTTGGCTCTTTTTCAATGCAAACTACATTGCCGTCAGAGTTCTCAACGCAAACATTAACTTGGTCGATAAGCTTCTTTGTTTTTCCTGAACCTTTATTACCGATTATGAGTTTAATCATATTAAAATTCCTCCGAGGTTTTATTTCAATTATATATTAGCATATACCGAGACGATTTTCAAGAGTTTCTTTTTCCTTTTCGTAACCCGGTTTACCGAGAAGTGCAAACATATTCTTCTTATAGCTTTCTACACCGGGCTGATTGAAAGGATTTACACCGAGCATATAGCCTGATACTGCACAAGTTTTTTCAAAGAAATAAATTAAATAACCGATGTCACTCGGAGTGATAGTGTCGCATTCAATAACAAGATTACCTACGCCACCGTCTGTATGAGCGAGAAGTGTACCCTCTCTTGCTTTTTCGTTAACAAAGCTCATTGACTTGCCTGCGAGGAAATTAAGACCGTCAATGTTGCCTTCTTGTTCAGTAATCATAAAATCATTATGAGGATGATTAAATTTAATTACTGTTTCAAACATAAGCTTGCTGCCACTTTCCTGAATATACTGGCCGAGTGAATGAAGGTCAGTTGAGAAAATGCAAGATACAGGGAAAAGACCTTTGCCGTCCTTGCCTTCACTTTCAGCAAACAATTGCTTAAGCCATTCATTAAACATAGCCATACAAGGCTCGTATGATACAAAACATTCAAGCTTAGTACCCTTATTGTAAAATACATTTCTTACTGTAGCATATTTTAATACATCGTTTTCTTCAATGTTATCACTGCAAAGCTCTTTCTGAGCTTTTTGAGCGCCGAGCATAAGCTCATCAATGTCAATGCCTGCAACAGCGATAGGAAGAAGACCTACAGCTGTAAGAACAGAATATCTGCCACCTACATCATCAGGTACAACAAATGTTTCGTAACCTTCTTCGTCGGAAAGTTCTTTAAGTGTGCCCTTTGCCTTATCAGTAGTAGCAAAGATTCTCTTAGCAGCTTCTTCTTTGCTGTACTTATTATTGATAAGGTCACGGAATACACGAAATGCAATAGCAGGCTCGGTAGTAGTACCACTCTTACTGATTACATTAACGCAAATATCCTTGCCCTCGCAAATAGATACAACTTCGCTGAGTGCCGAAGGGCTGATTGAGTTACCGATAAAGTAGATGTCAGGAGTATTCTTGTTAAGTGAATTATAGTTAGGTGAAGTAAGTGCTTCAATAACTGCTCTTGCACCGAGGTATGAACCACCGATACCGATAACTACAAGAATATCTGCATTTTCCTTAATGAACTCTGCTGATTTTTTAATTCTGTCAAACTCTTCTTTATCATAGTTTGTAGGCAAGTCAACCCAACCAAGGAAGTCGTTACCTGCACCTGTTTTGTTATGAAGAGTATTGAGTGCTTCAACTGCTTTAGGAGCAATTGCTTTAATGTCTTCGTCTGACACTATGCTTTTAGCATGGTCGTTAAAAAATTTAATTGCCAAAATAATCGCCTCTGTTTCAAAATAGTTTGTAATAAACCTTAGAAAAAGTATAATACACTATTTTGTCGAATTATTCAATATGTTTTTTATATATTATTCAACATTTTCTTGAAAATATATAAAAAAGATACAGATTTGATATTTTTGTCTGATTTTAACTCTATAACAGCAATTTTATTTTTGCCACTCATTACAGTAATTTCGCCGATAATATCGCCTTTTTTAATAGGTGCCGTAATTTCGTCCTTAAGATTATATTTGTATGTAAGCTTTTCGGAATTTTTTGAAACTAAAATATTTTGTGTTTCATTGCATTTAGGCTTAATAGTTTTTTGAGTGCCTTTTTTTACTTTGATTTCTTTCAATTTACTGTTGTCAATTTTAATCTTTTCAAGCTTATAATTAGCAAAAGCATAGTTGAGCAATTCCCTTGTAAGGTTAAATCTGTCATCACTGCTTTTTGCACCTAATACTACCGAAATAAAACTTACACCGTTTCTTGTCGCTGTTGCACAAAGGCAAAATCCAGCGTTGGAAGTTGTGCCTGTTTTAAGTCCTGTCATACCGTCATATTTATTAATCAATTTGTTGGTATTATTAAGTTCTGTTTTTCCGTTTCTCAAACTGTCAAGCCATACGGTTGAATATTTGAGGATTAATTTGTGCTTCATCACTTCCCTGCCGATAACTGCTAAATCATATGCACATGAATAATGATTTGTTATTTCATCATCAAGACCGGTACAATTTTCGAAATGTGAATTTTTCAAACCAAGAGTTTTAACTCTTTCATTCATCATATCAACAAACGCACTGTCACTTCCGGCAATATATTCACCAAGTAAAGTGCACGCATCGTTTGCAGAAGCTATTACAACGGCTTTAAACAAGTCGTTAACACTCATCTGCTCCCCTACTTCAAGCCAAATTTGTGAGCCACCTTTAGACACGGCAGTTTCACTTGCAGTAACCATATCACTAAGTTTGATTTTACCGGTGTCGATTGCCTCTAATATCAGTAATATTGACATAAGCTTTGTTACAGAAGCAGGTGAAAGATGCTCATAAGCATTATTTTCTTTTAAAACCGTACCTGTATCAAGGCTCATTAAAATACTTGACTTAGCACTAATCTCTTCATTTTCTTTTGCAGTTGCTATAACCGGATAAGTAAAGACAATTGACAAAGCTAAAATTAAACTTATAACTCTTTTCATAAAATCACCCAATAAATATTTATTATATACATCTTGTTTTAATAACAATATTTTGTTATAATTATTCAAATTAATTTTACAGGAGGCAGAAATGAAAGCTGCTTTTTATACACTTGGTTGTAAAGTAAACCAATACGAAACCGAATATATGGCTGAGCTTCTCAAAAATGCAGGATTTGAAATAGTAAATGAGAATGACGACGCCGATTACTACATAGTAAATTCTTGTACCGTAACTGCAACTGCTGACCAGAAGACAAGAAAAAGCATCAGAAAATTTAAAAGAAATCACCCAAACTCAACCGTTATCCTTACCGGTTGTATGCCACAGGCTTTTCCTGAAGAAGCAAAGGAACTTATCGAAGCAGATATAGTATTTTCAAACAAAAATGACGGCGATATTTTATCGTTAATCAACGAATATAATATCAATAAAAATCGTCTTGTTAAGATAGATGAGCATAAAACAGGCGATGACTTTTGGGATTGCTCGATTAATAAATTTTACGAAAGAATCAGAGCGTTCGTTAAAATTGAGGACGGTTGCGACAGATTTTGTTCTTATTGCATTATTCCTAAATCTCGTGGACGGGTTCGCTCAAAGTCACTTGAAATGCTAAAAAACGAAGTTGATAACCTCGCAAACGGTGGAATTAAGGAGATTGTTCTTGTAGGAATCAACCTTTCTGCATATGGCAAGGGCGAAGACTTCAATATAGTTGACGCTGTCAAGATATGTAACGATAATGAAAAAATCAAGAGAATCAGACTCGGTTCGCTTGAGCCTGACCATTTGACTGACGAAGTAATCGAAGGTCTTGCAGAGTGTGAAAAGCTTTGCCCGCAATTTCATATTTCACTTCAAAGTGGTTGCAACAAAACACTTAAGAGTATGAACAGGCATTACACTGCCGAGGAATACAAAGCACTTTGCGATAAACTCAGAAGCACATTTGACGATGCAAGCCTTACAACAGATGTGATGGTTGGTTTTAACGACGAAACCGACGAAGATTTTAATGACAGTCTTGAGTTTGTTAAAAATATTGCATTTGAAAAGGTTCATGTTTTTCCTTACAGTGAAAGAGTCGGTACTGCTGCTTCAAAGCGTGGCGACAATGTTCCTAAGGCTGAAAAAGAAAGAAGAGCAGGAATTATGATTGAGGAAACGGAAAAAATCCGTCATTCATATCTTCAAAAACTTGTTAATACAACCAAAACAGTTCTTTTTGAAAATGAAATTGAACCCGGTTTGTTCCAAGGATACACAAGAAGTTATTTACCTGTTCGTATGAAGTATGACCGAAATATTGTCGGCGAAGAATTGGAAGTGACAATTACCGATTACCGTGACGAATTTTGCATAGCAGAATAAAGATTTGAAGTTTCTTCATTATCCTTCAGCGAACTGTAAGAGAAAATATAATATCCACCAACCTTGTCAATCTTTGAAAGATAAGTTATCTGCCTTGAAACAATATCTTTTTCTTTTACAAATTCGTTTATACCACTTTCCCCTGCAAATTCATCTTTTAGTCCTGATTTATATAAAGGAAGCGCTACATAAAGCTTGCAAGTTGCATTATCGCACCAAAGTTTGGTTGTTTGCATAAAAGGCTGATTTTCATTCTTAAACCCAAAATAAATTTGTGGACAAATGTAGTCAACATATCCGTCATTTCTCGACCACTTAATTACATCGGCATAAATAGTTGAATAATCATAATCTATGTTTGAAGCAGGACTTATACCGAAGGTTACATTACTCTTAGTTGATTTTACTGCAGAATAAACCGACTTAATCATATTGTTTATGTTATCTCTTCTAAAGTCGTGAAGGCTTTTATCTCCACCGTTATCCTTATATGATTGAAAAGCTTTTTTGTCGATATTCTTATCTTTGGTAGGATAAAAATAATCGTCGAAGCAGATTGAATCAATATCATAGTTTGAAACAATTTCTTTAACTCCGTTCACAATTAAATCTGTAACTTTACTGTAAGCAGGGTTAAAATATATTCCTGTGTCGGTAACTATAAGCTTTTCACTGTCTTTCCACTTGAGTGCAATGTTAGTGTCTGCCAATGAAGAAAAATCATTACTTTGTGATACTCTGTAAGGATTTATCCACGCTTCAATCGATAAATTATATTTATGTGCACATTGAATCATTATTTCAAGTGGGTCATAAATAAGGGGCGCTCCCTGATAATCGAAACAATATCCACTTACGGGAAAATAGGCTGATTTATAAAATGCATCGGCACAAGGTCTGACTTGAACGGTTACACGATTAAAACCTTTTGACGATAATTCTTTAAAAGCTTTTGATATTGACTTTTTAAACTCCTTCTCATCATTGTTTTTTGTAAACCCTTCAAGCTCGTAATAAGCAATGAAAACACTTTTAACATAAGTATTTTGAGCTGTATTATTGTCAGCGAAATTATCATTTGAAATGCTACTTGTACAACCGACTAAACAAAAAACTAAAAATAATGATAAAATAATTTTCTTATACACTTGAACACATCCTAAATTTATAGTAAAATAGAAAAAGGTGATATAAATGGAATACAGACTCGGAAATTCAAAGTGGGTACATCAGCGTGGTGAAACAGTAAAACTCACCTGTCCTGCTTGCAATGAAAAAGTTAATTTTGGCGTCTTTTCAAATTTTGAAAGAAGACTTGCAGTTAAGCCGACGCTTCTCGACACACAAACGGTATATTTCCTCGTTTGCCCAAAATGTGCAAGCGTTTATACGGTTGATGAAAGGTGTGGCAAGGAGTTTAGAAAAGGTGAAAAGCTTGCTATCGGCAATTATGATTTAAAACCACTTCAGGAATTTAAAACCGAATAACAAAATTTATAAATTTTAAGGTCGCACAGATAATTTAGTGCGACCTTATTTTGTTATAAAATTATGCAGATAAGTCCGTTACATCCCTCGTTTATAACACGCTCTATAGTTTCTCTGAACTTGTTTCTTGCGTCAATTGGCATACGATACAATTTGTTATTCAAACCTTCGCTTACAAGCTCGTGGAGTGATTTGCCGAAAATATTTGTGTCCCATATTTCTGACGGATTTTCTTCAAACTCTTTAAGAAGATACATAACAAGTTCTTGGCTTTGACTTTCACTGCCGACAATCGGTGCAACTTCGGTATATGTATTGCATTTAATCATATGGATTGACGGTGCCTGCGCCTTAAGTTTAACTCCGTATCGTCCACCTTGTTTCATAATTTCCGGTTCGTCGAGCGTTAACTCATTCATTTCAGGCATAACAATTCCGTAGCCTGATTCTTCCACATCATTGAGCGCTTTACTGAATCTTTCATACTGCCTTTTCATATTGATAAGGCTGATAAACTGTGACATCATTTCTTTTTCGTCGTTTATTTCTATATTGCAACTTTCAGAAAGTATTTGATAAAAATACTTATTATCAACATAGATTTTCATACTCACATTACCTGTTGATAAATCAAGTGAGTTTATGTTAATTGAGTCAACATATTCATTTTCCTTAAGCTTTTCACTGAATGCACCGACACTTCTTATATTTGTTATGGTTGTTGTATTTTCTTTGATAGAAGTGTAAATTGATGCTTTCAAATAATTATCGTGGCTTAAATTGTTAATCCAGCTTGGATAATGAATACCGACTGAGCATACAGGAAATTCGTAAAGAATGTCGGACAAAATATCGTTAATTTCTTCCTGCGTCATTTCAAGGCAGTTTACAGGAATGACAGGCACACCGTACTTATCGGTAAGTGAAGTACAAAGAGCAACTGCATTCGGTGACTTCGGATTATCCGTATTCATAAGAACTATGAACGGTTTGTTGAGTGATTTAAGTTCATCAATTACTCTTTCTTCTGCTTCTTCGTATTCATCCCTTGGAATTGAAGTAATCGTACCGTCCGTTGTTACTACTAATCCGATTGTAGAATGTTCTGTAATGACTTTTTTCGTTCCTATTTCGGCTGCCATATTAAACGGTATTTCTTCGTCATACCACGGCGTCATTACCATTCTCGGCTGTTCTTCTTCAATATATCCGACCGAACTCGGTACTATATAACCGACGCAATCAATGAGTCTTACTTTCATTTTAATGTTTTCACTCATAGTAAGCTCAACGGCTTCTTCAGGAATGAATTTCGGTTCGGTTGTCATAATGGTTCTGCCGGCAGCAGATTGTGGAAGTTCATCCATAGCCCTTTGCTTAACATATTCGTCGTTGATATTTGGCAAAACAAGAGTATCCATAAATCTTTTGATAAATGTTGATTTACCTGACCTTACCGGTCCGACTACACCTATATAAATATCTCCACCTGTTCTTTTGGAAATATCGCTGTAAATATCATTATACATTTGTCCTTACCTCACATTCCCGGAACAAGCAAAACTCGTCTGCTGTCAATAATGTCCGATGATAAATCGTTTTCTTCAATAATCAGCTTTGAATCGGTTGAAAAAGTTTTTGCTATATCCCAAACGCTTTCGTCTTTCTTTGCAAAATAAAGTGTTAATTCGCAAGAATCTTCATTTTCGATTTGCTCCTCGGCATTAATATCCGTAATATATTCAATTGTGCTTTCTTTATAAAGAAATGCAGTATATTCAATATTGAGCCTTAAGTTAACTTTGTTAGTATTATTGATAACAAAATCGTAGCTTAAAAGATTTACATTTGCCTCACCGAAAAGCTCAATATCATTTAGCTTCACCGTATACATTTCTTCCTTTTCAAAATAACAAAGCGTTCCTTCTTCGTCGTGATAGAAAAATCTCAAAGAAACAGCACAATTTAAGGTTGAAGAAGAAATAAAAGCTCGATTTATTTGTGCGTTAAGGTCGATTATTTCAATAATGCTTTTCTCATTTTCAAATGTCATTTCAAAATTCTTAGAGTCAAAATAATAAATAGGGTTTGATTTAAGTGTAAGCTTTTCATTTTGACTGATTGCTTTAAAATGTGGAATATATGAGTCAACAGAAATATTTTCTTTTTCGATTGAACATATTTTGTAACTTATTGCAATTCTGCCGACAGCTTCAATATCACAAAGCTTGTTATTGGCATCTGCTTTTGGTTTTACATATAACTGGCAAACCTTTGCGTCAACAAGAGAATAATCGTTTTCGTCACAACCGTTTATATCAATAATTCTGCTGACTGAAAAAGTATGCTTGATTTTATCTGTATTTGAATTTTCATCACAATATATAACCGATATTTCATTGTCGATTTTTACAAGCATTTTGTCTTTTATTATTTTTTTATCCGAAACAACACTGTTCACATATGTATTAACTATATTTTTTATTTGGCTTTCACCTTTTGCAAGTGAAAAAGCTTCGTCAAATTCTACCGAACAAACCGAGCAAGCCTTAACATTAAGAATATCGGTGTCTATGCTCTTTATAAAAGCATTTTCACAGTTTGATAAACAACGAGCACACTTCTTGCAAAAAATGTTTATTTGCGCATTTAAAGAGGTGTGAACATCAATTCTTCTTTGATTAACAAGTCTGCTGTTTGAATAAGCAGTGCACAAATTCACTTCTGCAAAATCGGGATAACTGCAATTTGTTATATCAAAAGTTCTTGAAAATTCTTCCTCAAA
The DNA here is from genome assembly GCA_050872345.1 of Eubacterium sp. Classification (GTDB taxonomy): domain Bacteria; phylum Bacillota; class Clostridia; order Oscillospirales; family Acutalibacteraceae; genus Eubacterium_R. The sequence continues at coordinate 4,187 of JBNMGQ010000053.1, read as the reverse complement.
AATATTTGACAGCGTCATATTATCAGCCGTTTTATACATAATCGTAATTATACTTTTGCCGTAGACAATTATTGATGATGACGACAAGTCGTAATCGGTTACAACATTTTTAACACAGCATTTAATCAGCTTATCAATATCGTCAAGATATTGCGGCAAATTAAGCTGATAATCTATATCAAAGCTTTCGTTTATTTTCTCTCTCGTTTCATTGCAGTTGATTTCTCTAAATTCTTTGTTTAGCTCCATAACGAATCTCCTTTTCAGTTTCTATCAATACATATGCAATTAATATTTTCGATATTACAAGGCTTATTCAATTTTTGTTTGACAAGCTTATATTCTTGTGTTATTCTAAAGTTGAGGTAATCGTTATGATTAATTTAGTTTCAAAATTCAATACCTTTGCACAACCTGAACAGCCTAAGTATTATGCTTGGGTTTATTTGCGTTGTGTTCAAAGGTAGATAATAGTATTTGTTTATATAAATTATTAAACTGCTGATGAACATTTAAGTTTGTCAGCAGTTATTTTTTTGGAGGTATTAAAATGAAAAGAGATAATATCGATTTAGGAAACGAATTTGATTGGGGCAAAGCAAGTAAAGATTACGCAAAATACAGGGACATATATCCCGATGATTTTTATCAAAAGATATTAGATTTAGGATACTGCAAAAACGGTCAAATTGTTCTTGACCTTGCAACGGGTACAGGCGTACTTCCGAGAAATATGTATAAATACGGTGCAAAGTGGACAGCTGTTGACATAGCCAAAAATCAAATTAAATATGCAAAAGAACTCAGTAAAGGTTTAGATATAAACTATATTGTATCACCGGTTGAAGAATTAGATTTTGAAGAAAATTCTTTTGATGTCATAACAGCTTGCCAGTGCTTTATGTATTTTGACAAAAATATGCTACTTCCTAAAATACATAAATGGCTTAAACCCGACGGTCACTTGTTGATAATGTTTATGGATTGGCTACCGTATGAAAGCGAAATTGCATATAAAAGTGAACAGCTGGTGCTTAAATATAACCCTTCTTGGAGTGGTAAAGGTACAACTCGATACGAAATAAAAACACCTGATTGGCTCGGTGATATGTTCACAGTTTCAAATAAAATTGCATTTGATATAGATGTCAATTTCACCAGTGATACTTGGCATGGCAGAATAAAAGCTTGCCGTGGTATAGGAACAGGAGCACTAACTAAAGATGAAATTGCAAAATGGGAAATCGAACATAAAGCTATGCTTTCATCCTATCCCGAAAAATTCACTATCCCCCATTTCGCAACAATATTAGATTTGAAAAATTTGGAGTAATAATATGATTAAACAAATTAAAAAGACAGAGCTTTTAAAAGCGTTTGATATGCAAAAGAAATCCTTTAAACCTATGTTTGAAAAATATCAAGATGAAATAAGCCCCTATAAAGAGTCTTTTGCCAAATTTGTCTCAAGAACAACAAAGCCGAATTTTAAAATGTATTGGATAGTTGTTAATAACACAAAAGTCGGTCAAATTTGGGTAGCGACAAAAAACGAAACAGCAATTCTTGCAAGAATGTTCATACTCCCAAAATATCAAAATAACGGCTATGCCACAAATGCCATTATCGATATAGAAAGACTTTACTCACAATATAATCATTGGTGGCTTGATACTATTAAAGAGGAAAAGAAAAATGTTCACCTATACCAAAAGTTCGGTTACTTACCTAGTGGTAAAGAAAAAGTCATCAACAATAAAATGACAATAATTGAATTTGAAAAGGAGATAAGCGATGAATAAAATAATTGAATATTATAACAATTACGATGAAGATAGCAGGCTAAAAAGCAAGACACATTTGCCTGAATATCTTATTACAATGAAGTATATAAAAAACTACCTGACGCCTAAATCAAAAATTCTTGAAATAGGTGCAGGTACGGGGAGATATTCTATAGCACTTGCTGATATGGGATACGATATAACGGCCGTTGAGCTTGTGCCGCATAATATAGAATTATTAAATAAAAAGATTAAACCTAATCATATAATTGAAGTTATTGAGGGTAATGCCTGTGATTTATCATTTATTAATGATAATACATACGATATAGTATTGCTTCTTGGTCCTATGTATCATTTATTTAATGATAACGACAAACACAAAGCATTGAGTGAGGCAATAAGGGTTGCAAAAATCGGTGGAATTATATATTCTTCTTATTGCAACAACGATACTGTGATGTACAAAATGTTTTATAAAAAAAGAATACTTGATTATATCGACAAAGGCTTAGTTGATGAGAATTTTCACGCCTATTCAAGTCCTAATGAGATTTTTGAATTATACAGAAAAAGTGACATTGACAAATTAATGGGAAATTATAATGTGACAAGGCTTCATTTTGTCGGCGTAGATATGCTGTCGTATTTATATTCAAACAAATTAAATATGCTCAATAAAAGAGAATTTGAAGAATATATGAAGTTTTTATCAGTTATATGTGAGCGTGAAGATTTAGTAGGATTTTCACAGCATATGCTTGATGTGTTTAGGAAGAATTGATTGTAAATTAATGTTTAGCGTAGGGTTAACCGAATTAAGCCTCCTTTGAAAAGGGAGGTGGCACGCTTGCGTGACGGAGGGATTAACGGGCGAACGCAGTTCGCCCCTACGGTGATTTTTCTAATATAGATAGTCTAAAATGATAAAACTTTCGTAGGGGCGAACTGTGGTCGCCTGCCAATCCCTCAGTCGGTAAACCGACAGCTCCCTTTGCAAGGGAGCCTTAACTTACTACGCTAAACTAAATTTACCTCATATTCTCAATCTTTTCTTTTGCCGATTCATAAATTTCTACTATTTTAAATTTCGGCGAATAGGTATTTGAAACAAGGTTCATTTCATCATCGGTTAAATAATCATTCATTGATTCTGTGCAGGCAGAAAGGCAAACACTTGGAAAAGCTATGCACCACCAATTGTGGCCCCTGCCCTCGCCTATCTCAATTTTTAATGAATTATATTTACCTGCCGGCAATGTAAAATCATCATATACTCTTGTTTTGAAATATTCTTTAACAACATTAACTTTTACTTTATATTCAAAACCCTTTGATTTCAAATATTCGTTGCACATATCGGTAATTTCTTTTGTATTATTTTTGGCATTCTCTATTGCTTCATCAAGTGTTTTACCACCGATAATATCCTGCGTATTTTCCAAAATATAATTTTTTAGCATAAGTTTTATATTTTGGTCTTTTGTAGAATCGGAATTTGCAAGGATATGAAGTCGGAATACTTTGTTACTTATGTGTTCGCTTGTTCTGACAGCACCTACAACTGGCTGAGCAATGCCGAAAAATAATACTAATGACATAAAAACAGGCACAAATATTTTAACAAATTTCATAAAAGAAAAACCTACCTTTCAACTAAATGATTGGTAGGTTTTGTTATTTTTATTCAACTTTTGCAAATTTTTCGCCGATTACCTTTAAAAGATATTTGCCGTTGCTTTGCTGAGTTAATTTATCTTGCAATAAATCCACTGTGTTCGCCCTAATACTGAAAGTAACGGTTACACTGTCGGTAAATTCACTGTTTTCTACATTAGCATTAAATTCACCGAGCAAAATATTAAGTCTGTCATAGAAGCTGTAATCAACGCTGACAGTAATCACCTTGCAAGGCGCCATTGTAATTATATGACCCGAATCAACAGCAAGCTTAGATGCGTGAGAATAAGCTCTGATAAGCCCACCTGCACCGAGCAGTGTTCCACCGAAGTAACGGGTAACAACAACACAAGCGTCAACTATTCCCTCTTTAAGCAAAACATCAAGAGTAGGTACACCTGCCGTTCCACTCGGCTCACCGTCATCACTTGAACGCTGAATATTGTTATCCCTTAGCACATAAGCGGACACATTATGTGTAGCGTCCCAGTGCTTTGATTTTATTGAATTAATAAATTCTACAGCCTGTTCCTGAGTTTGAACAGGTTTGACATATCCGATAAATCTTGACTTTTTCTCAACAAATTCATCACTGTTTTCAAATTCAACTGTTTTATATTCTTTCATAACTCACCGACAAAAAACAAGGCAACGATAAAATACCGTTGCCATAAGTTTTTAGATTAGCCTTTTTTTGCATATCTCTTGTTGAATCTGTCAACT
>JBNMGQ010000052.1:0-13228 GCA_050872345.1 Eubacterium sp. | reverse complement strand
CCTTTGAGCAGTGCAAGAAAATTGCTTTGGCGCTTGATACGAGTATGGACTATCTTGCAGGGCTTACGGACGAGGTGCGACCGTACAGGCGCAGAAAATAAAAAACAAAACGCAGTTTACACCTACAATCTTTATCGTATGATAAGTCGATTCAGGTGCAAACTGCGTTTTTGCTATATATAATATGTATTTTATTAACTTGTCATTTTTGCAAACATTTTATTCATTTGAGCCTTAAGGGCAGAGTTTTGCTTTGATGAAAGGTTAAAGTCGGTTTTCAAAATTTCTTTTGCGCAAATTTGTGCATTCTGAAGAGTGTCAATATCCTCAACCATATCGGCAATTTTAAGTTCGGGCAGACCATGTTGGCGAGAGCCGAAAAAGTCACCCGGTCCTCTTTGCTTCAAATCGATGTCGGCAATTTTGAATCCGTCGCTGTACATTTTCATTGTCATAAGCCTTTGCCGTGCAGTTTCGCTTTTTGTGTCGGACACAAGCACACAAAAGCTTTTTTTACTTCCTCGTCCTACTCGTCCTCTAAGCTGGTGAAGTGTAGACAGACCGAAGCGTTCGGCATTTTCAATCACCATAATTGTTGCGTTTGGCACATCGACGCCGACTTCGATAACCGTTGTCGAAACGAGGATGCTCACCTTGCCGTCGGCAAAGGATTTCATAATACTCTCTTTATCTTTCGCTTTCATTTTGCCGTGAAGTATGCCGAGATTATAGCCTTTAAATTCACCGTTTGCAAGTTCTTCGGCAAATTCTTCGGCGCTTTTTAAATCGTTCTCGTTTTCCTCAACGGCAGGGCAGACTATGTAGCACTGCTCACCACGAGTAATTGCGTCCTTGATAAATTTGTAAAGCCTTTTGTTATATCTCGAATCAACGACATCCGTGCGAATTTCCTGCCTGCCCGGTGGAAGTTCGTCAAGAATACTAATGTCAAGGTCGCCGTAAAGGATAAGACCGAGCGTCCTCGGAATAGGCGTTGCACTCATAACGATTGTGTGCACACCATCGCCCTTTTCGGCAAGCTGTGCCCTTTGCTTAACGCCGAATCTGTGCTGTTCGTCTGTTATTACAAGCGCAAGATTTTTAAATTCAACATCATTTTGAATAAGTGCGTGCGTGCCGATAAGCAAATCAATTTCACCGTTTATCAGCGCTTTTTTTATCTCCCTTTTTTCTTTTGCAGGAGTTGAGCCTGTCAAAAGTTTAATTTTAACATCGGCAGGTGCAAATATTTTTGATAGACCTTCAAAATGCTGGGTCGCAAGGATTTCCGTCGGTGCCATCATCGTTGCCTGAAATCCGTTTTTGATAACGGTGTAAATGAGCGACGCTGCCACGGCAGTTTTACCCGAGCCTACATCACCTTGAATTAGCCTGTTGCACGGGTATTTGCTTTGCATATCCTTAACGCATTCGTCTATCGTACGCTTTTGTGCACCTGTTAATGTGAATGGCAAAAGCTTTTCAAATTCACTGCTGTAAGGCGTTGTAACTCTTAAAGCCGTTTCGCTTTTTTTGTTGCTTTTAAGCTTTAATAAACCGAGCTGAAGAGTCAAAAGCTCTTCGAAAATCAACCTCTTCCTTGCAGGAATGTAATCCTCTTCGCTGTTTGGAAAATGAATGTTTCGTATCGCCGTGTCAAGCGAAACGAGGTTATATTTTTGCCTGATTTCGTCACTCAATGTGTCTTCAATTTGAGGAAGTTCGTCAAGCGCCGTTTTCATAATTTTTGAAATTGAACGAGAAGTAAGCTTTTCCTTTGCAGGGTAGACCGGCTGAATTGAAAGCGCTTCGTCGGCACTTTCGATTTTCGGCGAACTCATAGAAGCAGTTGTAAAATTCTTGTCAATCTTGCCGTAAAGGTAATAGTCGTTGTAAACCCTAAGCCTTTTGGCAAGGTACTTATTGTTAAAAATCGTTACTGCAATTACGCTTTCACCGTCGGTAAAACGAGCCTTGAAAAGCGTTAAACCTTTTCTAATCATAGCTTCGCTTACGGGTGTAATCATAGTTGCTTTAATGCATACTGTGTCGCCGTCATTGGCGCTTTTTACATCTGTATTTGACCAGTCCTCATACTTTCTCGGATAAAAATGAATAAGGCTGTCGACATCAAAGATGCCAAGACTGTTAAACAGCTTGGCTCTCTTTTCACCGACACCCTTAATAAATTGAATATTGCTATCTAAACTGAGCATATCTTACTCCACTGAGATGATAAAATAATAGATAGGTTGTTGACCGTTTACTATGCTGATTTCAACTTCACTGCCGTATTTTTTGTTGAGTGCTTCTTCAACAGCAGTTGCGTCCTCTTCCTTTGCGTCCTCACCAAAGATGATTGTGATAAGTGAATGCTCGCCTTTTTTGAAGAGTTTTTCGGTTGACTTAACGGCAATGTCAATAATATCCTTGCCGATATACTTAATCTTACCGTTGCAAAGACCCATAATTTCGCCCTGTTTGATAGGCTTGCCGTCAACTTCGCTGTCCCTTGCAGCAAATGTGATTTGTGCAGTTTCGACTCTTTCGCTTGCTTCAAGCATATTCATCTGGTTTTCCTCTGCGCTTGCAGTTTCGTCGAATGAAAGCATTGCAGAAATACCTTGCGGAATAGTCTTTGTAGGAAGTACACGAACATCTCTGTCCTTTGCAAGAGGACCTGCCTGCTCTGCTGCCATAATAATGTTCTTGTTGTTTGGAAGAACATAAACAACCTTTGCAGGAGTTTGCTCAATTGCACTCAAAATATCATCGGTAGACGGGTTCATAGTTTGTCCGCCACTTACGATTGTATCGGCACCAATGTCGCTGAAAAGTTCCTCAAGACCTTCGCCTGCGCAAACTGCAACAAAGCCAAATTCGTTTTCAGGCTCACGCTTTACAGGCTCAATAACCTTGTCGCCGTCTTTAACGCCGACATCTGCGTTAGCGTGCTGGTACCTCATATTGTCAATTTTAATATTGATAAGCTGACCGTATTTTAAGCCGGCCTGAATAACATTGCCCGGTTCGTTTGAATGAACATGAACCTTGATAATACTGCTGTCGTCAACTACAACAACGCAGTCGCCGATTGATTCAAGGTAAGCACGAAGCTTGAGTGGGTCCTTTTCCTTTGCACTGTCGCTTTTTTCAATAAGAAATTCAGAGCAGTAGCCAAATTCAATATCGTCGCTTGCTGCTGCAACAGTAGATTTTGACGGCATGGAAACAGGAGTTACGCCACTGCCGTCAAGTGGTTGAACGATAACATTGTTTCGCCAAACACTTTCCATTCCTTCAAACACGAGAACAAGACCTTGACCACCTGCGTCAACTACTCCTGCTTTTTTGAGAACAGGGAGCATTTCCGGTGTTTTTGCAAGTGCTTCTTTGGCAGCAGTAAGCGCTGCAAAGCCGACTTCGAGTGGGTCGTTTTGAATTTTAGCCATTTTGCTTGCTGCTTCGCTTGCATATCGGATAACTGTTAAAATTGTACCCTCGGTAGGTTTCATAACTGCCTTGTATGCAGCGTCAACACCTTCCTTAAAAGCGTTTGCAAGGTCATGACCGTCAGCACTTTTTAAGCCCTTGAAGCCTTTTGAAAAGCCACGAAAGATGAGCGAAAGGATAACACCGGAGTTGCCCCTTGCACCTCTTAAAAGCGCCGAAGCACATTTTGCCGATGCTTCCTCGATAGTGCAGTTATCGTCAAGTGTAGCCATTTCCTTTGCTGCTGCAGTAATAGTCATACTCATATTGGTACCTGTGTCACCGTCCGGAACAGGGAACACATTGAGTGCGTCAACTGCCTGTCTGCTGTTTGAAATATTATTTGCAGCAGAAATAATTGAATCTCTAAAAAGTAAACCGGTAATCATAAATAATTGAATCTCCTAAATGTTAGTTGAGTGCGTCAATGTAAACATTGACCTTTGAAACCTTCAAATCGGTTGCTTCTTCAACAGTGTAACGAACCTTGTTAACAATGCTTTCAACAATAGCGCTTATGTTAACACCGTATGAAACAGAAATGTGAAGATCAATGATTAAATTGTCATTGATGCTTTTTACTGTAACACCCTGATCTAAAATTTCTTTTGATTTATTTTTTAAAACAGATTTTAAGCTCTGGTAAGCATTTGAGTTGACCATACCGGTAACACCGAAACAACTTTGTGCTGCTCTGCCGACAAGGTTTGCGAAATAATTGTTAGTTACTTCAATGTATCCGTTTGGGTTTTCAAGCTTAATCATAAGTATTACCTCCGTTATGTTTTATTCAAAATTCCAAGTGTCGATATTTGAAAAAAAGTTACCGTAGTAGCCTTGCATATCGCCGTTCATAGCCTTAGTATAACATATCATTCCTTTTTTGTACACAAGTGGAATGTAAGGCATTTCCTCGTTGAATGCAAGGATGAATTTGCCAAGGTCGTTTTCGCCGGAAAGATAAGCGCTGTAAAGGTCGTCGCAGGTAAGATTTTTGTTGTCAATACCGTACCTTACGCCACCGTCATTATCGTCAAAAAACGGATAAAGGCACATATCGTCCGAAAGCTTAACTTCGCCTATATAAAGGTCAAATTCAACATTCTTAACTTTTCTTTCATATTCCTTTGTCTTTTGCTCGTCAATCGTTACACTGAAACCGACTGCCTCAAGCTGATTTTTCAGCAGAGATGCTACGGCAGTACGGTTGTTGTTTTTATTAACGAGAATTTTAATATTAAGTTTTTTTGCGTCAATGCCACTTTGTGCCACTGCCTGCTTTGCAGTTTCAACATCTGCTTCGCTTGAAAAAATCTTAATGTTTTCGGCAAGCTTGGCGTTTGGATTAAACGGTGAAACAGCAGGCTCTGCATAGCCGTTGTAAGCACTTTTAGCAAAAATCGTTCTGTCGCAAGCAAGCGATATTGCCTGCCTGATTTGTGCGTTTGCCGTTATTCCTGCCATTGAATTTACGCCGATATAAACAAGATTGTTCATATTAACAAGCTTCTTTGCGCAGGTCATTCGCTTTGAAACGGACGAGCTTAAATCACGAAAAGCATATGAAATATTGCCTATGTTAACAGCATTGTCGATTGAGTCGGCTGCTGCAATGTTAACAAGATTTATTGTAGTTATATACGGATTAAATTTGTCCGACTTTACGCTTTTGAGTACAACTTTGCCGTCGGCTTTTGCATATTTATATCTGCCCGAGCCTATCGGATAACCGTTTTTGCCGTCCTTAGTGCTTGCGATAGGGAAGGTGAGTAAATTAACAGCATTTGGATTTGCTTTTTTAAGATAAAATGTAATCTTGTTTTCGCTTGAAGCAGAAGCCGAGCTTATATATTTAAGCGAGTTGCCGTAGGCAGGTGATTTTTTGGCAGCGTTGAAAGAATAAACTATATCGTCACTGCTGATTTTTGAACCGTTTGAAAAGGTTAAATTCGGATTAAATGTAACCTTAAGCGTTTTGCCGTCAACATATTCATATGAAGTGGCGATATTTGTTATCACCTCGTAGCTTTCGTCAAGGTCAAAAAGCGATTCAAATACAAGAGATGCAAGTATTTGATTGTTTTGAGTTTTGGCTTTGAACGGGTCAAGACTGTCAGACTGCGTAAAGCTTAGTTTAAAATTAGAATTGTCGGTAACTTTCTTTGTTGTTTGAACAGTGTCGTTCGAGCCTTGCCCACTGCCTGTGTCAGCCGTGCATCCTGCAAAAGCCGTTGCAACAAGAACAATTGCCAGCATAAAAGATATTATCTTTTTCGCCATAGTTACCTCCTGATAAGTGTAGTATTAACAGTTTTGCCTGTTTTTTCATCAATTTCAAAAAGACAGCCTTCAAGCACGCATACTCCGTCCTCGTTAACAAATCGTGTCGGAAGCCCTGTTTTAAGCTTCTCAATTGCACATTCAACTGCAACACCGAGCACGCTGTAATACGGACCGGTCATACCGATGTCGGTAATGTAGCCTGTGCCGTTCGGCAAAATTTGGTTGTCGCTCGTTTGCGTATGAGTGTGAGTGCCGAAAATCGCCGAAACCTTGCCGTCAACATAAAATCCCATTGCTCTTTTTTCTGCCGTTGCTTCAGCGTGAAAATCAATGATAATTATTTTAGCGCCCTCGTCCTTTGCCGTTTCAATCATTTTGTCAACGACGGAAAACGGATTTTCAATAGGGTCAAGGTACACTGTGCCTTGAAGATTGATTACTGCTATTTTGCAATAGCCTTTGTCAATAATCGCCATACCTCTGCCCGGTGCACTTTCGTGGTAATTCGCCGGACGAATGATAGGGGCGTTTGAGTCAAGGTAGTCGTATATTTCTCTTCTTTTTAAACTGTGGTTGCCGAGCGTAATTAAGTCAACACCACAGTCAAGTATAAATTCTGCACTTTGAGGAAGAATACCGTTTCCCACAGCCGAGTTTTCGCCGTTTGCGATAACTATGTCTGCTCCAAGTTCACGCTTAAGACTCGGAAGAGTCTGCCTTAGATAATCACAACCCTGCCTTGAAACAATATCTCCTATAGTAAGTATTTTCATTTTGCACCGATTTCTATAACATTTTTATTATTCATCAGTCATTATACTATATTTAATAACTAAAAACAAGAAATTAATATATAATTAAGAAATCGTAAATATAATCGGTTTAACCTGTTTAAGCCTCCCTTGTGTAAAGGGAGGTGGCACACGAAGTGTGACGGAGGGATTGTTGCCTTTTATCCCCTCAGTCAGCAAAGCTGACAGCTCCCCTTTATAACATTAAAAGGGGAGCCTTTATTGGATAAATCATAATTAAAAATAAAAACGGCTCGGAAAACCGAACCGTTTTTGTTACATTATATGGTTGTTAAATTCTTGCTACGCCGTCTTTAACTGCTGCGTCGGCAACTGCCTTTGCAACGGTGTCCTTAATTCTTTCGTCAAATGCGTAAGGAAGAATATAATCAACGCTGAGCTTATCGTCGTCAACGAGTGAAGCGATAGCGTATGCTGCTGCAATTTTCATATTCTCAGTAATTTGGCTTGCTCTTACATCAAGTGCACCACGGAAAATACCAGGGAAAGCAACAACATTGTTAATCTGGTTAGGGAAGTCGGAACGACCTGTACCTACAATCTTAGCACCTGCTGCCTTTGCTTCGTCAGGCATAATTTCAGGTGTTGGGTTAGCCATAGCGAGAACTACAGGGTCAGCGTTCATAGTCTTAATCATTTCAGGAGTGAGAACGCCAGGAGCAGAAACACCGATGAAAATATCACTGCCATTAACTGCGTCTGCAAGTGTACCCTTAGTCATTTCTCTGTTAGTAACCTTGGCGATAGCTTCCTTAGATGGGTTGAGCTTTTCTCTGCCCTCATAGATAGCGCCTGTTCTGTCGCAAAGAATAACATCCCTAAGACCTAATGTCATAAGAAGTTTTGCAATTGCAATACCTGCAGCGCCGGAGCCGTTGATAACAGCCTTGCAGTCTGAAAGCTTTTTGCCGGTAAGCTTTGTTGCGTTGATAAGTGCAGCAGAAACTACAACGGCAGTACCGTGCTGGTCATCGTGGAAAATAGGAATGTCGCATCTCTCTTTAAGCTTTTCTTCAATTTCAAAGCAACGAGGAGCAGCAATATCCTCAAGGTTAATGCCACCGAATGAGCCACTGATATTGTAAACTGTTTCAACAAATTCATCAACATTCTTTGTACGAACGCAAAGTGGAAAAGCGTCAACATCGCCAAATTCCTTGAAGAGTACGCACTTACCTTCCATAACAGGCATACCTGCTTCAGGTCCAATGTCACCAAGACCTAAAACGGCAGTACCGTCAGTGATAACGGCTACCATATTCCATCTTCTTGTAAGTTCCCAGCTTTTTTTGTAATCGTCCTTAATAGCAAGGCAAGGCTCTGCTACACCCGGAGTGTAGGCAAGTGAAAGAGAATCCTTATCGTTTACCTTTGCTCTTGCGTTGACTTCAATTTTGCCTTTCCATTCGCCATGAAGTCTTAATGATTCTTTACGATAATCCATAGTTTGTCACCTCATAAATTTTCTAATTAATGTTATTTGGGTCGTCGAGGCCGCCGACCTATACAGAAGTCTAAATGATTAGGATTCGTAGGGGCTAACATTGTTAGCCCGATTCCAACTGACAATTAAACACTGTAAATATATCATTCCCAAGGGAACTTATATTGTGTTAAACCAAGCTCGTCACGAACTTCGTTCATTTCCTTTTGAACAGACTCGTTGATAGGAACGCCACTGTCTTTTCTCTGTTGCCAAATGTCCCATTCCTTTTCACCTGCTGTGTAAATTCTGTCACAACCCGGTGCTTTTGTTGAATTACGAACGCTACGGATAATTTCGCCTGCTTTCTTTCTTGTTTCAGCTTCGCCGACGAAGTGGTCGGTGTCGATTGCGATAAAGAAATGGCCGAGATGATAAGGAACAAGGTTGCCGTTTTCATCCTTGCCGTTGAGAGCCTTACCGTAATTACCATCCTGAAGCGCAGCAGAAAGAAGTTCGATTACCATAGCATAGCCATAACCCTTGTAGCCACCGAGTGCTTCGCCGATACCACCGAGAGTAGTAAGAGCAGCGTCGCCCGAACGAATCTTTTTAAGTGCTTCGCCTGCGTCACCACTGATTTCCTTACCGTCTCTGCCGATAATTGTACCAGGATGAACATCTTCGCCGATTCTTTCGTAATATTCAATCTTACCGTTTTGAGTGATTGAAGTTGCGCAGTCGATAACAAAGTCAAATTCTTCATCCGACGGAATACCAATAGTAAGTGGGTTGGTACCGAACATACCGTCAACGCCGAATGTAGGCGCAACAGACGGACGAGCGTTAGTACCTGTGATACCGATACAACCCTGCTTTGTAGCCATAGTTGCATAGTAGCCTGCAATACCGTAGTGGCAGGAGTTACGAACTGCTACCATACCCATACCGTACTTCTTAGCCTTGTCAATAGCCATTTGCATTGACTTGTAGCCGATTACCTGACCCATACCGTCGTGGCCGTCAACAACGGCTGTGCACGGCGTTTCCTTAACTACTTCAAAGTTAGTTACAGGATTTTGAATACCTGCTTTGATTCTGTCAAGATAGATAGGCTTGAAACGGTTACAGCCGTGGCTTTCGATACCTCTTCTGTCAGATTCAAGCAAAATGTCTGTACAAATTTCTGCGTCCTCTCTCGGAATACCGTAGCCTACAAAAGCGTCGGTTACAAAATTAATAAGTGTATCCCAAGGACATACAACTTTACCCATAATATAATCTCCTTTTCTTAAATGATGAGATATATGCTGTTTCTCTCCTATCGTCAGCGTAGCTGACACTTCCCTCGTCAGAGGGAAGCAAGGACTTGGCTCCCTCTGACGAGGGTGATTCCCCACAGTGTGGGGAAATGTCACGCAAGTGACAAAAGGGACGGCTCCCGTAGGAGCTGTCACGAAGTGACTGAGGGAGAGATAAAACACATCTCATTTTTATTATCTTTCCCGATTGCGAGAGCGTTCAACAGCACGCTTCCAATCGGAATATTTTTGGTTTCTTTTTGAAATTTCCATTGACGGAACGAAAATTCTGTCAACGGCACGGTTTGCTTCTATTTCCTCAAGACTGTCCCACACACCTGTTGCAAGACCTGCGCAGTAGGCAGCGCCGAGAGCAGTCGTTTCAACATTCTTAGGACGGTTGACATTAACGCCTGTCATATCGGCTTGAATTTGCATCATAATGTTTGAAACCGAAGCGCCACCGTCAACTCTCAAATCCTTAAGAACAATGCCTGAATCGTTCATCATAGCTTCAAGCAAGTCTGTCATTTGATATGTAATGCTTTCAAGAACGGCACGGCAAATGTGCTTTTTGTTAACACCACGGGTAATGCCGACCATAATACCTCTTGCGTACATATCCCAGTAAGGAGCACCCAAACCTGTAAATGCAGGAACGAAGTAAAGACCGTTTGAGTCCTCAACCTGCTCTGCAAGAATGTCGCATTCACGGGCAGTTTTAATCAGTTCAACTTCGTCACGAAGCCATTTGATGACCGAGCCTGCATTGAAAGCCGAGCCTTCAAGCGAATATGTAATCTCGTCGCCGATGCCCCAGGCAATGCCGGACAAAAGATTTGACTTTGAATTGACACGCTTTTGACCTGTATTCATAAGCAGGAAGCAACCTGTACCGTAGGTGTTTTTAGCCTGACCCGATTTAAAGCAACCCTGACCGAAAAGAGCGCCCGGTTGGTCGCCGATAGCACCTGCAATAGGAACTTCGGCAATATCCTCAATACCTGTTATGTGGGCAAGCTTGCCGTAAATACAGCTTGACGGCTTAACTTCAGGTAACATATTCATAGGTATTCCGAGTTTTTCACAAAGGAATGGGTCCCAGCAAAGTTTGTTAATATCAAAAAGCATAGTTCTGCAAGCGTTTGAATAGTCGGTTACATGAACTTTGCCGTTAGTTAAATTCCAAATAAGCCAAGTGTCAACAGTACCGAAAAGAAGCTCGCCCTTTTCAGCCTTTTCTCTTGCACCCTCAACATTGTCAAGAATCCATTTAATCTTAGTGCCACTGAAATATGCGTCAATCAAAAGACCTGTCGTTTCCTTAACATAATCGGAAAGACCTTCTGCCTTAAGTTCCTCGCATATCGGCGCCGTTCTTCTGCACTGCCACACGATAGCATTGTAAATAGGTCTGCCTGTTTCCTTTTCCCATACTATTGTGGTTTCACGCTGGTTGGTTATACCTATACCGACAATATCTTTCGGGTCGACTTTTTCAAGCCTCAGGCAGGTGAGCATTGCGCTCGTTTGCGAAAACAAAATTTCCATAGGGTCGTGCTCAACCCATCCGTTTTCCGGATAGTGCTGCGCAAATTCGTTTTGCGCTTTCGCAACAATTTCGCCCTTTTTGTTAAAAATGATAGCTCTTGAGGAGGTGGTTCCTTGGTCAAGAGCCATAATATATTTTTCGGACATAATTATATAACTCCTCTCAATGGTGTAAATTATAGTTTAGCATAGTAAGTTAAGGCTCCCTTGCAAAGGGAGCTGTCGGTTTACCGACTGAGGGATTGGCAGGCGAACACAGTTCGCCCCTACGAAAATCCTGTCATTTCAGACCGTCTATATTAGAAAAATCACCGTAGGGGCGAACTGTGTTCGCCCGATAATCCCTCCGATTGCTTTCGCAACCACCTCCCTTTACAAGGGAGGCTAAACTATAATTTAAATGCCTATGTTCATTTTACTTCTTTTGAAAGTTATTGTCAATATATATAAAAATTATATGCTGTGTTTTTATACTTTTGTAACATTTTGTTCAACAATTATGCCGAAAACCGTTTTTATAGAAAAATAACCGTAATTCGTCTATAATCACGAATTACGGTTAGGTTGGGTATTTGTTAAATATTGTTTTCAATATAATTGAGCATATCGCCTACAGTTTCAATCTTTTCGATAATTTCATCAGGCACTTCAATCTTAAATTCATCTTCGATTGACATAACAATGTCGATAGCATCAAGGCTGTCTGCGCCCAAATCCTCGATAAGCATACTGTCAGTTGTGATTGAATTTGCATCAACATCAAGCTGTTCTGCCAAGATTTCCTTTAATTTTTCAAATACCATAATATGTTCACCTCAAAAAAATGTTGTTTAAATTAACTCGTTATGTTATTATCATATTATAAAATTCTTTTTGAGTTGTCAACTACTATTTTAAATTTTTTAAAGAGGCGAATAATAATGTACAATTTTTGTTTGATAGGTTACCCTTTGGGTCACTCTATGTCACCTGTAATTCACAAGGAACTTTTTAAATTAAAAGGCATTGAAGCAGGATATAAGCTTAATGAAATAGCACCTGAAAATTTGGAAAAGGAATATGTTAACCTTAAAGAGCTTAACGGTTTTAATGTTACTATTCCACACAAAACAGGTATTATTCCTATGCTCGACGCACTCAGCGACAGAGCAAAACTTTTCGGCGCAGTCAACACTGTTAAGATTGAAAACGGCAAAGCAACCGGTCATAATACCGACTGCTTCGGATTTTTGAGAGCGCTCGAAATGGCAGGCATTGAACTTAAGGGCAATGTCCTTCTTTGCGGCAGTGGCGGTGTGTCAAGAATGTTTGCTTTTGAAAGCATACTTGCCGGCGCAAATTTAACTATTGCTGTAAGGGATGACGATATTCCGGCAGCAAATCTTATTAAAGATGAAATCAAGGACAAGCTTGACAAGGACGCTAAGGTCGTAAGGCTTTGCGAAGTTGACGGCGAATATGATTTGCTCATAAACGGTACTCCTGTAGGTATGTTCCCTAAGGTTGACGCAAGCGTTTTACCGAAAGAGCAGGTTCAAAAGTGCAAGGCTGTTTTTGACGCAGTTTACAATCCTCAGGAAACCTTGCTTTTGAAATATGCAAAAGAAGCAGGAATCAAATATTCAAACGGTTTGCCTATGCTTGTTTGGCAGGCAGCCGTTGCGCAGGAAATTTGGTTTGATACAAAGTTTACTATGGATGATATTAAAAAAGTTTTAAAAATAACACAAGAGGAAATGGAAAAGATATGAATATAATTTTGTGTGGATTTATGGGCAGTGGCAAGACGGTTGTAGGCACCGAGCTTGCTAAAATAACAGGCAGAAAATTTGTTGACACCGACGAGATGATTGAGCAAAAACAGGGCGTTGCAATCAAAGCGATTTTTGCAACAAGAGGCGAAGATTATTTCCGTGACCTTGAGTATGACGCTTGCAGGGAAGTTGCAAATATGAAGGACTGCGTTGTTTCAACCGGTGGTGGAGCAATGACTTTTGAGCGCAATGTGCAGGCAGTTAAGGACAGTGGCAAAATAGTTTTTCTCGACGCAGATTTCGATGTCATTTGCCAGAGAATAGGCAACAGTACAAATCGTCCTCTTTTTCAGGATAAGGAAAAGGCAAAGGCACTTTACGACGAGAGAAAGTCAAAATACCTTGCCTGCGCCGATATTGTTATCGACGGCAATATGTCGGCACGCAAAACAGCAATGGATATAGCTGAGATGTTTAGGTAAATTATAGTTTATAATCGGTTGACGGCTGACGCCACATTGTATCTTTTCTCTCCTTCAGTCACTATCGTGACAGCTCCCTCGTCAGAGGGAGCCAAGTTCTTGCTTCCCTCTGACGAGGGAAGTGTCAGCT
>JBNMGQ010000051.1:0-13755 GCA_050872345.1 Eubacterium sp. | reverse complement strand
TCCTTTTTTCTATTGTCCATTTTTTACGGACTTGTTCAGACTTGACTGTACCTTTTTTTATTTTGCGTGCTGTCAAAAATTATGGGTTGCGTTTTTATTTATATTAGTATATAATCTATATTGATTATTTACTATGAAATAAGTAGGTTTTTATATATGTCAGATATTAAAGAAAATGAAATTATGCTTGAAATGCCGGTGATACCGCTTCGTGGTCTTGTTGTATTTCCACAAATGGTTCTGCATTTTGATGTCGGCAGAAAAAAGAGCGTAAAAGCTTTGCAAAAAGCGATGGACGATGACCAGAAAGTTTTTCTCGTTTGTCAAAAAGACGCTTCTGTTGACGAGCCTAATATTGATGATGTTTATGATATTGGTGTGGTTTGTTCTATAAGACAGATGATGCGCATACCGGGCAGTGAAAATATGAGGGTAGTTGTTGAGGGCGAGCAAAGAGCTGCGCTTTACAGCTTCACTATGGTTAAACCGTATGTTGCAGGCTTGATTGAGCTTATTGACGAAAGCTCGTTTGATTCAATTCCGAGCGAAGAAGACAGAGCATATCAGAGAATTGTAAAAAAAGAATTTGAACATTATGCTTCAATGATGCCTAAAATCAGCAACGAAGTTATTGCTAAGGTTATTTCAATTAAAAACAGTGGCGAACTTGCCGATTTTGTATGCTCAAATACATTTCTTGATTATTATGAAAAACAGGAAATTTTGTCTGCAAATGACCCAAGCGATAGAATTTGTAAGCTTGTTGTTTACTTAAAAAAGGAAAATAATGCTCTCGAAATTGAAAGTGAAATTGCAGAAAAAGTACAAACTGAAATTGATAAGAGTCAAAGAGAATACTACTTGCGAGAAGAAATGAAGGTTATATCCGACGCTTTGGGCGAAGGCGATAATCCTCAGGAAGAAGCAGACGAGTACAGAGAAAAAATCAACGCACTCAAATGCAACGACGAAATAAAAGAAAAGCTTTTAAAAGAATGTGAAAAGCTTGCCAAAATGCCGGGTGGTTCACACGAAGGTACAGTTGAGCGCAATTATCTTGATAAGTGCCTTGAAATTCCTTTCGGTAAATTTACAAAAGATTCGATTAATCTTGAAAAAGCAAGAAAAGTACTTGATAAAGAACATTACGGCTTAGATAAGGTTAAGGAAAGAATAGTTGACTCACTTGCAGTTTACAAGCGTAATCCTGATTTTAACGGTCAAATTCTTTGTCTTGCCGGACCTCCGGGTGTAGGTAAAACTTCTATAGTTAAGTCACTTGCGAAGAGTATGGGCAGGAAATATGTTCGTATTGCACTCGGCGGTATTCACGACGAAGCTGAAATAAGAGGTCACAGAAAGACATATATCGGTGCTATGCCCGGCAGAATTGTTGAAGCTGTAATAAAATCAGGCGTTATGAATCCGATAATTTTGCTTGATGAAATTGATAAGGTAGGTAATGATTTTAAGGGCGACCCGTCATCTGCTTTGCTTGAAGCACTTGACCCGGAGCAAAATAATACTTTTGCCGACCACTATATCGAATTTCCGATTGATTTAAGTAAGGTATTATTTATCACAACAGCTAATGATGTATCGTCAATTGCCGAGCCACTTTATGACAGAATGGAAGTTATTGAGCTAAATTCATACACTTCTCTTGAAAAGTTCTATATTGCCAAGAAGCATTTGGTTAAAAAAGAAATGGCAAAGCATTCTTTAAACAGTAAAGAATTTAAAATTACCGATGATGCAATAAATACCATTATTGAAAGCTATACACGAGAAGCAGGTGTCAGAAAGCTTGAAAAAGAAATTGCAACTCTTTGCAGAAAAGCTACAGTAGCACTTGAAACAGGTTCCAAATCATTTAAGGTAACCGATAAAAATATCGAAGAATATTTAGGCAAAAAGAAATTTACATCCGATTTGGTTAGTAAAGAGGACCAAGTAGGTACAGTCAACGGACTTGCGTGGACAAGTGTAGGTGGCACGATGCTTCCTATTGAAGTATCGGCACTTGACGGCAGTGGTAAAATAGAACTTACAGGTAACCTTGGCGATGTAATGAAAGAAAGTGCCAAAACAGCTGTGTCATTTATCAGGTCAAAATGCAATGAGTACGGTATTGACAGCGATTTCTATAAAACTAAAGATATACATATTCATGCACCTGAAGCTGCAATACCAAAGGACGGACCGTCAGCCGGTCTTGCTATTACAACGGCAATAGTAAGCGAACTTACAGGTATTGCAATTAAGTCAAATGTTGCTATGACAGGTGAAATAAGCCTTAAAGGTAAGGCACTTCCTATCGGTGGACTTAAAGAAAAGTCTATGGCTGCTTTTAAAGCAGGTTGTGACACTGTCATAATTCCTGAGGATAATGTTAAAGACCTTGCTGAAATTAATGACGAAGTTAAATCTGCAATTAATTTTATAAGCGTGTCAACATTTGATGAAGTGTTACCGAATGCGCTCGTTGCGAAGCCTAAAAAGAAAAAAGAAATTAAAGAAAACAACATTATAATTCCTGATAAAAAAGGTAAATCAAATGTTGTTACGCAATAGGTGAAATATGAATTATAATAAAGCAGTTTTTGAAAATGCTTACGGCTTGCTTTCGCAACTACCTGAAAGTAATGAGCCTGAGGTTGTTTTTGCAGGTAGGTCGAATGTCGGCAAAAGTTCACTGTTGAACAAACTTTTCAATCGTAAAAGTCTTGCGAGAGTAAGTTCTGTGCCGGGTAAAACAATTACTATTAACTTTTATGATGTTGATAATATAAAATTTGTTGACCTTCCGGGTTACGGCTATGCGAAAATAAGTAAGCAGGAGCTTAAACGATTCGGTGAACTTATGGAAGGCTATTTTAAAAGTGGCAGAAATATTGCGCTTGTAGTTCTTCTTATTGATATGCGTCATCCACTAACAAAGGATGATGAGGGTATGATTTATTTCTTGAAAGAGATGAACATTCCTTTTATAATAGTTATGACCAAAGCCGATAAGCTTAAGAAAAAAGCATATAAAGAAAGGCTTGACCTTTCGGGTGAGGAACTTGCGTTTGCAGGTGGTGTTCCTGTTGTACCGTTTTCTTCGGTAACAGGGCAGGGCATTAACGGAATAAAAAATTATATAGAAAAATCAGTGATGTGATTTAGGAGGATAAATTAATGGCAAAGGTTCCATTCGTATCAAAAGAAAAGGTTGAAGAAATTGCAGCAAAGTATCCTACTCCTTTTCATCTTTATGACGAAAAGGGTATAAGAGAAAATGTAAAAAATCTTAAAAAAGCATTTTCTTGGAATAAAGGATATAAAGAGTATTTTGCTGTAAAAGCTACACCAAACCCATTTTTAATCAATATTCTTCGTGAATACGGTTGTGGTTGCGACTGTTCTTCAAAAACAGAGCTTATGATGGCTAAAACAGTCGGCGCTGTCGGTGATGATATTATGTTTTCGTCAAACGACACTCCTATCGACGAATTTAGATATTGTAACGATTTAGGTGGTATTATCAATCTTGATGATATTACTCATATCGCAGCAGTTGAAAAAGCTTGTGGTAAGCTTCCTAAGAAAATGAGCTGTCGTTATAATCCGGGTGGTGTATTCAAAATTTCCAATGATATTATGGATAACCCGGGCGACGCTAAGTACGGTATGACTACAGAGCAGATTTATGAAGCTTTTAAAATTCTTAAAGAAAAGGGCGTAGAGGAATTTGGTATTCACTCTTTCCTTTGCTCAAATACCGTAACAAACGAATATTACCCAATGCTTGCAAAACTTCTTTTTGAACTTGCAGCAGACCTTAAGGCTAAGCTTGGCGTACATATTACATTTATTAACCTTTCAGGTGGTATCGGCATTCCTTACAGACCTGACCAAGAGCCAAACGATATTTTCGTAATCGGCGAAGGCGTAAGAAAAGCATATGAGGAAGTTCTTGTTCCTGCAGGTATGGATGATGTTTCAATCTTTACCGAACTTGGCAGATATATGCTCGGTCCTTACGGTGGACTTGTAACTAAGGCTATTAATGAAAAGCATACTCATAAAGAATATATAGGCGTAGATGCCTGCGCAGTTAACCTTATGCGTCCTGCTATTTACGGCGCATATCATCATATTACTGTTTTAGGTAAGGAAAATGAGCCTTGCGACCATAAGTATGATGTAACAGGTTCACTTTGTGAAAACTGCGATAAGTTCGCCATTGACCGTATGCTTCCGAAAATTGATATGGGTGATTACCTCTTTATTCACGATGCCGGTGCTCATGGTTTCTCAATGGGTTATAACTATAACGGTAAGCTCAAGAGCGCTGAAATTCTTTTAAAAGAAGACGGTTCTTTCAAACTTATCAGAAGAGCAGAAACTCCAAAGGATTATTTTGCTACATTTGATTGCTTTGACTTTTATGATGAACTCATAAAGGAATAATAAATTAATCTCCGAAATTTTTTCGATTTCGGAGATTTTTCTTTACTTTCACGATTTAGTGTGTTACAATATGATTACTTTAAATTATGATTTATAATAGAAAGGCAATGATAATATGACAAGCAAATTAAAAGATGATAATATCGATTTCCTCTTTAGAGCCATTCTTGAACTTGAAACTATTGAAGATTGTTATGACTTTTTTGAAGATTTGTGCACCGTTCAGGAACTTAAGACTATCAGCCAAAGAATAGTTGTTGCTAAAATGCTTTCGGAAAAATGTGTTTATACCGATATTGTTAACGCTACCGGTGCATCTACTGCCACTATCAGCCGTGTTAATCGTTCACTCCAGTACGGTTGTGACGGCTATGACAAAATTTTTGAAAAAATAAAGCTTGAAGACGAAAGCAAAGAAGACGAAAATGGCGAGTTATAATATTTTTGCCGAATTTTATGATGAACTTACTTCAAATGTTGAATACGAAAAAATAACGGACTATGTTTCAGGCTTTTTTAAGAAGTATTTGCCAAACGGTAAATCTGTTTTGGATTTGGCTTGTGGTACAGGTACACTGAGTAAGCTTTTGTCTGAAAAAGGATATAATGTTACCGGCATTGATTTGTCCGACGATATGCTTTGCGTAGCATCGTCTAAAGGTATTCAAAATGCGTCTTTTATTAAAGCTGACATTTCTTCGTTCGTTTTGCCCCAAAAGGTCGATTACTGCGTTTGTTCGCTTGACAGTATCAATCATTTGAAGGATATTGACGAAGTTCAAAATTGTTTTGATTGTGTTAATGAATCACTCAATTATAACGGTGTTTTTGTATTTGATGTCAATACCGTTTATAAGCATAAAAATGTTCTTGCCGATAATACTTTTGTTTTTGACGAAGAAGATTTTTTCCTTTCGTGGGATAATGAGTATTTGGGTAATAATACAGTCAGGATTTTGCTTGACTTTTTTATATTCAACGGCAGTAATTACGACAGATACAGTGAAGATTTTTGCGAAAAAGCTTATGAAATTGATGATTTAAAAAATACTTTGATTAAATGTAACTTTGAAATTCTCGGAATATATGATGAGCTTTCGCTAAATGAACCGAGAAAAGACAGTGAAAGAATATATTTTGTTTGTAAAAAGGTGAATAATTAAATGGGAAAGATAGTAAGATATATTACAACAGACGGCAGTGCATTTGTTATTGCCGGTGATACAACGGATATGATTAGCAAGGCTGAAAATATTCATAAAACTTCTGCAGTTACTACTGCTGCACTCGGCAGGCTTATGACTGCTGCTTCTATGATGGGCGTAATGCTTAAAGGCGCTGATGACAGTGTTACATTAAGACTTAACGGTGGTGGTCCTGCAGGTGTGGTTCTTGCCGTATCCGACAGTCAGGGCAATGCAAGAGGATATGTTGAAAATCCTGTTGTTGAAATTCCACTTAATGATAAAGGCGAACTTGATGTAAGGGGAGCAGTCGGTACAGACGGTTTTCTTTATGTTATGAAGGATATGGGTCTTAAGGAACCGTATGTCGGCAATACTCAAATTGTGAGTGGTGAAATCGCAGAAGATATTACAAACTACTTTGCAGTATCGGAACAGACTCCTACGGTTTGCGCTCTCGGTGTTCTTGTTAATCCTGATTTATCTGTTGCCAATGCAGGTGGCTTTATGATTCAGCTCCTTCCGGGTTGCCCTGATGATATTATTACTAAGATTGAAGCTTCAATTAAAGATATTGATTCCGTAACGACAATGCTTTCAAACGGTATGACTCCTGACGATATAGCCAAAAGAGCTATGCGTGGAATTGAGATTGAAAAGCTCGATGAAAGCAAAATTGAGTACAGATGCAATTGTTCCAAGGCTAAGGTAGAAAATGCGCTTATTTCTACCGGCAGAGAGTCATTGCAACAAATGATAGACGATAATGAGGATGTAAATGTTGAGTGTCACTTCTGCGATAAGAACTATACATTTACTCCGAAAGAAATCGAAAAATTGCTTGAACAAACTACGAAATAAAAAAGTTTAAAAAAGTTGAAAAAAAGTCTTGACTTTTGATTGGACTTGATGTATTATATAACTCGTCGCAAGTGAGAAAAAACTTCACGACGACATCCGTGGGAGCATAGCTCAGCTGGGAGAGCATCTGCCTTACAAGCAGAGGGTCACAGGTTCGAGCCCTGTTGTTCCCACCACAAATGGCCCGGTAATTCAGTTGGTTAGAACGCTAGCCTGTCACGCTAGAGGTCGACGGTTCGAACCCGTTCCGGGTCGCCATTTGTGCTTCTGTAGCTCAGTCGGTAGAGCAGGGGACTGAAAATCCCCGTGTCGATGGTTCGATTCCGTCCGGAAGCACCACATTTGCGGATGTAGCTCACCCGGTAGAGCGCAACCTTGCCAAGGTTGAGGTAGCGAGTTCGAGCCTCGTCATCCGCTCCAATTAAAAAGGCTTCAATACGAAGCCTTTTGTTATATGGCACCATAGCCAAGTGGTAAGGCAGAGCTCTGCAAAAGCTTTATGCCCCAGTTCAAATCTGGGTGGTGCCTCCAACAAACCTCAAAGGTTTTCTTTGGGGTTTTTATTTTATCAAAATGTGTATACTTATTATATATAGTAACTGAAAGGAATTAATTATGTGCACTGCAGCGACATATAAAACTCGTGATTTTTATTTTGGCAGAACTCTTGATTATGAATTTTCATACGGTGATGAAATCACAATTACTCCGAGAAATTATCTTTTTAAGTTCAGGCATACGGGCGAAGTTAAAAATCATTATGCAATAATCGGTATGGCGCATATAGCAAATGATTATCCACTTTATTATGACGCAATGAACGAAAAAGGAGTTTGCATTGCAGGACTTAATTTCGTAGGCAATGCTGTGTACTGTAAGCCTACTTACGGCAAGGACAATGTTGCGCAATTTGAACTTATCCCATATCTTTTATCTCAGTGCGCCGATATGAATGAAGTTAGACAAAAGCTTGAAACGATTAATATTACAGATACAGCTTTTAGTGAAAAGCTTCCTGTAGCACAGCTTCACTATATTATTTCAGACAAAAATGATTGCATTACTCTTGAATGTACAAAAGACGGAATGAAGATATACGATAATAAAGTCGGTGTGCTTACAAATAATCCACCGTTTGACATTCAAATGTTTATGCTTAATAATTATATGCCACTTTCAACAAAGCAACCTGAAAATAATTTTTCAAAGAATATTGATTTGAAAACTTACAGCAGGGGAATGGGCGCACTCGGCTTGCCGGGTGATTTGTCGTCTGCTTCTCGTTTTGCTAAAGTTGCTTTTACTAAGCTTAACTCTGTTTCAAATGATGATGAGAAAAGCAGTGTGAGTCAATTTTTTCATATTCTTGGTTCAGTTGACCAACAGCGTGGTTGTTGTGAGGTTAGTGACGGAAAGTACGAAATAACCATTTATACCTCTTGTTGCAACGCTGACAAAGGCATATATTACTATACAACATATAATTGCCATAAGATTAATGCAGTTGATATGCATAGGGTCGATTTGGACTCTGACAGGCTGTATGCTTATCCTTTAATTGAAGATGAAGAGTTTTTCTTTCAAAACTAAAAAACACGGTACGCTCAAAAATGAAGAGTGTACCGTGTTTTCTTATGCTTTAGTACCTGTTACAATGTAAATATCATCTGTTGATTTTGTGTAAGTGTCTTTAAAACCTGCTTTTATAAATATCTTTTCAAGGTCATCGGCACTAATTAATCCGTTGGAAATCTTGCTTGCCTTAACTTCGTCGTGGTGAAGGTCAATTTGCTTTCTGCCACGGTCGTGTGCAACCGTAAGCGTGCCACCGACTTTGACTGCCTTATAAAGATTACTAATCAAATCTTTCGGACATAAAAAATGAGGAAATGCGTTGAACACCATAGCACAGTCGAACTGCTCGTTAAAATTATAACTTTCAGCGTCACAGCAGATAAAAGATATATTGTCATAAGCTTTAAATTTATCTTTAGCAATATCAATCATTTTTGATGAAATATCGACACCGAGTATCTCATTAACATTTCTTTCAATGTAATAATCAATCATTACTCCTGTGCCACAGGCAATATCAAGAATGCTTTTGCCCGATTCAACTTTAGCACTGTCAAGTATTTCGTTCATTTTGCTGTCGTCTTTTATCATTTCATCGTCCCATATTTCGGAACGCTCGTCAAAAAACTTAATTACTTCTTTTTTATCCATTATTCTGCCTCGTAAACATATCTTGACGCAATCAAATTAGCCTTAACAAGTGCTGCATATACAACAGGAATAAGTACAATTTGCATAACAATGCCGGGTAAACAGGTTACGAAATATGAAGTTGCCCAAGTCGCAATTGTAATTTCACCTCTTGCAAAAATCAACGCTTTTACAATTCCTGCAACTACTCTGCCGATAAGAAGTGCGCCGATAAGTGAAATGTAAAGGTCAACTACTGATTTTTTTGTATGTACAAATCTCATCAAAAGTGAAGAAATAAGCGCATAGCAAACAAGTTCAACAAGCATTGAAGGTAAAATCGCAGCATTAGGCATACCTGTAATTACACTTGAAAGAATAGGACCTGCCAATCCACAAATGATTGCATATTGTGGCGCACATACGATACCACAAATAAGAACAGGAATGTGCATAGGGCAGTAAATCATACCTGCCTGTGGAATACTGTGAAATGCCATCGGAAGCACAACGCAAAGCGCAATGCATACAGCAGTAATAATCGATTGTTTAACGGCACTCATTTTACCGAGCTTGTTAACTTTTAAATTTTTCTTTTCCATATCAGTTATCTCCTTTGTAACCTCGTGCTTCCAACGCTTGTGACAGTTCGTCGGCACGCTTAAATGCGCTGATAAATATCGGAACTATCAAAGGAAAGATACATTTGGCTTTCTTAAATATATTTTTTGACTCAAACTCTGCTCCTCTTGCAGTTTGAGCTTTTTTTATGTTTTGTGCTTCGAGCAAAAGTATTGGTATAAATGTGATTGAAACCGAAAGAATAAGCGATAAATTTTCCGTAGGAATTTTAAATAATCTAAGTGGTTTTAAATAGAACTTGATTCCGTTTGTAATTTCAATAGGTGAAGTGGTTAAAATAAAAACTTTAGACCAAAGAATTACAAATAAAACATTGACTATAATTACTAAGCCTTGTTTTATTCCACCACTCGTTAAATTAATTTTGCCTATATTCAGTATCACTTTTCCCTGATTGTAAAAAAACGAGTTCATTAAAAAGATTAATAAGCAAAAAAGCCACAGCCTTTTAACAGCGACAAGATAATGCTTAATGTTAACCTTTGATAAAATAATTGAGCATATTAAAAGTATTAAATCAATCAAATAAGTAACAATATTTTTGCTTGCAAGCGTTAATATAATCATCAAAAGCAGGCAGGCAATTTTATATCGTACATTCAACTTGTGAATAGGCGACGATATATTTACATATGTGCCCGTAAGTGTTTTATCCATTTTTATCTCCAAAATTTCTGATTAATTCTTTTATCAAATCATTATATTTAATTGTATTTTCACAAATGCCGACGCCGTTTTCTTTAAGCAAATTTATTATCTGCTTACTTGAGCAGGTGCCTATATTCAGCCTTTCGAGTTCTTCACTTTTGTTAAATACATTATTCGGCGTATCATTTAGAATAATTTTGCCGTTATCCATAATTAACACTTTGTCGCAGTATTCGGCTATGTAATCGGCATTGTGTGAAATGATAATTACGGTTGTGCCGTTTTCTTTGAGCCTTGAAAGAAGCTTCATAAAATTCTCTCTCGAATCACTGTCAAGCCCTGCAATAGGTTCGTCAAGTATAAGATACTTTGGTTTGCAAACAAGTATTCCTGCAACTGCAACCTTTCTTTTTTCACCACCTGAAAGTGCTAAAGGTGATTTGTTTTTAATTTTGTCAAAATCAAGATTTAATAGGCTTAAAACTTCTTTTGCTCTTTTATATTTTTCTTCGTCACTTAACTTAAATTTCTTTATGCCAAAATAAATATCCTTTTGAACTGTCTGTTCAAAAAGCTGCATTTCGGGAAATTGGAAAACAATTCCGAGTTTTTTTCTCAGTATTGACTTGTCATACTTTTTGTTTGTAATGTCGTCACCGTCAATTATTATTTGTCCGTTTTGAGGCTTGATAAGTCCTGCGATAAGCTGAACGAGTGTTGATTTTCCACAACCGGTATTGCCCATTATGCCGAGCATTTCACCGTCGGTTATATTCAAATTAAGATTATCAATAAGTTTGTTTTCATCATATGAAAATGAAAGGTTATTTATTTCAATCGGCACAGCAATTCCACCAACCTTTCATTGCTTAAAGGACATTCGCTAAGATTAATACCGTTTTCTTTAAGTTCGCTGTAAACTTTAACACAGTAGGGAACGCCTATTTTAGTATTTTTAATTATATCATCATTTGAATAAATTTCTTTAGGTGTGCCGTTTGCTACTATCCTTCCACTGTCCATAACTATCAGTCGGTCGCAGTCAACCGTTTCTTCGGCATATTGCGTTATCATTATTATTGTAATGTCTGTTTCGTTATGAATTTTTTTAACGGTATCAATAACGGATTTTCTGCTTCTTGGCGAAAGCATTGTAGTAGCTTCGTCAAGTATGATTATATCAGGCTTAACGGATAAAACCTCTGCAAGCGCAAGCCTTTGCTTTTGCCCACCGGAAAGTGTAAATATATCTCTGTTTTCAAAACCATTTAAACCGACCGAATCTAAAATTTCACTGACCGTGTTTTCGTTTTGCTTAATGTTGTAATTGTTTAGTGAAAATTCAATATCTTCTTTAACCACGCTTGAAACAAACTGACTGTCCGGATTTTGGAATACCATTGTGCACTTGTTTCTTATTTTATGTATGTTCTTTTTGCTATTACAATCAAGGCTTGCTACGGTAAGCGTACCTGTTTGAAGTGGGACAAGTGCGTTAAAATGTTTTGCAAGCGTGCTTTTGCCACAACCGTTTTTGCCTACAATTGCTGCAAAGTCACCTTTGTTTATGTTTAATGATATGTCTTTGAGCGTTTTAATTTCTTCCTGATTGACTATATAAGAATGGTTTATGCCTTGTGCATTAATAATGTCCATTAATAAACTCCTTAAAATATTAAAAACATTATATATATTTGCTGTCGATTTTCCAAGCCCCATAGGGGGTTAATGGCTATTATTTATACAATTGTACAATAAATATTAAAATTTTGTTCAAATATTGTTCACCAAATGAAGCGCTGTTGTGATAATAGACAAAAAAGAGTTGAATTTTCAACTTCAAAAATCCATTATTTTGAATAATAGACAAAATTCGACAATCTTATTGTATTTTCAACTTTGAAGTGTTGTACTAAGTGCACTACTGAAAATGGGTATTTAGAATTAAGGAGCAATTTTTATGGCTAACAAAGAAAAAACTAAGTCAACTACAGGACATAAGATTTTAACTGCAGTCGGTATTGTACTATGTATTATTCTTATTCCGATTTTAGTTATCAACTGTACTCTTATTGTTAAGAGTTATACGGATAAGGACAATGTTCCGAGTATCGGTGGAGTTATGCCGCTTATTGTACTTACTGACTCTATGTATCTGGGTATTCAGTCGGGCGACCTTATTATTTGCCATACCGAAAAAGCAGAAGATGTTAAGGTCGGCGATGTTATTTCATTCTTTGACCCTATGGGCAACGGTACAAGCGTTGTAACTCACCGTGTTGTTGAAATTACTAAGGATAACGACGGTAAGCTTGCTTGGGTTACAAAGGGTGATGCCAACAATACTAACGACCTTGCAATCGTTCCTGCCGATAATTTGGTCGGCGTTTATCAAAGACGTATAGCAGGTATGGGTAATGTTGCTATGTTTACGCAAACTACTCAGGGCTTAATAATTTGCGTTGTTTTACCTATCGTTTTACTTGTAGCTTACGATATTATTCGTCGTCGTATTTATGACAAAAAGAAGAAAGACGATAAGGACGAGCTTTTAGCCGAACTTGAAGCACTTAAGGCTGAAAAGGAAAAGGCAGAGCAAAACAATAAATAATTTTGTTATTAATTTCTGTATGCCACGCAGAGTTAATATATACTTTTTGTGCTTGACGCTAAGAAGCAGTCTTGACCGTTTCATTAGTGGGATGGTTACCGTTCTCAGGAACGGTGAGGAATGTTTCTTGCGTTATTGTGCAAAACATTTAATTTGAAAGGAGTTCTTTTAATTATGAAAAAGAACAAAATGATGCGTTTAGCATCTTGCTTACTTGTTGCAATTCTCCTTACAACAAGCGTTATTTCAGGCACATTCGCAAAGTATACAACTTCATCAACCGGTACTGACTCAGCTCGTGTTGCTACATGGGGTTTCCAGGATACTGCTTCTATCACTCTTAATAGGTGCATCATCAAGCAGTTCAACTGCCGGTGAAGCTATCAATTTGACTGATTGCGTTCTTAACCTTTCGGAAGGTTCTGACACACAGGTATATTCAGGTTCATGGATTGGTGGCAACAATGTTTCAAGTGTAAAACTTACAAATGTTACTGTTAACAGGTTAAGTGATAAGCATATGGCAGGTCCTAAAATTATTGACGCTGACAATGTAACACTTAATAAAACAAATATCGGCTCAAGTGATTATCCTGTATTTGACCCGATTTATGCTAAATCAAGCATTACTGTTAATGATTCGCAAATTTATCAAAACATTCAGGACAACATTGCATCTTCAAAGGCCAATGCGCCTTTGTCAACTGCCAACGGTAAGATTAATGTAAATAATTCTGTTGTTAATGCAATTAGGACAGGTACTATTAGTGCTATTGCTGATTTGTATACAGGTACACTTTATATTAATGATGCCAATTCAGAGGTTTATATTGACGGTACACAAATTGTTGAAGTTGCTAACGGTAATATTAGTGTAGATTCTTCTGCTTACACTCAAAACAGTGTATCTCACAATACACCTTCAAATCGCAATTATTTGCTTCTTGAAGAACTTAGTAAACCGTCTGCTGACCCTGATTTAACTGTTAATGCTTTTGGTAATGATAATATATGAAAGTTACAACAAATACTGATAACAGAGTTATTACTCAGGGTAATGCTAAGACTGTAACATTTAACTATGTTACCGACAGCAATAATGTAAAGGTATTTGCAGAGAAGCAATCTACACTTTGCAACTTCAACGAT
>JBNMGQ010000050.1:0-14013 GCA_050872345.1 Eubacterium sp. | reverse complement strand
CCTCATACTTTCTTTTGTCCTTTCAATTAACGGCATTTATTTTTCTCCTTTTTGCCGTTAATTTTATCACTTTTTTGTAAAGTATGTTCTTACACTTTTTGTAAACTATCTTATTACACTATACACTGTGTTCGCCCGATAATCCTTCCGTCATTTATATCCAAGTTACTACGAAACAGTCTCTTTCACTTTGTGAAATTCACTCACCTCCTTTTACAAGAGAGGCTATATTTGTGTCAATCTATGCTAAACTATAATTTACAATTTAAAATACAAAGCAGGGCAATGCCCTGTTTTTTTATTATGCTTACATGATTGATATAAGCGTCGTATGAACGAGTTTTGGTTGCTTATTAATTAATAAGTTCGCTCAAATTTGTAAAAGTTTTTGTTTATTATTGCCAAAAGTTAATATTTATGTTATAATTCATTGTGTAATTTATATTGTAGGGTTTCTTTACCTTTTTTACTGAAAAAACTCTATATAATACTAAGGAGGAATTATTTTGAAAGAAGCAAAAGCTATGGCATATGTAAATATGTACGGTGTTCTTGCAAGCCTTGAAAATTTATGCGAGCTTGACGATGAGGCAAAAGCTATAGTTAAAGGTATTAAAAAGCCGGTATCTATTTGCTTTGATGTCGCAAACGGCCCTTGTTGTACTTTCCATTTTACCCAAGACGGTTGTACTATAAGCGAGGGAAGTTACGGTTGTACTTGTAAAATGAATTTTGCAAGCCCTGAAAAATTCAATGCACTTATTGATGATTCAAAACCGGGTATGCCTACCAAGAATGTACCACAGGTGCTTTCATTTTTACTCGGTCCTTTCACTAAGCTTACAAACAGACTTACCAAAGTTCTTATGCCGAGTGAGGAAGACCTTAAAAACAGAGCCTTCTTTGAAGAATCAACAATTCTTACTTTCTATACTATTTCGGGTGCTCTTTCGGCACTTGCAAATCACGACAGCGTAGCAAAGCATTCGGCAGCGTATACTGTTGACGGCGATATTCAACTCGGTATCACAGATGTATGCTATGCAACTCTTCGTGTTCGCAATCATACATTTGAAACTATAAAGGAAAAGCCTGACACTCCGAGGGCTATTATGGAATTTAAAACAATCGACCTTGCCAACGCATTGTTTAACGGCACTGCTTCAACTATGGCAGAACTTTGTGCCGGCAACATATATATGAGTGGTATGATTAATATGATTGATAATGTAAACCGTATTCTTGACAGAGTCGGTATGTATTTAGGTTAAGGAGGAGCTATAATGAGTAAATTTCCCGAATATAAACACGAAAAATCACAAGAGTGGTTTAACAGAGCATTAGCTGCAATTCCGTCAGGTGTGTACGGTCACCTTGGCCCGTCAGAAGGTCTTTTCTTACCTATTACAAAATGGCCGCTTATGTCCGACCATGCTAAGGGTACATATTTTTGGGATGTAGACGGTAATAAGTATCTTGACTTTATGTGCGCTTACGGTCCTAATGTTTTAGGCTATTGCGATGATGATGTGGATAAGGCTGCTATGGAACAGCTTAAAACAGGTAACTGCACAACTTCGCCTTCATACAAAATGGTTGAATGTGCCGAGCTTCTTAAGGATACCGTAGCTATGGCTGACTGGGCATTCTTTATGAAAAACGGCTCCGACGCTACTACATTCAGCGTTATGTGTGCCCGTGCTCATACCGGCAAAAAGAAGATGATGTTCTTTAAGGGGTATTATCACGGCGATTTCCAGTGGGCGCAGAAGATTGACTATCCGGGTATTCTTCCGGAAGAAGTTGAAAATAACATTGTAGTTCCTTGGTTTGATATGGACGCTATGCAGGAAGCTTATGATGCTTGTGGTGGCGATGTAGCCGGTCTTATTGCTCAGCCTTATGACCACGGTAACTTCTCCGACAATGTTTGCGCTACAAAGGAACAATGGGCAAAGGTTCGTAAGTTCTGCGACGACCACGGTATGGTTCTTATCATTGACGATGTTCGTACAGGCTTCCGTCTTGACCTTGCCGGTTCCGACCATTATTACGGCTTTAAGGCTGACCTTATTTGCTTCTGTAAAGCACTTGCAAACGGTTATAATATGTCTTGCGTTTGTGGTCAGGAGCATATGAAAAATACTGCTTCTTCTGTTGTATACACAGGTTCTTATTGGATGAGCGCCGAGCCTTTTGCTGCTTGTCTTGCTTGTATTCCTAAGATGAAAAAGCTTGACACACCAAAGATGTTCAGAGAAATGGGCACTAAGCTTACAGACGGATTTAAAGAGGCAGGTAAACAGCACGGCTTTAACCTTGTTGTTTCGGGTGAACCTGCACTCTTCTATTTAAGAATTGCTAATGATGATAACCTTATGCTTCACCAAGAGTGGATTGCCGAGTGTGTTTCAAGGGGTCTTTTCCTTGCATCTCACCACAATCACTTTATGAATGCTGCCGTAACCGACGATGATATTAAGCTTGCAATTGATATTGCCGAAGACGCATTTTCTGTTGTAGCCGAAAGGCATCCTGAAGTACCGGGTCTTATCAAATAATATTTGAAAAATCGTAATTGGGTAAATTTTAATTTAATATATTTTTTTGGAGGTAATTTTTATGCCGGCTAATTATAAGCCTTTTGACAAAGCTGAGTGGCTTCGCCTTGAAAAAAAGGCAGACGAACTCAGAAGACTCACCATCCAAACGGCTATTTGGGGTGGTTCGGGTCACCTTGGTGGTGCGCTCAGTGCTATGGATGCAATGACTATTTTGTATCACCGTTTTATGAAACTCGATGTTAACAATCCTGACCTTCCTGACAGGGACAGATTTGTCCTTTCAAAGGGTCACGCAGCAGTAGGTTATGCTCCTGTAATTTGTGATTACGGTTTTATGCCTATTGATGAACTTAAAATCTTTAACCTTACCGGTGCTAAAATCGGTATGCACCTCGACTGTAACAAGGTTAGGGGTATTGACTGCTCAACCGGTTCTCTCGGTCACGGTCTTTCACTTGCAGTAGGCTTTGCGCTTGCAGGTCGTGTAAACGGCATTGACTATATGAACTATGTTTTGACCGGTGACGGCGAGCTTAACGAAGGTTCAAACTGGGAAGCTGCAATGAGTGCTGCTCAGTTCAAGCTTTCAAATGTTGTTGTACTTGCCGATATGAACAAGTGTATGATTGACGGCAGAGTTGACGACGAAATGAAAGTTGAGCCTGTTGACAAGAAGTTTGAAGCATTCGGATTTAATGTAATTCGTGTTGACGGTCACAATTTCAAACAGCTTAACGACGCTATTGAAAAAGCTATTGAAAATCACAAAAACGGTGGCGACAAGCCTACGGCAATTGTTATGGACACCTTCAAGGGCGAAGGCGTTGACTTTATGAAAGACAATTACTTATGGCATTACGGTTCACTCGACGAAGAAAAGACAAAGCAGGCATATGCAAGTCTTGACAAATACTACAAAGAGCGCTGTGAGCGTGCAGAAAAGGAGGCATAAGCAATGGGTGGAATGACATATACAATGACTGATACCACTAAACTTTCAACTGCTGAATGTTACGGTATTGCACTTTGCGAGCTTGGCGAAGAGCACAAGGATGTTGTTGCTCTTACTGCTGACCTTGCTAAATCAACTAAAATCGGTATGTTCGGTGACAAGTTCCCTGACAGATTTTTCAATGTAGGTATTGCTGAGCAAAACCTTTTCGGTGTTGCAGCAGGTATGGCTAAAAACGGACTTATTCCTTTTGCTTCAACTTTTGCTATTTTTGCTTCTGCCCGTTCACTTGACCAGGTTCATACTGACATTTGCTATCAAAATGTTCCTGTAAAAATTATTGCTACTCACGCAGGTACATCTTTCGGTCAGGCAGGTTCAACTCACCATTCGCTTATTGATATGGCTTGTATGAGAGTTCTTCCTAATATGACCGTAATTTGTCCTTGTGATGGTTCGGAAACTTATCACGCAGTTAAGGCTGCTTACGACATTCCGGGTCCTGTTTACATTCGTATCAACCGTGGCTTTGACCAGGTTATTTACAAATCACCTGCCGACTGCAAGTTTGAATGGAACAAGGCTACTGTTATGAATGAGGGCACGGATATTACAGTTATTGCTTGTGGTTCTTGCGTGTTTGAAGCTATGCAGGCTGCCCGTATGATGGAAGCTGACGCCGGCTTAAAGGTAAGAGTTATTAATATGCACACAATCAAACCTCTTGACGAAGAAGCTGTTATGTCTGCTATTATGGACACAAGAAGAATTATCACTGTTGAGGACCACGAGGTTATGGGTGGCTTAGGTTCTGCCGTTGCCGAGGTTGTTGCGAAGAGTGGTAAGGCTTGCGCATTTAAGATGCTCGGCCACCAAAACGCTTTCTCAACTATCGGTCTTCAAGAGGACCTTCTTGCTATGGCTAAGATTGATGCCAACGGTATCAGCGAAGCTATCGGCGAAATGATGCACGCAGACTTTGAAGCTGATGATGCTTGGGACGACGAGTTTTGATGTGTCGTTTTAAGCAATATTTATCAACTGAAAGGAGTGTATCTTATGGCAAGTGACGAAACCCGTTACACCAATAAAATATTTATGGCAGCTGCTCTGCCACTTATGAAAACTATTGCGACCGATGTGCCTGAGCTTAAAAAGAAATTTGAGGGCGTAAATGCTATTTATCAAGTTTCGGCTAAGGTTAATGCCGAGGATAAAGAGGCTGTTCATTTTATCGTTGAAAACGGTGAATGGAGCGTAAAACTCGGCGAATATCTCGGTCAGGAAAGAATTGACGCCGAACTCGCATTTTCTTCTATGGAAAAAATGAACGAGTTTATGAAAGGTAAAATGACTTCGCTTCCAAAAATGAAAGTTAAGTCAGTCGGTAAATTTGCTAAGTTTATGGCAGTTTTGCTTAAAATGTCATCGCTTTTAAGCATTACCGAACCACCTGAAAATGACGAAGAACTTTCTCTTCTTCTTTGCAAGCTTTATTTTTACTTGCTTTCTTCGGGTATTTCTCAGCTTAACAAAATGGGTCACCCACAGGTTCACGACTGGGCACTTAAAAGTCCTGACCGTTGTTACCAGTGGGCAGTTGAGGGTCATCCTGAATGTACTGCGTATCTTCGCATTAAAGCAGGTAAGTCGAGAGCAGGCAGGGGTGAATATAAACGCTCAAAGCCGTTCTTCTGTATGAAATTTGACTGTGCAACTTCTGCACTTAAAATTTTGCTCGGCACCGGCGATATGTTCCAAATGACTGCCGACGAGCAACTTATTATGGAGGGCGCACCTGAATTTGGTGTTCAAATCGGTGACTATATGATGCTCGTAGGCTCTCTTGCAAAATAAACATTTTTAGGCTCCTTTGAAAAGGGAGCTGTCAGCTATGCTGACTGAGGGATTTACAGGCTAACAATGTTAGCCTTGCACAATTTCTTGTTTTACACAATAAACCTCTCTGTCAATCAGAGAGGTTTATTTTTTTGTCCATATATGTTAAAATCAAAATATAAACATTTCAGAGGTGCATTATGGAATACAATAACGAAAAATATATAAATGAATTTAAAAATAAAATGACAGAACTTAATCCTAAAAAAGTTCTTTTCGTATGCAGCAGTGAATACGACAGATACGGCTATCGTAAGGCACTTGATGAAATCGGTATAAAAAGCGTACCGTTCTGCGATTTTGAACCTTGCCCTGAGGTGAGCTCTGTTGAAAAAGGCATTGAATCTTACAAATCAAACGAATGCGATTTTATTGTCGCAGTCGGTGGTGGCAGTGCCATAGATACAGCCAAAGGAATTAAGTTTTATTCGAAGCTCAATTTTCCTATTCTTGCAATTCCTACTACTGCCGGAACAGGTGCAGAGGTGACTCGTTTTTCAGTCCTTTACAGAAACAAGGACAAGGAGTCCGTAAGCGATTATTCGATAATTCCTGATTATCAAATTTTTGATTCAACTGTTTTGAAATCACTTCCTTATGAGCAAAAGGTAGTCACATCTCTTGACGCATTTTGCCACAGCGTTGAAGCATTTTGGTCAAATGATGCAACGGATGAAAGCCGAGAATACAGCAAAAAGGCACTTTCGCTTTTCAACGATAACTTTTCAAAATATCTTGAAAATGACGAAAATACATATGCACCGATGCTTGAATGCAGTATGCTTGCAGGCAAGGCTATCAACATTGCCAGAACCACATCTCCACATGCATTCAGCTATAAACTTCACAAACTCAAAGGTTTTCACCACGGTCACGCTGTAGCAGTTTGCCTTGCCTACATTTGGAAGTATATGGAAAATAACGGCGACCTTAAAGATTTAATGAAACAGACAGAGGATATAACAGGCTTTGACAATAACGCATTTATCAATTTCCTTTCAAAGTTAAATCTTCTTGACGATTTGATAATGACGAAAGAACAGTTTGATGAAACAATAAACGGCGTCAATACAGCAAGGCTTCAAAATAATCCTATGCCGTTTACATCGCAAGATATTAAAAATATTTATTCATCGTTTATCAAAGTGATATAAATTAATGGTATAGGATTCTGCGTCCTCGACGACCCGAAAATTGTAATTGAAAAAATATATTTTAACACACAAAGTACAAATCATACCGTTATATTATAGCTGAAAGGGAGTGGTTGGATGTTTTCCGTATTAGTAGCAGACGATGAAAAATTAATAAGAGAAAGTATCAAAGATTACCTTGAGGCAAAAGGATATTCGGTAAAAACGGCAGCCGACGGCGAAAGTGCACTTGACCTTTTTTACGAAAATAATTTTGACTTGGTAATTCTTGATGTGATGATGCCGAATGTCAACGGTTTTGAGGCTTGCCGAGCAGTGAGAAGAAGCAGCAATTTGCCTGTCCTGTTTTTAACGGCTATGGGGCAGGAAACAGATTACCTTAAAGGCTTTGAGTGTGGTTGCGACGATTATATCGTTAAACCGTTTCCACTGTCCGTCCTTTATGAAAAGTGTAAGTCACTTATCAAACGCTACAAGGGAATAGACGAGGAAAACAAGCTTGAAGTTTCGGGTGTATCACTTGACTTGGCTTGCAAAAGAGCGTATGTTGACGGCAAAGAAATTTCTCTTGCCCACAAAGATTTTAAAATCCTTTACTACCTTATGGAAAACAAAAACAGAGTTTTAAACCGTGAGCTTATTTTGACCTATGCTTGGGGATACGATTTTGACGGTGACGACAGAGTTGTTGACACTCATATCAAGCGTATTCGTAAAGCACTCGGCGATAAAGCATCATTGATTAAAACTGTGATTAACACCGGCTACTCCTTTCGGGAGGTGTGATTTATGAAAAAAACAAGAAAAGTTTTGTCAATCGTAACTGTTGTTGTTTTAGTTTTGTATCTTTCATCAATAGCTGTTTTGTACGGCAATATGAAAAATACGGTTGAAGCGAATATTTGTGACACGGCAATTACATTCAATCAAGAAATTAACAGCGATACATACCCGAATTTAGACCATTTTGTAAGTGTTACTAACCAAAATCTGCCGATGTATCCTACAAAATATTATGTTTATGATTCAGACGGTAAAAAATGCCTTGCACAAACTTCAAACCAAATTATGTTTGAGTACGGTCTTACGCTTAAAACAGGTGTAATCAATCTTGATGAATACCTGTCAGAAGAAAAGCTTGAAGCACTTGCCCAAATGGATAATAAATATTCTTCAAACTATTCAACCTTTAAATTTGCTGTTGACGGCGACAAGATAATTCCGTGTTCGCTCGTGTTCAGAATGCTTCAGCCTTACGGCAAAGACGGCGAAAGTTTCACCTTTACCGATACTAAGCCTACAGATGAAATCAGCTGTCTTTCAAGATATTTCTCTATGGATTTGTATAGGGAACATTTGACTGATTACCAAAAAGAGGATTATGACTTTATCGATAAAAAGTTCAAAGACGGTAAGGTGACTAAAGCAGAATGCGAAGAAGATAAGTCGGACCCGTGGGGAGTTGCAATAGATTACAGTGGCGAAGCATTTACAGAAGACGGCAAATATATAGTAAAGCAGGTTGGCGTTTTGGGTATGGAAGATGATAGTGCTTATTATGTGGTAACTTATACTGCTGCAAACATTTTTAAAAATGTTACCGATGATTTCCGTTTCACAAGATGGATGACGGGTTTGTCCTGCACCTTTGCAGTAGTTCTTGTTATTTCACTTGCAGTTTCGTACAGTATCGTGAAAAAGGAACAGATGAAAATGTCAAAATACGCCTTTTCAAATGCTGCTGCCCACGAGCTTAAAACTCCACTTGCAATCATTCAAAACAGGTGTGAACTTGTTATGGAAAATGTAAACGAGGACAAAAACGACGATTATGTCAAATCGATTTATGAAGAGTCGATTAGAATGAACAAGCTTGTGAAAAATCTTTTGCAGTACAATTCGCTTACAATGAACAGCAATATTGACAAAAAGGCGTGCGACCTTGACAGAATAGTTAAAAAAGAAATTGAAAAATATCGACCTCTTGCAGCGTCAAAGGATGTCGGTATTGAAAACTTGGCAGTTGAAAAATGTTCTGTTAAATGTAACGATGAGCTTATCGGCTTGGTTATTGATAACTTCCTTTCAAACGCAGTCAAGTTTGCTTCTGCTAAATCTGTTATAAAAGTCAGCCTTACTAAGAAAGGCAAAAAGCTTAAGCTTGGAGTTTATAACAAAGGCGAAAATATCTCTAAGGAAAAGGGTAAGGAACTATGGGAACTTCTTTACCGTGGCGATATGTCACGCAACAGGGACGAAAACTCATCAGGTATGGGTCTTGCAATATCTCGCCAAATCCTTGAACTTCACGGTTTTAAATACGGCTTTGAAAATAAGGACGACGGTGTAGAGTTCTACTTCATAGCAAAATAAAAAAACGGGCGAACATTGTTCGCCCGATATTTTTTATTTAAAACTGTATGCTCCAATAAGCCGGTGATACCTTGAATACATTAATGCTAATCATCATAATAAGCCAATCAAGTACTATTGCGCCACCGAGGATATAGTCAAGCTTAAGCACCTTGTGATACGGTATGGCAATTATCCTTTTCATAAGCGGTGTAAAGAAATATTCCATAAGAAATACAACACCGAGTGAAAGCGCTGTAGTTGTCGGAACGCTTGTGTACTGAGTGACATGAAGTGGAATACCACTGTAGTTCCAAAGCTGAATACCACTGATTTGCTCAAACATTGTGCCTACGATAATTTCACCGAAGAATACGAAAAGAAATACTACGCTGAAATAATAGAGTTGAGATAAAAGTTGAGTCTTTTTGTCATCTTTGGTAAACAGCCTAATGTTAAACGCTCTTGCTTTTTTCGGTGTGCCAAGCGCAAAGTACAATGCCCACATAGCTATGGAATAACAAAAGAGAAAAGGTAAAATTTGATTTCGTGAGTCTAAAATTCCTTTTGAGGCAAGCCTGAAAAGATTTTCAACCCAGTATCCTATGTGAGCATATACTAAGCTTGCAAGCCAAAGGTGGCTTATATCATAATCATACAGTTTAATTATCTTTCTTTTGTTGACTGTTGACTTTGTGAAAATGGGATTTTTTGCTAAATTTTCCTGTAATGTCATAATATGAGCCTCCTTAAAACCTAATATATATTATTGCCCTATTCTCAACTTTACCTCAATTTTTGGCATAAATATTGTCTTTTTATACCTAAAATGTTAAAATAATATAGTTGTATAAGGGGTGATACTATGTTTAATATTCTCATAGTTGAGGACGATAAAAGCGTCGGCAGGCTTATGAAAAGTGTGCTTTCGGACGCCGGATATAATTGTACTCTTGCCGAAAACGGTAAGGTGGCACTTGATATTATGGATAAGCAAAAAATCGACCTTGCTGTTGTTGATATTATGATGCCTGTTATGAATGGGTACGAGTTTACAAAAACACTCAGGGACGGCGCTTGCGATATTCCGATTCTTATGGTTACGGCTAAAATTTCTCACGAGGATAAAAAGAAAGGCTTTGCTCTGGGTATTGATGATTTTCTTGCAAAGCCTTTTGACACTGACGAACTTTTGTGGAGAGTTAAGGCACTTGCAAGAAGGTCAAAAATTGCGAGCGAAAAGAAACTTACATTAGGTTCAACCGTGCTTGATTACAATGCTTTCAGCGTAAAAGTTGACGGTAAAGAGAAAAGCGTAACACCTAAGGAATTTTTGCTTTTATATAAACTGCTGTCGTACCCAAATCAACTTTTTACAAAAAGGCAGATTATGGACGAGATATGGAGCTTTGATACTGAAAGCGACGAGCATACCGTTGAGGTACATATCAACAGACTTAGGGAAAAGTTTAAGGATAATAAAGACTTTGCTATTAAAACTATTCGTGGCTTTGGATATATGGGGACAGTGGTGAATGATAATGAAAAATAAAAATCAGCCGACATTTAAGGCGAAAAACGTAAGGTTTATTTCTTCGGCTATTGTATTTTGTATTGAGCTTGTAACAACGCTTATAACTGTCGCTCTTTATTACCTTTTGATATTCTTTCACTTGATGCCTAAGGATACATTTATTTCAATTTGGATGCCTGTAATCATTTTTGCTTCCTGCAATCTTGTCGGCGCAATAGTCGCTTCCATATTTTCCTCACAAATTCTTAAACCTATAGGTGAAACGATAGATGCGCTTCAAAAGGTTGCTAAGGGTGATTTTGACATACGGCTTGAAACCGAAACAGGTAATTGGAGAACTAAACAACTTAAGCAGTCGCTTAACGAAACGGCAAAGGAACTCGGCTCTATCGAGGTTATGCGAAACGACTTTACAAACATAATTTCGCACGAGTTTAAAACTCCGGTGTCATCGATTATGGGTTATGCACAAAGGCTTAAAAATGCAGACCTTGACGAGAATGAAAGAGCAGAATGCGTTGATACAATTATTAACGAGTCTAAAAGATTAAGCTCAATGACAAATAATATTCTTCTTTTGACTAAGATTGAAAATACAGGAATAGTGCCCGATAAAAAGGAATTTTCACTTGATGAGCAGATCAGAAACTGCGTAGTCCTTCTTCAAAACGAGTGGATGAGCAAAAACATTTTTCCAAACGGCGATTTGGAAAAAGTTAATTTTGTCGGCAATGAAGAACTTATTTCTCATATTTGGCTCAATCTTATTCAAAATGCAATTAAATATACCGATAAAAACGGAGAGATAAATATTAAACTTACCGAAAACAGCGACAATGTCATCGTTGTTGTAAGCGACAACGGCAAAGGTATGAGCGAAGAGGAGCAAAAGCATATTTTTGATAAATTTTATCAGGCAGACGGTAACCACAGCATCGGTGGCAACGGACTCGGTCTTTCAATTGCAAAAAGAATTGCGCAAATGCATTCGGGTGATATAACCGTGTCGTCAAAGCTTGGCGTAGGTACTTCTTTTACCGTAACTTTGCCTAAAGTAAAATAGTTTTGTATAAAATAAATAATAATAGTATTGATATACACCTAATATTCTATCTATTGCACTTTGAAAAAGATTGTATAATATGGTAAAATATAATAGTAAAATAAATGTCGGAGGACTATAAAATGTTATATACTGAAATGACAAAAGAACAGCTCCTTGATGAAAAAAAGGCGCTTGAAGAAAGATATAATGCTTTTAAGGCTAAAAACCTTAAGCTTGATATGAGCCGTGGTAAGCCTTGTAAGGAACAGCTTGACCTTTCTATGGATATGCTCAAGTGTGACGATTATGTTGACGAAGGTATCGACCTCAGAAACTACGGTGTGCTTGACGGTATTCCAAGCTGTAAAAAGCTTTTCGGTGAGCTTATGGGCGTTGATGCTAAAAATGTAGTTGTAGGTCCGTCTGCAAGCCTTAATCTTATGTTTGACTATATCGGTCAGTGCTTTATTTCAGGCGCAGGTTCTACACCTTGGTGTAAGCTTGATGAGGTTAAATTCCTTTGCCCTGTTCCGGGTTATGACAGGCACTTCACAATTTGCGAGCATTACGGCATTAAAATGATTAATGTTCCTATGCTTTCTGATGGTCCTGATATGGATATGATTGAAGAACTTATCAAGGATGAAAGCGTTAAGGGTATGTTCTGCGTACCTAAGTATTCAAATCCACAGGGCATTACTTTCAGCGACGAAGTAGTTGAAAGAATTGCTGCTTTGAAGCCGGCTGCTAAGGATTTCAGAATTATCTGGGATAACGCTTACTGCGTTCACGACCTTACAGACGACGGCGATAAGCTTCTTAACATATTTGATGTTCTTCCGAAGTATAATAACGAAGATATGGTAATTGAAGTTTGCTCAACTTCTAAGATTACTTTCCCTGGTGCAGGTGTTTCTGCAATCATTGCAAGCGATAATAACATTGCTGCTATTAAGAAAAGACTCAACTGCGAAACTATCAGCTACGATAAAATGAATCAGCAGCGCCATGTTTGGTATTTCAAAAATGCAAACGGTGTTCTTGAACATATGAAAAAGCACGCTGCTATCCTTAAGCCGAAGTTTGATATGGTTTTAGACCATCTTGAAAAGGAACTCGGTGGTACCGGTATTGCTTCTTGGTTTAATCCAAACGGTGGTTACTTCATCAGCCTTGATGTTATGAACGGTTGCGCAAAGAGAACAGGTGAGCTTTGTAAAGAGGCAGGTGTTACACTTACAAGCGTAGGCGCAACATTCCCATACGGTCTTGACCCTAACGACAGCAACATTCGTATTGCTCCGTCGTTCCCTCCTACAAATGAACTTGATATGGCTGCAGAGCTTCTTTGCATCTGTGCAAAGCTTGCTTGTATTGAAAAGTTGGTAGGTTAATGATATGAAAATCGGTGCGTCAACATCTTGCTTTTATCCACTTGAAACGGAAAAAGCATTAATGAAGGTTACTGAGCTTGGGTACAAAAATGCCGAGGTTTTTATGAATGCACCTTCAGAGCTTGAAGAGCCTTTTTTAAAACAACTTAATACTATAGCAAAAGACGGAGGAACAGATATTGTGTCTGTTCATCCGTTTTCAAGCTTTATGGAATCTAATTGTATCTTCTCCGATTATCAAAGAAGGTATGATGATTTCATTTCTATTTATGACAAAACATGCCACGCTGCTGCCGTTTTAGGTGCTAAGTATGTTGTGATTCACGGTGCAGTGGCTATGCCTAAAATTCCTATTCCTGACGACAGATATTTTGAACGCTTTAATAAGCTTATCGAAATAGGCAAGCGTGAAGGCGTTACGGTATGTCAGGAAAATGTAAACAGGTTTAAAAGCGAAAGCATTGACTTTTGCAAAAAAATGAGGAGTGCTCTCGGCGACGATTACCATATGGTGTTTGATATTAAGCAAACCGTCAGAGCGCATCAGGACACTTTTCAATTTCTTG
This sequence comes from Eubacterium sp., assembly GCA_050872345.1. Lineage (GTDB taxonomy): Bacteria > Bacillota > Clostridia > Oscillospirales > Acutalibacteraceae > Eubacterium_R. The sequence continues at coordinate 553 of JBNMGQ010000050.1, read as the reverse complement.
AAGAGTTTAAGCAAAATATAGTTCATGTGCATATAAGCGACAATACACCCGAGCGTGACTGCCTGCCACCGGGTAAGGGCAATTTTGATTATAAAAAAATGATTTCTATTCTCGACAGCGCAAATTATGACGGCACTTATATGATAGAAATTTATTCACTCGGATTTGATGTTGAAAAAGAATTAAGAGAAAGTAAGGTCTTTTTAGAGTCGTTATGAAGAAAACAAATAACACAGCAAAAGGCATAATGTGTATACTTTTTTCGGCTTTCAGTTTTAGCTGGATGAGTATTTTTATAAATATGTCCGGTGATGTTCCGGTTATGCAAAAGGTTTTTTTCAGAAACCTTGTTGCGTTTTTTATAGCCACGGCTACTCTTGTAAAAAATAAAGATTCGTTCAAGCCACATAAGGGTTGTTTGAAATATCATTTTATGCGTTCGTCACTCGGTCTTGCAGGTATGATAGGCAATTTCTATGCCACTACTAAAATGTCATCTACTGCCGACGCTGCAATGCTTAATAAAATGAGCCCGTTTTTCACTCTTATTTTT
>JBNMGQ010000049.1:0-14229 GCA_050872345.1 Eubacterium sp. | reverse complement strand
GGACTTGGCTCCCTCTGACGAGGGTGATTCCCCACAGTGTGGGGAAATGTCACGCAGTGACAAAAGGGACGGCTCCCGTAGGAGCTGTCACGATAGTGACTGAGGGAGAGAAAAATATTATACTACTCACTACGAAACAGTCCACCGGACTGTTTCTCCCAAATTTGTTGCTTCCTTTGGTCGCCAAATTTGGAGTCTCGTGTCTCTTGTGCTACGCACAATTCACTCGCCAGCCGTCAACCGATTTAAACTATAATTCATAATTCAAATCTTATCCCCAAACTTCTTCGGCGATTTCCTTAACAAGTTTGAGTTTTGCCCACTGTTCTTCTTCGGTGAGTTTATTGCCGATTTCGCAGGAAGCAAAGCCACACTGAGGGCTTAAGCAAAGTCTGTCGAGTGGTACATATTTACTTGCTTCTTTGATTCTCTCGATAACTTCACCTTTATCTTCAAGCTTCGGTGACTTAGTTGTTATTAAGCCTAAAACAACCTTTTTGTCAGGCGAAACTTTTTTGAACGCTTCAAAACTGCCGGAGCGTTCATCGTCATATTCCAAAAGAAGTGCGTCAACATTTTCTCTTGCAAAAACATAGTCGGCAACAGGGTCGTAAGCACCACTTGAGAAGAAAGTCGAATGGTAATTACCACGGCAAATGTGAGAGGTGATAACCATATCATCAGGTTTGTTTTCAAGCGCAAGGTTGTTGACTTTGAGAAGTTCACTCTTAAACTGCTCTGCCGTAATGCCGAAAACATCGGTGCCGTCCTCTGTAAGTGCAGAACCCCATGAGCAGTCGTCAAGCTGAAGATTGCGACAGCCGGCATCGTAAAATTGTTTTATTACATCTTGATAAGCCTTTGCAAGGTCATTGATAAGCTCATCGTCAGTTGCGTAAAACTTTCTTGTGCTTTCAATATTGTTTGGAACAATGAACTGCAAAAGCGTTTGTGCAGGCGCAGGGATAGTGTATTTTGCGACGGTGTTTTCATCCTCAAACTGCTTTAAAAATTTGAAATATTCAACGAATGGGTGAGCCTTTGCTTTAACCTTGCCGACTAAATATGTGTCGTCAAGAACTGCAAGTTCGCCATTGAAAGGAACGCCTCCACCTGTTGCTTCGTGCTCAACTCCGTCAAGTCCCCACATAAAATCAAGGTGCCAGAATGTTCGCCTAAATTCACCGTCGGTGATTGCGTGGAAACCGAGCTCCTTTTGCTTTGCTACTAACTTTGTAATTTCGTCATTAACGATTTTGTCGTATTCGGCTTTTTCAATTTCACCTTTGCCGAATTTTACCTTGGCGTCCTTCAACGCCTGTGGTCTTAAAAAGCTTCCTACAAAATCATATCTGAATGGTGTCTTTAATGTACTCATAATAAAAATATCCTCCTGTGTTTGATGATTACAGTCTATCATAAAAAGAATATTTAGTAAAATACATTAAAAATGCAGTTTGATATAGTTTGAAACTATAATAAAAACGCAAAAATCGGACGAACGCAGTTCGCCCCTACGAAAGTCTTGCTATTTTAGACTATCTAAATTAAAAAAATCACCGTAGGGGCTAACATTGTTAGCCCGTGGATAAATTATTATTTCACATTCCTTTTCAAAGCTTCAATATACGAATTTGCATATATTGAAAGCATAATGTTTTTCTTTTTAATCAAGCCTATATGCATTGTGACATCCATATCAAGTGGCTTTGCGATAATATCCTCGCCGTTGAGTTCTTTGTCGATAACGCCCGAACTTACCGTAAATCCGTTCAAGCCGATTGCAAGGTTAAAAAGCGTTGCTCTGTCACGAACCTGAATATTTTTCGGCATATCGAGTACACTCAAAAATTCTTCGCTGAAATAAAACGAGTTTCTCTCACCTTGCTCGTAAACCAAATACGGATACGGCTTTAACTCGTCAAGTGTGATAATATCTTTACTTGCAAGTGGATGCTCTTTGCTGATAAAGATATGAGGTGACGCTTCAAATATTTCTTCAAATATCAAATCGTTTTTCTTTAAAAGTTTTGTGAGCACTTCTTCGTTTTGCTTCGATAAGTAGAGTATACCGAGTTCACTGTTGCCGTTTGCGACATCGTCAATGATTTCACCCGTCTGCGTTTCACGAAGAATAAAACTGTACTTGTCGGCGTCAAATTGGTTGACCACATCTACAAAAGCGTTGACGGCAAAAGAGTAGTGCTGGCACGATACCGAAAATTTCGGTTCTCTCTTCGTATCCTTGCAAAATCTTTCTTTCATAATATCTGCCTGCTCAAGCAAATTCCTCGCAAGCGATAAAAGTTCTTCGCCTTCTCGTGTTACGCTTACCCCTTTGTTTGATCGGTTGAACGCAGTTATGCCCATTTCGTTTTCAAGATTATGAATTGCTGCGCTTAAGCTTGGCTGAGATATAAAAAGCTTTTCGGCTGCTTCGCTTATGTTTTTACATTCGGCAACCGTAACTAAATATTTTAATTGTTGCAGTGTCATATGATACCTCGCATTTTTTACTGCTTTAATTATAACCCAAGTAATTTTATTTTACAACAAAATATACATAAATACCGTAGCTTAAAAGAAGGGCAATGCCTTGCCACCTGTGAAATTTTTGGCTGATGACTGTCGGTACAACGGCAATGAGTATTACACCTAAGCACACAACCATATCTAACATAACGCTTGATACCGATATTGCAAGTTCGCCTGTGCCGTTTATAATCGATATGAGCGAACATATCGGCAAAATCAAGGTTAAATCAATTATGTTTGCACCGAGAATATTGCCTGCCGATAAACTGCCCGACTTCTTTTTGAGCGCCGTGATTGCCGTAACAAGCTCCGGAAGTGAAGTGCCGATTGCAACTGCAACAACGCTTATAACTCTTTGCGATACATTTAGGCTTATTGCAATTTGTGTGCCGTAAGTAACGAGCATTTTTGCACCTACTACAATTGATATTGCGCCTAAAATAAATATGATAAAGCACTTGATTTTTTCGCCGACTTTTGTATTTACGCTTGCTTCGTCATCAACGCTTTTTTGCTTAACACATTTAACGTTTTCAAAAAAGAAAAATGCAAATACTGTTATAAGAAGCGTAACACCGAGCGCCGATAAAAAGTAGTAGTCGTTTTCTTCTCCTTTAAATGTAAGTGTCCTTTTGCTTGTGATAATACAACCTACTATCAGCGAAACGACGGCAAATATCATTGAAATTCCTTTGAAAGAAAATTCTTTTCGCTTAATTTCAAACGGCATAAAAGTTATAAATAAGCCGAGTATTAAAGCAGTGTTTGCAGTAACGGAGCCTACGGCATTGCCTGTTGCCATATCGACATTCTTGTCAAGCGTCGCTTGAATACTGACTATCATTTCGGGCAAAGTGGTGGCAATTGATACTATCGTTGCGCCTATTATAAATTTCGGCACTTTCATCATTTCGGCTATTTTTGAAGCGCTGTCTACAAACATATCGCCGCCTTTGATTATAAGGATAAGTCCTATAATAAATAATATGTATATAATAATACTGCTCATTTTATCACCAAATTTTTGTTGTGTTGATTTTTAATGTATGATATAATATAAAAACTAAATTATATAGAGGTGACAGCTTTGTCTAAAAATAAAAAATTCAACCCTTTTATACTTATTCCTGTTTTTGTTGCAATATTCGTTTTAATCGTACTTGCAGTGAGTGGCCATTTAACTAAAAGTGAGGACGCAAAAAAACCTACTGCCACTACTGCCGTTTCTGCAGTTAATGAGGAAACTACAGTACCTACAAGCGAAGATACCAACGGCAAGGTTACTCTTTGCGCTGTCGGTGATAATCTTATTCATAATACCTTGATAGCAGCAGGTGAGAAGAGTGACGGCACTTACGACTACTCTTGCCTTTATAAAAACATTTCTCCTGTTATTCAAAAGTACGATATGGCTGTAATCGACCAGGAAACCGTACTCGGTGGCAGTGACTTTGAATATACCGGTTATCCTGTATTTAACTCTCCTCAGGAGGTTGGCGACGCTGCAATTAAAGCAGGCTTTAATATTTTCAACTGCGCCAATAACCATATTATGGATAAAGGCTCGCAGGGTATAATGAATGAAATTGAATATTTCAAAAAGCAAAAGGATGTGGTTTACCTCGGTATTAATGAGGACGAAAAAAGCTACAATACCATTAAATATTATGTTAAAAATAATATCACCTTTGCGCTTCTTAACTATACTTACGGCACCAACGGTATCGATTTGCCGTCGGATAAGCCTTGGATTGTTAATATGATGGACAAGGATAAGGTGACAAAGGATATTAAAGAAGCAAGGGAAAATGCCGATGTAGTTATTGTATTTCCTCACTGGGGTACTGAAAACAGCTTTGATATTTCCGACTATCAAAAGGAATATACCGACCTTTTCAGCTCTCTCGGTGTTGACCTTGTTATCGGTTGCCATCCTCATGTTATTCAGCCGGTTAAGGAAGTTACTAACGATAAGGGTCATAAGATGCTCGTTTACTATTCACTCGGCAACTTCATTTCTCACCAAATTGAACTTGACCAGCTTTGTGGTGGTATCGCAAGCGTTGATATTGAAAAGAAAAACGGCGAAATCACTATAAACGGTAAGTTTATCCCTATTGTTACCCATTATAATAGGGGTGAAGATAATAAGTTCGTGTTTGATGTGTATAAGCTTTCGGATTATACTGACGAACTTGCCGACTCACATTCACAGTCCGGCGGTACACCGGAATATTATAATAAGCTTGTTAAAAAGGTTATTGACGAAAAGTATTTGGATTTGTCAAAATAATAATTTTCTAAATTAAAAATATAGGCGAACACTGTTCGCCCCTACGATATTTTATTGTTATAGACTGTTTGATTTGAAAAACACTGTTAGCCCGTATACCAATAACCCGATTTTTGTCAATCTTACCAAAAATCTTCAGCGTGACTTGTTGCTCACACTGTAAATTGACAAAATTGCATAAAATCGTTGACAATCTCGTATTGCAACGATATAATGAGGGTGTAGTAAGAACAAAGGCGTTCCGATTAATTCGGAGCGCCCTTTTTTATTTCAAAATTATTTCAAGAGAGGAGTATTTACAAATGAGTAAGTACACAAAAGAAGAAATCCTTAAAAGTGCACAGGAAAACGGTGTGGAATTTATCAGACTTCAGTTTACCGATGTTTACGGTATTATGAAGAATGTTGCTATCACAAGCTCACAGCTTGAAAAAGCACTTGATAATGAATGTATGTTTGACGGTTCGTCAATCGACGGTTTCGTAAGAATCGATGAAAGTGATATGTACCTTCATCCTGACTATGACACATGGACCATTTTCCCTTGGAGAAAGCACCAGAACGCTCAGACTGCCCGTCTTATCTGTTCTGTATATTGCGCTGATAACAAAACACCGTTCCTCGGTGACCCAAGAAATGTACTTCAGAAAGTTATGAACGAAGCAGCAGAAATGGGCTACAGCTTTAATGTAGGTCCTGAATGTGAATTTTTCCTTTTCAAACTTGATGAGGACGGCAACCCAACAACCACAACAGGTGATGAGGGCGGTTACTTCGACCTTAACCCTATCGACCACGGTGAAAACTGCCGTCGTGATATTTGCCTTGCTCTTGAAGAAATGGGATATACAATTGAAGCATCTCACCACGAGGTTGCTCAGGGTCAGCACGAAATCGACTTTAAGTTCGACGAAGTTATGACAACAGCTGACCGTGTAATGACATTTAAGCATGTTGTTAAGACTTATGCTACAAAGCACGGTCTTCACGCAACATTTATGCCAAAGCCGATTTACGGTATCAACGGTTCAGGTATGCACACCAATATGTCACTTATGACAAAGGACGCAGAAGGTAACACAGTTAACGCTTTCTATGACCCGGCAAGTCCTGACGGACTCAGCGAAGTAGCTCATTACTTCATCGGTGGTCTTTTAAAGCATGTTCAGGGTATCGCTGCTTACTCAAACCCAACAGTTAACTCTTATAAGAGACTTGTACCTGGTTATGAAGCTCCTACTTATATCGTTTGGTCGGCATCTAACCGTTCTTGCCTTGTTCGTATTCCTGCAGCAAGAGGAATGGGTACTCGTGTAGAACTTCGTTGCCCAGACCCAACCTGTAACCCATACCTTGAAATGGCTCTTTGCCTTGCAGCAGGTCTTGACGGTATTAAGAATAAGATTACTCCTGCTCCTGCAGTTGATTATAATGTATTCGACCTTTCAGATGAAGAACTTGCTAAAAGAGGTATCGATTGCCTTCCTGGTTCACTTGAAGAGGCAGTTAAGGCTTCTGAAGCTGACCCATTCATCAAGGAAACAGTAGGCGACCATGTATTCAATGCTTATACCGAAGGTAAGAAAGCAGAATGGGATGAATACAGAACTAAGGTTTCTCAGTGGGAAATCGACAGATATATGGTTAACTATTAATAGGTAATAAGTAATAGTGAATAGTTAATAGGTAACAGGTGATTTTGATTTAATGTCGATTAAGATTATACACGGCGTGTTTCAGCCACTTTATCGATATTTTAATTGCCCTCTCTTATGGCATTTATGCCAATTAGCCAAGCCGATGTCGTTTCGGTGTCGGTTTGGCTTATATTTTTAGCACAATGGGGTGCGACAGCTTAATGTTGTCGTGCCTCTTTTTTTATTTCTTTTTATTCATTACAAACTATAAACTTGAGGAGGAAGAATATATGAATATAACATCTATTCTTGAAAAAGTCGACAGTGAAATGTTCGGCATTTGGTTTTTAATCGGTGCAGCGCTTGTTTTCTTTATGCAATGTGGTTTTGCTATGGTAGAAACAGGCTTTACCAGAGCAAAAAATGCAGGCAATATCATTATGAAAAACCTTATGGATTTTTGTATCGGTACGCCTATGTTTATTTTGCTCGGCTTCGGTCTTATGATGGGTGAAGAAGTTTTGGGTGGCTTTTGCGGTATGCCTACCCTTGGCGTTTTCTCTAATTATCAAAACTTTGACTGGTCAAACTTTGTATTTAACCTTGTGTTCTGCGCCACTGCTGCCACTATCGTTTCCGGCTCAATGGCAGAGCGTACAAAGTTTTCAAGTTATTGCATTTATTCGGCAGTAATTTCTGCTGTCGTTTATCCTATTGAAGCAGGCTGGATTTGGAATCCAAACGGCTGGCTTGCTAATCTCGGCTTCCACGATTTCGCTGGCTCTTGCGCAATCCATATGGTAGGTGGCATTACTGCCTTTATCGGTGCAATTATGGTAGGTCCTCGTATCGGTAAGTATGTCGAAGATAAAAAGACAGGCAAAAAGGTAGCAAAGGCTATACCGGGTCACTCACTTACACTCGGTGCTTTGGGTGTATTCATTCTTTGGTTTGGTTGGTACGGCTTCAACGGTGCTGCTGCAACAAGCGGACCTCAGCTTGCGTCAATCTTCCTGACAACAACCTGCGCACCTGCTATTGCTACTTGCGTTACTATGATTTTCACTTGGATTAAAAACGGTAAGCCTGATGTTTCAATGTCACTTAACGCTTCACTTGCAGGTCTTGTAGCAGTTACAGCCGGCTGTGATGTAGTTGACGCACTCGGTTCTTGCATTATCGGTGTTGTTTCCGGTATTCTTGTAGTAGTTGCAGTTGAGTTTATCGATATTAAGCTTAAAATAGATGACCCTGTAGGTGCCGTTGCAGTTCACTGCGTAAACGGTATGTGGGGCACAATTGCAGTAGGTTTGTTTGCAACAACTTCTGTTCCGGGTAACGATTCTTTCCAAGGTCTTTTCTACGGTGGTGGCTTCTCACTTCTCGGCAAACAGCTCCTCGGTCTTGTATGCGTAGCTGCTTGGACAGCTGTTACAATGACAATCGTATTCTTTATCATTAAAAAGACTAACGGACTCAGAGTATCCGAGGAAGAGGAAATCAAGGGTCTTGATGCAACAGAACATAATCTTCCTTCTGCATATGCCGACTTTATGCCTGCTATGGCTTTCGCAACTTCTTCATCAATTAAGGCGTCTGCTCCTAAAACTTCAGCTCCTGCAACTCCACTTGCTCCGGTGGAAAAAGCTGTAGAAGTTGAAACTTATACTACTAAAAAATCTCCGGCTCTTTCAAAGGTTGTTATGATTTTCAACCCTGCCAAGTTTGAAGATATTAAATCTGCTATGAACGAAATCGGTATCACCGGTATGACTGTTACAAATGTTATGGGTTGTGGTACTCAAAAGGGTCATATCAGAAAATACCGTGGTATTGAAATTGAAGAAATGAGCCTTAATCCTAAGATGAAGCTTGAAATGGTTGTTTCGGCAGTTCCTGTTGAAAAGGTTGTTGAAACAGCAAGGGATGTACTTTATACAGGTAATATCGGCGACGGTAAAATCTTCATTTATGATGTTGAGGACGCTGTCAAGGTTCGTACCGGTGAGCGTGGTTATGACGCTCTTCAGGGCGAAGACGATGTATAAATAATTTTCACATATTGTTTTTCTTCCAAAAGGGTAGGGTTGCGTTGCAATCCTGCTCTTTTGTTTTTTATTCAATGATGCTTTGGTGGGCGAATACTATTCGCCCCTACGAATTTCTTGAAAATTTAGATTACCGTAGGGGCTGACATTGTCAGCCCGTTTGATTGTCAAATCCGCTATGCATAAATATTACACGATATTCGCAATATACAGCATAAACATACAAAAATGTTAAAAATTGCTTTATTATTGTGTGAAATTATACATAAAAGAAGAAAAAATAGACTCTAATTTTGTAATTTATATAATTGACTAATGCCTATTATTTATTGTAAAATTAAGAAAAACAGTGATATTTAATGAACATAGTGTTCATAAATTTTATATTGTATCATTTTTTATTTAACTTAAGGAGAGGATATTATGTTGAAAGAGGGAGAAATCAGGATTCCTTCCGGCTGTGCCATTGCTGCTATTATCGACAGAAAAGGCAACAGAATCAACGGTTCACAAATTATCAAATCTATCGCTCTTATGCACGACCGTTCAAACGGTCTCGGTGGTGGTTTTGCTGCTTACGGTATTTATCCGGAGCACAAGGACGAATATGCCATTCATGTTTTTTATGACACTGCCGACGCAAGAAAACAGTGCGAAGATTTTTTGTTTAGACATTTTAATATCGATGTAGCCGAAAGAATACCTACCCGTCAGGTTGCAAGCATTGAAAAAGGCCCTGACATTTGGAGATATTTCGGCAAGGCTAACCGTGTTCGCATTAAAGAGTCAAGGCTTGACGAACTTGAATATGTTGCGCAGTGCGTAACTAAGGTTAACAATGCCATTGACGGCGCATATATCTTTTCAAGTGGTAAAAATATGGGTTGCTTTAAAGCAGTCGGTTACCCTGAGGATGTAGGCGAATTTTATATGCTTGACCAATACGAGGCATATATTTGGACTGCCCACGGTCGTTTTCCTACTAATACACCGGGTTGGTGGGGTGGTGCTCACCCGTTTAACATTCTTGACTGGTCAATCGTTCACAATGGTGAAATTTCATCTTACGACGCTAACAGAAGATATATCGAGCAGTTCGGCTATATCTGTACTATGCAGACAGATACCGAAGTTATCACATATCTTTTTGACCACCTTCTTCGTCACCATAATCTTCCTATTGAGGTTGCAGCCGATGTGCTCACTGCCCCTGAATGGGAGGAGATTGACAGAATGGACGACGACAGAAAAGAATACTTCACAAATCTTCGTTCAATTTATAACGGTGCTCTCGTTAACGGTCCGTTTTCTGTTATTCTCGGTTCAAACAAAGGACTTCTTGCTATTAACGACAGACTTAAGCTTCGTTCTCTTACTGCTGCAACTAAAGGTGACCGTGCTTATTTTGCATCTGAAGAGTCGGCTATAAGAATTATTTGCCCTAACCCTGATAAGGTTTGGTCTGTATCCGGTGCAGAGCCGGTATTTATTCCACTTGAAATTGATGATAAGGAGGATGAGGACTGATGATAAACTATATTCCACGCAGATTTACCGTTATTCGTGACAAAGAGCTTTGCATCAACTGTGGCTGTTGCGTTCGTCAGTGCTCAAACGAATGTCACTTTTTTGACGAGGACGGAAAGACCGTACTTGTTAATTCTAAAAATTGCGTAGCGTGTCATAGGTGTGTTGACCTTTGCCCTACGGGTGCGCTCAGAATTGAAAAATATGTTTGCGACTACCGTGACAACGCTAACTGGACACCTACATATCAGCAGGAAATTTGCCGTCAGGCTGATACGGGTTCTGTTCTTCTTTCAGCTATGGGTAACCCAAAGCCATATCCTATTTACTGGGATAAAATTTTGCTCAATGCTTCTCAGGTAACAAACCCTTCTATCGACCCACTTCGTGAGCCTATGGAAATTCGTACTATTCTCGGTCGTAAGCCTGATAAGATTGAGGTTGAAAGAAAAGGCAAATCAATCACAAAGATGCCACCTCAGGTTATGCTTGAAACTCCTATTATGTTTTCGGCTATGAGTTTCGGTTCAATTTCACTCAACGCTCAAAAGTCACTTGCTATGGCTGCCGTTGAACTCGGTACTTTGTTTAATACAGGTGAAGGTGGCTTACATCCTGACCTTCGTTCGTTCGGCGATTATGCCGTAGTTCAGGTGGCTTCCGGTCGTTTCGGCGTTCATAAGGATTACCTTAATAATTCAAAATTTATCGAAATTAAAATCGGTCAAGGTGCAAAACCGGGTATCGGTGGTCACCTTCCGGGTGAAAAAGTTAATGTTGAAGTATCAAACGCTCGTATGATTCCTGAGGGTTCGGACGCTATTTCTCCTGCGCCACACCACGATATTTATTCTATCGAGGACCTGCGCCAGCTTATCTGGTCGCTTAAGCAGGCTACTCATAATAAAAAGCCTGTATCGGTTAAAATTGCTGCCGTTCATAATGTTGCTGCCATTGCTTCCGGTGTTGCAAGAGCAGGCGCAGATATTGTAGTTATCGACGGTTTCAGAGGTGGTACAGGTGCTGCTCCTACAAGAATCAGGGACAATGTAGGTATTCCTATCGAGCTTGCACTTGCTGCTGCCGACCAAAGGCTTCGTGATGAAGGTATTCGTTCAACCGTATCTCTCGTTGCAGCAGGTTCATTCCGTTGCTCGTCTGATATTGTTAAAGCTATTGCGCTCGGTGCCGACGCTTGCTATGTTGCTTCTGCTCCGCTTATCGCAATGGGTTGTCATATGTGCCAAACTTGTAACACAGGTAAGTGTAACTGGGGTATCGCTACTCAGCGCCCTGACCTTACCCGTCGTTTAAATCCTGAAATTGCGCACAAACGAGTTATCAATCTTATCAATGCTTGGAACCACGAAATTAAAGAGATTATGGGTGGTATGGGTATCAACTCTATCGACTCACTTCGTGGCAACAGACTTATGCTTCGTGGCATAGGCTTAAGCGACAAAGAACTTGAAATACTCGGTATTAAACACGCAGGTGAATAAGGAGGCATTGATATGAAAAAAGTTTTCGCAAGAGAAGAGCTTTGCATTAACTGTCGCCTTTGCGAGGTTTATTGCAAAACTGCTCATTCAAAATCAAAAGATATAGTCAAAGCATATAAGTCGGAAAAGCCGGAGCCTGTAAGCCGTGTGTCGGTTTTCGGCGACAAGGTAGCTTCCGTGGCAGTCAATTGCCGTCATTGTGACGATCCTGCCTGCGTTAAGGCTTGCATTACCGGTGCTATGACTAAGGATAAAAAAACAGGTATCGTATCTGTTAATGAGGATAAATGTATCGGCTGTATGACCTGCCTTGCAGTTTGTCCTATCGGCTGTATTAAGCAGGGTAATATTGCTTACAAGTGTGACCTTTGCCAAGGTGAAGAACCTGCTTGCGTTAAAAACTGCCCTAACAAGGCTCTTGTTTGGCTTGAAGTAGGAGGTAATAAGTAATGAATTATGTTATTATCGGTGCTTGTGCAGCAGGTCTTGCTACAGCAGAAGCTATAAGAAAAGCCGACGCAAAAGGCACAATTACTATCTTCACTGAAGAAGCTTATCTTCCTTATTCAAGACCGTCTATCAGTTATTACCTTAAGGGCAAGGTTAAAGAGTCCGATATGGCGCTTAGGAAAGCTTCGTATTATAAAACAAATAAAATCGATATTGTAACTAACGCAAAGGTTACTTCAATCGATACTGAAAATAAAACAGTCAAGGTCGGCAGAAAGTCATATCCTTACGACAAGCTTTGCCTTGCAACAGGTTCAAAGCCGTTCGTGCCACCTATGGAAAATGTTGACGGTAAAGATAATGCAGTCACTTTCCTTGACTTAGCGTCTGCCAAGGAACTTAAATCACTTGCAAACGAAAACACAAAGGCTGTTGTTATCGGCGCAGGTCTTATCGGTATGAAAGCTGCCGAAGGTCTTGTTAAAATTTGCAAGAGCGTTGATGTTGTTGAACTTGCACCTCGTGTGCTTCCGTCAATTCTTGACTCTACTTCTGCTAAGCAGGTTAAAAAGCATTTGGAAAATAACGGCATTAAATTCCACCTCAGCAATACTGTCGTTAAGGCTCAGTCAAAGGGTAAGCATATTAATGCAGTAACTCTTAAGGACGGCAAGGTGCTCAAGTGTGATTTGCTCGTTCTTGCAGTCGGCGTAAGACCTAATGTTGTGCTTGCCGAAAAAGCAGGCTTGGAGGTTAACCGTGGTATCATTACCGATATTCACACTATGCAAACAAGCAATCCTGATATTTATGCAGCAGGCGACTGTACAGTAAGCGTTGATATGCTCGACGGCTCTAAAAAAATTATTGCGCTTTGGCCTAATGCAGTACAGCAGGGTAGAGTTGCCGGCAACCAAATGGCAAGCGAAAGCGAAACTGTTGACGGCACATATTCGGTTAACGCTATCGACTTTTTCGGCTTAAGAATTTGCACCTGTGGTCTTATCAATGCACAAGGTGAGCAGTATACCGACAAAATTAAAACAGACGGTGACAGCTATAAGCGTCTTGTGTTTGAGGGTAACAGGCTTGTAGGATTTGTATTGATTAATTCAAGCGAAAACGCAGGTATTTATACAAATCTTATTTCAAACAAGGTTGACCTTACTTCTCTTGAGGGCGATATTATGGACACTCCTTCAATATTTATGTTTGACAAAGATACAAGAATCCAAAAGCTCAGAGGGGGTATGCTCTTATGATTATCGAAGCAGGACTCAGACGATACGAACAAGTCAACGAAGAAATCGAAAACGAACTTAAAAAGCAAAATAAAGTGACCGTTAAGGATGTTAACGGTCAGCGTTATATCGGTTGCGCTCTTGATGAGGGCAAGACTATTGAAGCATACGGTACACCGGGTAATGATATGGCTTGCTACTTAAACGGTGGCAGGGTAGTCGTTTACGGCAACTGTCAGGACGCAGTCGGCAACACTATGGGTGGTGGCGAAATTGTAGTTCACGGTCACTCGGGTGACGCTATGGGTTACGGTATGCGTGACGGTCAGATTTACATTAAGGATAATGTTGCCTGCCGTGGCGGTATCCATATGAAAGAGTTTAGGCAAATGCGTCCGGTACTTGTTATCGGCAAAAACGCAGGCTCTTTCCTCGGTGAATATATGGCAGGTGGTACGATAGTTCTTCTCGGTCTTGATATGAAAAGGGGAGAAAAGCTTTTCGGTACTCATTGTGCTTCAGGTATGCACGGTGGCAAAATCTTTGTGCGTGGTACTTTCCCTAAGGAAAATATCAGCCCTAATATTAAAATCGTAAACCTTGACGAGGATGATAAAAAGGAACTTGATTCTTATGTTAAAAAGTACTGTAAGTACTTTGATAGGGACTATAAAGAGATAATGTCAAAACCATTCAAAAAACTCGTCCCTGCAACTTCAAGACCGTACGCAAATTTGTATACGCCAAATTAAAAATACTTATAGGAGAGAAAAAATTTTTGTATTTGTATTCTCTCCCTCAGTCACTATCGTGACAGCTCCCTCGTCAGAGGGAGCCAAGTTCTTGCTTCCCTCTGACGAGGGAAGTGTCAGCTATGCTGACGATAGGAGAGATAGGCGAACACAGTTCGCCCCTACGGTGATTTTTCTAATTTAGCTTGTCTAAAATGACAATGATTTCGGGGTCCCTGAAAAGCGTAAGCTTTTTGGGGAGAAG
>JBNMGQ010000048.1:0-14413 GCA_050872345.1 Eubacterium sp. | reverse complement strand
TACAAAATCTGACGCACCACCGTACGACAGATTTTGAAAAGGAGGAGCAACGAAGTGAATGAGGGATGAATTTCAAATCAAATATTAAAGAAATTCGTCACGAACGATACGGAGTTTGCGACGACGCAAACTATAATTTACAACTTATTCTCCTCTTCATACTCCTTTGAAAACTCGACATTCTGTTGACTTGGAATCGGCACGCCCATTTCCGTTCTGCCGTCGGGTTGAACGGTTGGGTTTGTTATCGAGGTCAAATATTTACCTGTCAAATCCGTATTTTTATTTAGCTGGTATTTCTTTTTGTAATCTTTTTTCATAAACTCACCGAGTTTATTATTTACAAAAGCTCGCTGATTATTACATTTGAAACGAGCATACCGTTTTCGGTCAGGGCAACATTATTTCCGACCTCTTTCATCAAGCCCATTTTGACAAACTGTGAATAATCACCTTTAATCAAGCTTTTGTCAACGCCACGGTTAAGCCTTAAACCGAGCATAATTCTTTCTTCGTCTATGTCAACTTCGCCCTCATCTTGAAGCTTAAAATCGCTGTCGTAGTAAAATCTTTTGCCGTTCCAAAACGAGTGTGCACTCTTGCCGAGTCCGAGGTAAGGCTCAAGCGTCCAATACTTTGTGTTGTGCCTGCTTTCAAATGACGGTTTTGCAAAATTGCTGATTTCGTACTGATTAAAGCCGAGCGCTTTAAGGCTCTTAATCGTCTTTAAATACATTTCGCAAACAGTGTCCTCATCGGGTAATGCGAGCCTGTCTTTCATATCAAAAAAGCGTGTACCTTCTTCGATTTTGAGCATATATGCGCTTATGTGCGTCACATTCATTTTGTCGATAAAAGCAAAAGTTTCGTCAAGAGAGTCAAGCGTTTGCTTCGGTGTGCCGAGCATAACATCAAGGCTGATGTTCGTTATGCCTGCTTTTTTTGCGTCATTAACTGCTTTGGCTACTTCCATCTGTCCTGCACTTCTGCCGAGTGCAAATCGTTCCTCGTTTCGTGCGCTTTGCATACCGAGGCTTATACGGTTAATGCCGAATGAAGCATAGTCGTAAAAATCCTTTTCAAGATTTTTTGACGGGTTACATTCAATTGTAATTTCTGCACCCTTTTCAATATCAAAATGTTCCCTTGCACTTTGTAAAATTTTGCCGATAAGACTGCTTTCGAGTATCGACGGCGTGCCTCCACCAAAGTAAACCGTGTCGAAAGAGCCGTTATAATCAGCCATTGTTTTGATAAGAGCGTCGGTATATTTTTCTGCTTCGTCTTTGTTATATTTTACGCTGTAAAAGTCGCAGTAAGGGCATTTTGATTTGCAAAAAGGAATATGAATATATAAGCCGTTTTTCATATTTTCACCTTAAATTAAACCTATTAAGCCTCCCTTGTGTAAAGGGAGGTGTTGAGCATAGCGAAACGGAGGGATTGAACTTTTATCCCCTCAGTCGTATATAAAATACGACAGCTCCCCTTAATTACATTTTAAGGGGAGCCTTAAATCTAAATCGGTTTTATTCATCTGCTTCTGTTGAAAGAAGTACACGGTCATTGTCGAAATCTTCGCCACCGGAGGTAACCTTAAACTTAGCAAGCAAGTCGGCTGTTGTAAGCTTCTTTTTCTCTTCGCCGGCTACATCGTAAATGATTTTACCTTCGTTCATCATAATAAGACGGTTACCGATATTGATAGCGTCTTTCATATTATGAGTAATCATAATTGTAGTAAGATTATCTCTTGCAACGATTTTTTCGGTAAGGTCAAGTACCTTTTTAGCTGTTTTAGGGTCAAGCGCAGCAGTGTGCTCGTCAAGCAAAAGAATCTTAGGCTTTTTAAGTGTAGCCATAAGAAGAGTTACAGCCTGCCTTTGACCACCGGAAAGAAGACCTACCTTTGAGGTGAGTCGTGTTTCAAGGCCTAAATCAAGGCTCTTGAGCACTTCAATATATTCTTCCTTTTCCTTTTTTGTAACGCCGAAAGCAAGGCCACGGTGCTGACCTCTGCGCTTTGCAAGTGCAAGGTTTTCAAGAATTTGCATATCGGCAGCAGTACCGTTCATAGGGTCCTGGAAAACTCGACCGATATACTTTGCCCTTTTATGCTCAGGAAGTTTGGTGACATCAATGCCGTCAACTTTAATTGAGCCACAGTCAACAGGGTAAACACCTGCAATCATATTTAGCATAGTTGACTTGCCGGCACCGTTACCACCGATAACTGTTACAAAGTCACCTTCATTAAGCACTAAATCGATACCACGAAGAGCCTTTTTTTCATTAATTGTATTAGGATTAAATGTCTTATGTACATTTTTAATTTCAAGCATTATTTGTTGCCCTCCTTAACCTTAATGTGCTTTTGAGCATATTGATTTTTAAGATAAGGAATACCAAGGAAAATGGCAACGATAGCAGCAGTAAGAAGCTTAAGGTCGTCGGTGTTAAGACCGAGGCTGATAACAAACTGCATAACTATGTAGTAAATGATACCACCGAAAGCAACGGCAAGAAGCCTGAGCGCAAAGTTTTTGAAAATCTTGCCGAAGATAACTTCACCGATAATTACGGCTGCAAGACCGATAACGATAGCACCTCTGCCCATATTTACATCGGCAAAGCCCTGATACTGTGAAAGAAGTCCACCCGAAAGCGCTACAAGACCGTTTGAAAGCACAAGGGCAACAATCTTTGTAAAGTTAATGTTGATACCGTTTGCTCGTGACATATTTTGGTTACAGCCTGTTGCACGGATTGAGTGACCGAGTTCTGTGTCAAAGAACCAATAAAGTATAGCAATAATCGCAACAACGAAAATGGCAACTACTGCAATTGCTTTTGTAATGTTAGCCATACTTGCAATAAGGTTGTATTTGTACGGCGAAAGCGCTTGGTTAGACTTTCCGAGTATTCTCAGGTTAACCGAATAAAGCGCAAGTTGAGTCAAAATACCGGCAAGAATAGGCGGTATACCGAAGGCAGTGTTGAGTAAGCCTGTAACAAGACCTGCCACGCAACCTGCTAAAAATGCTAAAATAAGCGCAACATAAACATTGACACCGTTAATCATTGCAACGACGAGCACTGCACCACCTGTGGCAAGTGTACCGTCAACTGTTAAATCGGCAAAGTCAAGCACTCTGAAAGTGATGTAAACGCCGATTGCCATAATACCCCAGATGAGTCCTTGACCTATTGCACCCGGTATGGCACTGATAAAAGCTCCCATAAATTTATTACCTTTCAAAAAGTAGTTTAAAGAGCAATAAGATTTTACCTCATTGCTCTTTATTCATTTAAACTTATTATACTTTAAACTGCTAAATTAGTCAATATTAAATTATAGTTTAGTGTAGGGTTAACCGAATTAAGCCTCCTTTGAAAAGGGAGGTGAGTGAATTTCACGAAGTGAAAGAGACCGTTACTCCAAATCTATGATTTGGGAGAAACAGTCCGGTGGACTGTTTCGTAGTAACTTGGGCATGATGTGACGGAGGGATTATATCGGGCGAACTGTGTTCGCCCCTACGGTAATTTTTCTAATATAGATAGTCTAAAATGATAAAACTTTCGTAGGGGCGAACTGCGTTCGCCTGCCAATCCCTCAGTCGGTAAACCGACAGCTCCCTTTGCAAGGGAGCCTTAACTTACTATGCTAAACTATAATTTACACTCATAAATTACTCAGAAACCTGGCTCATATCGTAAGCTTCGTAGTTATCAGGGATATTTGCCTTATACTTCTTAGCCTGGTCTGCGTTGTAGTAATATGTAAGGTCATCTGACTGCTGAATATTCATTGTAGCAGGGTCGGTACCCTTAGTAAGAATTTCGTAAGCCATTGCGCCTGCTTTTTGACCGATATTGTAGAAAGAAATTGAAAGAGTAGCAACTGCTGTTGTTGAAGTGAAGATACCTTCTTCACCTGCAATGATAGGTACATTAGCGTCGTTGCAAGCTGATTCGATGATACCACCGTTTGAAGCAGCAATGTTGTCGGTTGGAATGTAAATTACATCAGATTCACCGGCAGCTTTCTTAGCAACGGAAGCAAGGTCGTTTGAGTCAGCGAATGAATAGAAGTTACATTCAACGCCCTTCTTTTCAAGAGCAGCCTTAACGCCGTCAACCTGATACTGTGAGTTAGCTTCTGCTGAGCAGTAGATAGCGCCGACTTTCTTTGTGTCAGGGAAAAGGTCAAGAATCATTTGAGCCTGGTCTGCAAGAGGTGCAAGGTCAGATGTACCTGTAACATTGATACCTGTTGCGTCTGTCGGGTTCATTTTAATGTCGAGAGCAGTGCCGAAATCTGTTACGGAAGTACCGATAACAGGAGTTTTGCTTGCTGCTGTAGCAGTTGCTGCTGCCTGAAGAGCAGGAGTAGCGTTAGCCAAAATAAGGTCGTCACCGGAAGATACAAACTGGTTTACGATTGTTGCGCAGTTTGCAGAGTCGTTAGATGCGTTTTGATAATCAAACTTGATTGTGTTGTTGTCAGCCTTAGCAAGTTCGTTGAGTTTGTCCTCAAAGCCTTTTGTTGCTTTGTCAAGAGCAGGGTGCTGTGTAAGCTGGCAAATGCCGATATTAAAGGTTTTGCCTGTTGCAGCGTCGTTTGATTTTGTTGTGTCTTTGCCTGAGTTTTGTGAACAGCCTGCAAAAGCAGCACCAATCATAAGTGCACTGAGTGCTACGGCAGTCACTTTTTTAACTACTTTGTTCATAAAATATTTATCCTCTCTGTTTGTTAGTGATACTTTAGCGCTTGAAAGTGCAAAAGTTTATGCTCTTAGTTTAACACCTAAAAGCGCTAAAGTCAACACCCTGAATCTTTTTTGTGAAAAGAGCATAAATCGTCAGGTGAATTTTTGGAAGTTGTTACAAATTTAGTTTATAGTTAAATTAATAATGTTAGATTATCTCTCCTATCGTCAGCATAGCTGACACTTCCCTCGTCAGAGGGAGCTGTCACAACAGTGACTGAGGGAGAGAAAGTAAATTTTGCTTACTTCAATCACTTTATTTCTCTCAAATTTTAACACTTGTCGAAAATTGTTTATTTTTTGTTTATTGCAAACAAAATTTCAAGTGATATAATTAACTTAGGAAAATTTTGCCTTGAAATGCAAAAGGAGAGATAACTTATATGACAAAAGAAGAAATACTTTCAAGAGTTGACCATACTCTTTTGAAGCCTGACGCAACTTGGAAAGAGATAAAGCAAATTATTGACGACGGTATAAAATACCATACTGCAAGCGTTTGCATACCACCGACTTTTGTTGAGCAGGCATATGAATATGCAAAGGGAAGAATTAAAATCTGCACCGTTATCGGTTTTCCTAACGGCTACAGTACGACGGAAACGAAGTGCTTTGAAACGAAAAACGCAATTGAAAACGGTGCCGATGAAATAGATATGGTAATTAATATATGTTTATTAAAAGATAAAAGATTCGGTCAGCTGTTGTTTGAGATTAACGAAATCAAAAAAGCGTGCTGTGGCAGAACACTTAAGGTGATTATCGAAACCTGCCTTCTTACAAACGAAGAAAAAATTAAAATGTGTGAAATTGTAAACGAGTCAAAAGCCGATTATATCAAAACTTCGACAGGGTTCAGTACCTCGGGCGCAACCTTTGACGATATTAAGCTTATGAGCGAGCATATCAAGGGTAAGAAAATTAAAGCTGCCGGTGGTATCAAATCATTTGACGACGCCGAAAAATTTATTGAACTTGGCGCAGACAGACTCGGCACAAGCAGACTTGTTAAAATTATGAAAGAAGGATAAAAATGCGTGGCTTTACAGTTGTGCTCGATTCGTTCGGTGTAGGCTTCAGCGACGACGCAAAGCTTTACGGTGACGAGGGTGCAAGCACGATTAAAACGATAAGCAAATCTAAATATTTTAACACTCCGAATATGGAAAAACTCGGGCTTTTGAGCATTGACGGCGTTGACCTTGCAAAAGGCGTTGACACCACCGGTGCTTACGGCAAACTCAGGGAGTTTTCACACGGCAAGGACACAACGACAGGTCACTGGGAAATGGCAGGAATTGTGTCAAAAACGGCGCTTCCTACTTTTCCAAACGGCTTTCCTAAAGAAGTTATTGACGAATTTGAGAAGCAAACAGGTAGGGGAGTTCTTGTAAACAAGCCGTATTCCGGTACGCAGATTATTAAGGATTACGGCGACGAACATATCAAAACAGGTAAGCTTATTGTGTACACTTCTGCCGACAGCGTTTTTCAAATTGCTGCGTGCGAAAGCATAGTCAGTGACGATGAGTTATATAATTATTGTAAGATTGCAAGGAAAATTTTAAAGGGCAAGTACGGTGTGGGCAGAGTTATCGCCAGACCTTTTATTAAGGATGAAAACGGTAATTTTGTAAGGACACCACGCAGACACGATTTTTCGCTTGAACCACCGTGTGACACCTTGCTTGACATTTTGCAAAAAAACGGCAAGGACACGATTGCAGTCGGAAAGATTTACGATATTTTTGCTCACCGTGGCATAAGCGAGCATTATTTTACTACAGGAAACACCGAAGGTATTGCCAAAACGCTTGAAATGACGAAGCGTGATTTTGACGGCTTGTGCTTCACAAATCTTGTTGACTGCGATATGCTTTACGGTCACAGGCGAGATATTGACGGCTACGCAAAGGCGATAAGCGAATTTGACAAATGTTTGCCTGAACTTATTTCAAACCTTAAAGACGACGACTTTTTGATGATTACTGCAGACCACGGTTGCGACCCCGGTTATAAGGGTACGGACCATACGAGGGAGTTTGTGCCGTGGCTTATTTACGGCAATAATATAAGAAGTGTTAATCTCGGCACGATTGACGGCTTCACTGTTGTCGGAAACACGATTCTTTCGCTTTTCGGCATTGACGCACCTTTTGACGGCGAAAATGCGAAGGGAAAAATTATTAAGAGGTAGATTATGACTGACGAAAAACTTATTGAACTTGCCGAAAAAAGTAAGCAAAACAGCTATTCTCCGTATTCACATTTTCGTGTAGGTTGTGCGCTTCTTACAAAGGACGGCGAAGTTTTTACCGGTGCAAATATTGAAAATTCGTCATATCCTGCAACCGTTTGCGCCGAAAGAGTTGCAATTTTCAAAGCGATAAGCAGTGGCAAATATGATTTTGAGAAGCTTGCGATTGACGGCGACTGCGATGATTTTTGTTACCCTTGTGGCGTTTGCAGGCAGGTTATGAGTGAGTTTTGCAGTGATGATTTTAAAATTATTCTTCGAAATAAAGACGGTATAAAGGTTTTCACTTTGGGCGAACTTTTGCCGTATTCATTCAAGCTGAAAGAAGATGAATAATATGAGAATGATTGACATAATCGAACATAAAAAGCAGGGCAAAAAGCTTACGAAAGATGAAATTGAATTTTTCGTAAGCGAATATACAAACGGCAATATTCCGGATTATCAGGCTTCGGCTCTTGCAATGGCGATTTATTTTAACAAAATGGACGATGATGAAACTGCCACTTTGACAAATGCTATGGCAAGAAGTGGTGATATGCTCGACCTTTCAATGTTCGGTGACTTGAGCGTTGATAAACATTCGTCCGGTGGTGTCGGCGACAAAACTACGCTTGTCGTTGCGCCGATTGCTTCTGCGCTCGGTTGTACCGTTGCAAAGATGAGTGGGCGTGGCTTAGGATTTACGGGTGGCACTATTGATAAGCTTGAAGCCATACCGAATTTTAATACTCAAATGAGCCCTGAAAATTTTATAAAACAAGCTGAAAATATCGGCATTGTCGTAGCAGGGCAAACCGGCAATATGGCACCGTGTGACAAAAAGCTGTATGCACTTCGTGATGTGACGGCAACGGTTGACTGTATGTCACTCATTGCTTCGTCGATTATGAGCAAGAAGCTTGCAGCAGGCTCTAAAAACATTGTGCTTGATGTGAAATGTGGCGACGGCGCGTTTATGAAAACGAAAGAGGACGCAACCCACCTTGCTAAAGAAATGATTAAAATAGGTACTTCGCTTGGCAGAAATGTCAGTGCAGTTATAAGCAATATGGACTCACCACTCGGTTACGCAGTAGGCAATACGCTTGAGGTTGTTGAAGCGATAAAAGTGCTTAAGGGTGAAAAAGTGCCGAGGCTTTATGAACTTTGCATAACTCTTGCTTCGCATATGGTGTCACTTTGTAAAGGTGTAAGCCTTGATAAAGCAAAAGAAATGAGCGAAAATGCAATCAAATCAGGCTCGGCACTTGATAAACTTTGCGACCTTGTCAAAGCGCAGGGTGGCGACGAAAGCTATATCAGGGATGAAAATAAATTTACTATCGCCCCATACCGTTACGACATTAAGGCTGAAAAGGACGGCTTTGTTTCGCAAATCGAAGCTGAAAAAATCGGCAACGCAAGTTGTATTCTCGGCGCAGGTCGAAGCGTTAAGACGGATACGATTGACCCACTTGCAGGCATAATGCTCAGCGTTAAGGTCGGCGATAATGTCAAAGTCGGCGATACGGTTATGACGCTTTATTCAAGCAGTGAGGAAAAAATAAAATCTGCTCTTCCACTTGCATTGTCATCGTTTGATTTGAGTGGGGAAAAAATAAAAGAAAAACATATTATAATTGATGAGCTAAATTATAGTTTATAATCGGTTGACGGCTGACGCCACATTATATTTTTTTCTCTCCCTCAGTCACTATCGTGACAGCTCCCTCGTCAGAGGGAGCCAAGTTCTTGCTTCCCTCTGACGAGGGAAGTGTCAGCTATGCTGACGATAGGAGAGAAAGGCGAACACAGTTCGCCTTTCCAATCCCTCAGTCGGTAAACCGACAGCTCCCTTTGCAAGGGAGCCTTGACTTACTACGCTAAACTATAATTTAATAAATGGAGGAAAATTATGAAACTATACTTTGTAGGTGCTGCACACGAAGTAACAGGTTCGTGCTCGATACTTTATGCGTGTGGCAAAAAAATAATGATAGACTGTGGAATGGAACAGGGCGAAAATATGTATGAAAATGTTGAGCTTCCTGTTGCACCTAACGATATTGACGCAATGCTTTTGACTCACGCTCACATTGACCATTCGGGCAATATTCCGTATATTGTCGCAAACGGATTTTCATCGCCTATTTATACAACAAGCGCAACGGACAGACTTTGCCGTATTATGCTTATGGACTCTGCTCACATTCAGGAATTTGAAGCAAGTTGGAAAAACAGGAAAAATAAGCGTTCGGGTCAAGAGCCGGTTGAACCACTTTATACAACGCAGGATGTTCAAAATGCGCTCAAATATTTTAATCCTTGCGAATATAACGAAACATATAATATTTTTGACGGAATCGAAATAAGGTTTATTGACGCAGGTCACTTGCTCGGAAGCTCGTCAATCGAAGTTAAGGTTACCGAGGACGGAGTTACAAGGACTGTTCTGTTTTCGGGTGATATAGGTAATATCAATCGACCTCTCATCAAAGACCCACAAAAGCCACCGGTTGAAAAGGCTGACTATGTTGTGATTGAATCAACCTACGGCAACAGACTCCACGGTGACAGACCGGACTATGTCCTTCAGCTTACAGGTATCATTCAGTCGACTTTTGATAGGGGTGGCAATGTTGTAATTCCGTCGTTTGCAGTCGGCAGAACTCAGGAACTTCTCTATTTAATCAGAATTATTAAGGAAAAAGGACTTATTAAAAATCACGCAAACTTCCCTGTTTGGGTCGACAGTCCTTTGGCAGTCGAAGCAACGGAAATTTATGACGATAAAAATTTGAGAAGATATTTTGATTCCGATACGCTGGAACTTATCAATAACGGCGTCAATCCTATAAAGTTTGACGATTTGAAACTTGCAGTAACAAGCGACGAGTCAAGAATGATTAACGATGACCCTACGCCGAAAATTATCCTTTCTGCAAGTGGTATGTGCGAAGCAGGCAGAATCAGGCACCATTTAAAACACAACCTTTGGAGAGAAGAGTGCACAGTTCTTTTCGTCGGCTATCAGGCAGAAGGTACGCTTGGCCGTAAAATAATCAACGGCGCCGATACCGTTAACCTTTTTGGTGAAGAAGTTAAGATTAACGCAAGTATTGAGCAAATGCAGGGTATAAGTGGCCACGCTGATAAAAATATGCTTTTGTCATGGCTTTCAAGTATTTCGCAAAAGCCGAAGGTCGTTTTTGTAAACCACGGTCACGATACCGTTTGCGACGAATTTGCAAAGTCGATTGAAACCGAACTTCAAATTTCTGCAACTGCGCCTTATTCGGGCGACGGCTACGAGCTTTCGGATTGCGCAAAGCAGGTTGATGTCGGCCCTCGTAAGCTTATTGATAAAAAGAAGCATAAGCTTGAGCGCAACAATACCGTTTACGACAGGCTTTATCTTGCAGGTCAAAATCTTATGTCGGTTATCGAATCGAGCAAGGGTTGTACCAATAAGGATATGAGCAGGCTTACCGACCAAATTCTTGCTCTTGTTGATAAATACAAATTAGACTGACGGTGAAAATATGGTAATACACACAAAAGAAATAAACGAAAGACTGCTAAATGCGAAAGAATTTGTAAATTCAGGCGAAAACAGGCTTACAAACCAAATTGAGCAAACTGCAAATTCAATTATTGAAAACGGCAAAACTAAGCCGATTATACTTATATCCGGTCCGTCCGGAAGCAGTAAAACGACTACTGCCATTAAGCTTGCAAAAAGTTTAAGGAGTAAGGGTGAAAAGGTTTGTTACATATCGATGGACAAATATTTTAAAAACTTTACACCTGAGGAAAAGGCTCTCAAAAAGCAAAACAAGTTTGACCTTGAATCACCCGAAAGGGTTGATGGTGAGTACCTCAACAAAGATATTGACATTCTCTTAAACGGCGGTCAAATAAGCTTGCCGTCTTATGATTTTTTGACAAATACAAGGACGCTGAGCGAAACCAAACTTTGCCGAAACGACGGTTTTGTTATCATTGAGGGTATTCACGCACTTAACCCGACTCTTCTCGGCGAAAATGATGACACGAGCGAAAGAATTTATGTCAGCGTTCGTACCCGTGTTGTCGACTCAAATAACGACAAGCTTCACCCTTGCAAAATCAGGCTTTGCCGTCGAATGATAAGGGATAAGCTTTACCGTGGCAGGTCGTTTGAAGATACGATTAAACTTTTTTCAAAGGTTCAGCGTGGCGAAAATCAGTTCATTATGCCGTATAAGGGCAGGGCAGATTTTAATATCGATACCTTTATCGACTACGAGCCTTGCGTTTACCGTAAATATCTTTTTGACGAGCTTAAAACGCTTGAGCAAAAGTTTGCCGATATAAGGGATGTTGTCAATGCGCTTGACGAAGTTGAGCCACTGGACGATACTCTTATCCCAAGCGACGCTTTTATTCGTGAATTTATCGGTGGAAGCAGTTTGTCTTATTAATTTAATATAACTTAAAATAAAAAAGACTCCGTTACAAAAAAATGTAACGGAGCCTTTGGCGTCCCAGAAGGGAGTCGAACCCCCGACCTTTCGCTTAGGAGGCGAACGCTCTATCCAACTGAGCTACTGAGACATATATTTTCTTTTATAAAAACTATCGATAGCAAAGAAGACACCGTTTAGGTGTCTTTTGTTGGTGACCCGGACGGGAATCGAACCCGTGTTACCGCCGTGAAAGGGCGGTGTCTTAACCGCTTGACCACCGGGCCGTTGGTGGCTTTAACTGGATTCGAACCAGTGACACTGCGGGTATGAACCGCATGCTCTAGCCAACTGAGCTATAAAGCCATATTGCAGCTCTGACTCAAGTGCAAGTGAGATTATACAGTATAAACGCCTTTTTGTCAACACTTTTTTTAATCTTTTTTAAAAATATTATTTTTCGACAAAAAATTACACTTTTTTGCATAAAATAACAAAAAATGTGCACAAATGTTTGACTTGTTTTGCCCTGTTTGATATTATATTATTAATTAATAATCAACTAATAGTTTAAATTATAGTTTATCGTAGTAAGTCAAGGCTCCCTTGCAAAGGGAGCTGTCGGTTTACCGACTGAGGGATTGGCAGGCGAACACAGTTCGCCCCTACGGTGGCTTTTCTAATTTAGATAGTCTAAAATGACAAGACTATCGTAGGGATGGGGCTTGCTCCATCCGAACAAGTCTTACGGCAGGAGTAAACCCCTGCCCTACGGTATTCGTTTCATCAACGCTATTATAAACAAAAAATGAGGTTTTATTATGAAAAAAATAAACAAAAAGCAAGAAGAAATATTCAAATTTATAAAGGACAGGCTGGACGAGACGAACATTGCGCCGTCGGTTAGGGAAATCGGCGAAGCAGTTGGCTTGCGTTCAACTTCAAGCGTGCAATATAACCTTAATGCACTTGAGGACGCAGGTTACATAGTTCGTGACGCAAATTTGAAAAGGACTGTTCGTATTGCAAATATGAAGTCGAGTGTAAGCGTACCACTTGTCGGTACCGTTACTGCCGGTATGCCTATCCTTGCAACTCAGCTTATTGAGGATTACATTCCTGTATCCGGTGTTACAGGCAACAACCTTTTTGCGCTTAGAGTTAAGGGTGAATCGATGATTAACGCAGGTATTCTTGACGGCGATATAGTTATCGTTGAGCAGTGCCCGTCTGCCGATAACGGCGATATTGTAGTTGCGCTTGTCGGCGAAGAGGCAACGGTTAAGCGTTTTTATAAAGAGGACGGTCATTTCAGGCTTCAGCCGGAGAATGATGAGTTTGAGCCGATTATAGTTGACGAATGTGCAATTGCAGGTAAGGTTAAGGCACTCATCCGTAACTATTGATATTTTTTTGACAATATGTTAAAATCTCATTACTATTGTATATAATAAAAATAAAACTGTAAATATAGGTGATTTTAAATGGCAGAATGTAATCATGACTGTTCATCTTGCGGCGAAAGCTGTTCTTCAAGAAAGGCTGGGCCTAAGGACTTTTTGAAGCCGATGAACAAGTATTCAAATATTAAAAAAGTAATAGGCGTAGTAAGTGGTAAGGGTGGCGTTGGCAAGAGCCTTGTAGCATGCCTTCTTGCCGAAAAATGCGCAAAAGCAGGTTTAAAAGTCGGCGTGCTTGACGCTGATATTACAGGTCCGTCGGTGCCTAAAAGCTTCGGTATAACCGAGCGTGCAATGCAGGATGACGAGTGCCTTTTGCCGGCAGTTACAAGCGACGGTATTAAGGTTATGAGTATCAATCTTCTTCTTGACGATGTCAACTCTCCTGTTGTTTGGCGTGGTCCTGTTATCAGTGGTGTTATTGAGCAGTTTTGGAGCGATGTTCGTTGGGGCGAGCTTGATTATCTCTTTGTCGATATGCCACCGGGAACAGGTGATGTCGCTTTGACTGTTTTCCAAAGCCTTCCGATTGACGGCATTGTTATTGTGTCAACTCCTCAGGATTTGGTTAAAATGATTGTTAACAAGGCTTACAATATGGCTAAGATGATGAAGGTGCCGGTGCTCGGTCTTGTTGAAAATATGAGTTATTATGTTTGCCCTAATTGTGGCGACAAAATCAATATTTTCGGCGAATCCAAGATTGACGAAACTGCGAGCGAGCTTGGTGTTCCTGTTCTTGCCAAGCTTCCGATTAACCCTGAAATCAACAGGCTTGTCGATGAGGGCAAAATCAGCGAAGTTGAGGCAAGTGAACTTGACGATTTTGTGGAGCTTCTTAAATAAACTTTTGGAGGTTTAATTATGTCTAAAAGAAAAGATTATATCAGCTGGGACGAATATTTTATGGGTGTTGCAATTCTTGCTTCGCAAAGAAGTAAGGACCCGAGCACTCAGGTAGGCGCTTGTATCGTTAACGACGATAACAGAATTATGAGCGTCGGATATAACGGCTTTCCGAGAGGATGCAGTGACGACGAATTTCCGTGGGAGCGTGAGGGCGATATTGTGACAGATACTAAGTATCCTTATGTTTGCCACGCAGAGCTTAACGCAATTTTGAACGCCGGTGGTAACAGCCTTAAGGGTTGCAGGATTTATGTTGCGCTTTTCCCTTGCAACGAATGTGCAAAGGCTATTATTCAGTGTGGTATCAAGGAAGTTGTTTACATCAGCGATAAATATAAAGATACCGAAAATGTTAAGGCAAGTAAAAAAATGTTTGAGTATGCAGGTGTAAAGCTTACTCATTTTAAGTCGGATAAAAAATTAACGATTAATTTTGACGCCGAGACGATATGAAGAAATATCTCTCCCTAAGTCAATTCGTGACAGCTCCTACGGGAGCCGTCCCTTTTGTCAATGCGTGACATTTACCCACACCGGGGGGAATAAACCTCGTCAGAGGGAGCCAAGTACTTGCTTCCCTCTGACGAG
>JBNMGQ010000047.1:0-14521 GCA_050872345.1 Eubacterium sp. | reverse complement strand
CAGTTTGCTGACTTTGTAGCAGAGGCTGACAAATCAAAATATTACAAACATAAATCTAATGAATTATTGCAAAAAATAGCAAATTTTTATGATAGGAGTATATAATTATGTCTAATTTCGAATTTTTGAAAAATACAAAAGAATATGCATTATTTGCTCCGGCAGCTATTGAGGCAGAAAAAGTTTATACATCTGCTCCTGCCATGTGTGCTGTTGGTTGCAGAAAAGCACTGGAGTTAGCTGTAAAATGGGTATACTCTGCTGATACAACTATGCAAATGCCGTACAAAGATAATTTGCAGTCATTGATTCATGAACCGTCATTTCGTTTTGCTGTTGATTATAACACTTGGGGCAAATTGCCTTTTATTATTAAGTTGGGGAATTTGGCAGTACATACAGAAAAGAGTGTGCAAAAGAGCGATGCCCTTGCATCCTTAAAAGGTTTGTTTGAGTTTATTGAATGGATAGACTATTGTTATGGCACAAATTATGAAGAACGCAAGTTTGACGAAAATATTATTCCTACCGAACAGGTTACTATAGATACAAAGAAAATTAAAGAACAGGAAAGTTTGCTTGGTGAAAAAGATGCAGAAATAGATGCTCTTCGTAAAAAGATTGAGCAATTTTCCGAGCAGTTTACTTCTGAGAAAGAACAGCATCAGCAAGAGCGTAGTTTTAAATCTGAAAATTTATCAGAATTTAATACACGAAAAAAATATATTGATGTCGATATGAAACTGATGGGCTGGAAGTTTACCGGTGCAGACGCAGATGTTCAGGAAGAATACGAAGTTGAAGGTATGGCAGGTGTTGTGGGTCAGGTAGGATACTGCGATTATGTGCTCTTTGGTAAAGACGGTTTGCCTTTGGCTGTTGTTGAGGCAAAACGCTCAAGCAAAGACCCTAATATCGGTCGTAAGCAGGCTGTATTGTATGCAGATTGTCTTGAACGCAAATTCGGTCGCAGACCGATGATGTTTACAACAAATGGATTTGAAACATATTTTTGGGATGATACTGTTGCACCACAACGCCCTGTTAGTGGAATTTTCAGTAAAGATGATTTGCAAAAATTAATGAATCGCAGAACTGAAAAAACAGATTTAATGTCCACAGAAATAGATGATAAAATTACAGATCGCTATTATCAAAAAGAAGCTATTCGTGCAGTATGCGAGCAAATCAAATCAGGTTTTCGTAAGCATCTTCTTGTTATGGCTACAGGAACAGGTAAAACAAGAACAGCTTCCAGCCTTACGGATGTGCTTAGCAGAGGTAAGTATGTAACAAATATTTTGTTCTTGGCAGACCGTACTGCGTTGGTAAAACAGGCTAAAGACGATTTTAAAAATTATCTGCCTGATATGTCTTTATGTAATCTTTGCAACAATAAAGATGATCGAAATGCAAGAATAGTTTTTTCAACATATCCTACAATATTAAATGCTATTGACGATACCAAGAGCAAAGACGGTGTTCGTTTATTTACTCCTGCACATTTTGACTTGATTATTATCGATGAAAGTCACAGAAGTATTTTTAAAAAATACAGAGCAATATTTGAGTATTTCGATGCCATTATGGTTGGTTTGACAGCAACACCTAAAACGGATGTTGATAGAAATACTTATGACTTTTTCGAGATGGAACACGGTGTTCCGACTTATGCCTATGATTATGAAACGGCAGTATACCAAGATCATGTACTTGTTCCTTATTATAACTATGAGGTAAAGACAAAGTTTTTGGATGAAGGCATTACTTATGATGATTTATCTGAAGAAGATAAGCAACGATATGAAGATGATTTTATAGAAGACGGATTACTTCCTGATTTTATACCGTCAGCTGAAATGAATAAGTTTATTTTTAACGAAACTACTGTGGATACTGTGCTTCAAGATTTAATGGATAGGGGTATTCGTGTAGCCGGTGGCGACCGTATTGGTAAAACTATTATTTTTGCACAAAACAAACGACACGCTGAATTTATATTGGAGCGTTTTAATAAACTTTATCCACAATATAAAGGCACATTTGCACAACGAGTTATATGTGACGATACATATGCACAAACAATTATTGATGATTTTAAGGTGGAAAACAAACCACCATATATTGCAGTATCCGTTGATATGATGGATACCGGAATTGATGTTCCTCAGTGCGTGAATTTGGTTTTCTTTAAAAAAGTAAGATCAAAGGCTAAGTTTTGGCAAATGATAGGAAGAGGAACACGCTTGTGCAAAGGTCTTACTTGTTTGGATCAAGTGGACGGAGAATATACAGATAAAAAGCGATTTTTAATATTCGATTATTGTGGAAACTTTGAATATTTTCGTGAACATAAGGAAGGTTTTGAATCCAAAGAAACAAAGACGCTGAGTGAGAATATCTTTGGAAAACAAATAAAAATTATTTCTCTTTTACAAGAATCAGCCTATTCAGGTGAAGAATATCAAAAGTGGAGAAAAGATTTAGCAACTGCCTGCCGTTTACAAGTAGCAGCACTTAATTTAGATCTTATATCTGTAAAACTAAAATTAAAATATGTTGAAAAGTATAAGGCAGAGACGGCATTTGATTTTATCAATGAAGGTGATAAGGGTGAACTTCTTCAACATATCGCCCCGATTATTAAACTTGATGATACAGATGAACTTGCAAAAAGATTTGATAATTTTATGTATGGGATGATTTTGTCTTCAATAGAGCAAATGCCATCATTTAAATTGGCTAAAAAGCAACTTTGTGATATAGCTACTTTGTTGGAACGAAAGGTAAGTATTCCCCAAATTAAAGAAAAGTTATCTGTTATAAAGGAAATACATACGGATGAATTTTGGGTGGCAAATGATATTTTACTTTTTGAAAAAGTTCGTGTAGAGTTAAGAGAATTGATGAAGTTTCTTGATCGAGAACCGGGAAAGAAACCTATTATAACGAAACTTACAGATCCAATTACAGAGCAAACTGAAGGAATAGAACTTGACGCTGCTTATGATTTTGAAGATTACAGAGATAAAGTTAATCGATATATAGGTGAGCACGGAAACTCGTTAGCAATTCACAAACTTACTCATAATATTAAACTTTCCCAAGGTGATTATAAAGAACTTGAGAGGGTTTTAACCAGCGAACTCGGAAGCAAGGAAGACTATCAAAGGGAGTTTGGAGATACACCGTTTGGTTTATTAGTGCGCAAAATTGCTAAAATGGATCACGAAGCAGCAATGCAGGCATTTTCAAAATTTATTAATGACCAATCTTTGAATCAAAGACAAATATCTTTTGTAAATAAGATTATTAATCATATAGAGCAAAACGGCTATATGGAAAGTGTTGCTGATTTACAGAAGCCTCCGTTTGATAAACCTATCAGTTTTATCAAACTCTTTGATGCCAAAACAAGATCTGATATTTTGACAGCGATAAACGAAGTAAAGGATAATGCAATCAGTGTTGCAAGTTAATTATTTGGCCAAGAAATAACCAGATGTTATAATGATTTTGTGAATGCACAGTAGATTATCAAAGTAGGAGTTATGTATTTAAAATATATAGCACAATATATGAAATATCAATAAATACAGTTTTGTTATTATCAAGAGTGTTAAGTTGCATTTTGGATGACTTGATTGAATATTGATTATCGTTAGTTTTTGTGGTAAACTAATCATATATTTGAGAAAGGAGCGGTTACTGTGATATACGAATTAAAGCATTTTGATACAACTATTATAAAGTTTTCTCTTGAGTATGAATCACTTAAAGGCACAGTATGTAAAGTGTTATGGTCTGATGACAGCAAAAAAAAATTATATCCTATTGGATTGGATGCAAATGACGCAAGTGTTCTTTCTTGGTTAAAGTCAAGAACCGTTCCAAAAAATCGTGGCTATGTTGAATCATTGCTTGCTTCTATGAATCTGGCAGATAATGACTTAATCGGTATTATAAATGTTTGTAAGGCTTTGTCCTTAAATGACAGTTATTGGGTTGTTGAAGAAGGGTTTGACGGCAAATTTGATGATTATAATTTGTATGACCATAAATTTTTAACAGCACTTTCTTTAATTGCTTATACCGGTTATGGTAGCGTTAAAGCAAAAGGCTTTACTTCATCTCCGGAGTTTACAACCAACGGTATGCTTCGTAAAGGCTGGAGAAGGCTTGATAATAAAATTTATTTATATAAGGGTGGCACTGAAGGCTTTGCCAATTCGGGTAACGAGCCATATAGCGAGTATTACGCTTCTCAACTTGCACAAGCTATGGGATTAAATCATATTGATTATACGCTTGCAAGCTGGAAGAAAAGTGTATGCTCTGTTTGTGAGATTTTTACAAGTAAGGATGTCAGCTATGTTCCTATTTGGAAGTTTGGCGAGTTTCCGACTATTGTTGATGTAGCTGATTATATTAAATCGTTAGGTGATGATTACTATAACGATTTTGTCGATATGATGATATTTGATGCACTCATTTATAATACCGATAGGCATCAAGGCAATTTTGGTTTGCTTGTTGACAGCAAAACCAATAAGCCTATATCGTTAGCACCTATTTTTGATAATGGCTTAGGATTGTTTCCATATGCTATGGATAATGAATTAAAAAATCTTTCTGAATATGCCAAAACAAGGACATCTGCTTTTAATGTTTCGTTCGATGATATTGCAAAAGAATATATATCAGACAGACAAAAGGCACAATTAAGAAAGGTTCTTGATTTTAAATTTACTTCAGATAAAACTTATCATTTGCCGGCGAAAAGGGTGAAAATCCTCGAAAAATTTGTTAAAAACAGAGCCATAGAATTGCTTAATATATAACTTAATACTATTTATAATATTTCGTATGTTTTAATCGAAGTCGTTGAGTCACAAGAATGCACTGTTTACTGGGTGTTTTCGGCTCTTATGTTTGGTTCAAATTAACGGCTAATTAAACATTCAAGAGCATCTCGAAAGAGGTGCTCTTTTTTATGCAATTTTTTACAGAGTTGTAAGAAGGTAAAATGATACTATATTTTTTTACCCTTTATAAATTTTAATATTATTTGATGAATCACAAATTATTTGATTAATGCATTTTTGTCCTTCCAAAAGTGCTTCATTAGGTGATGGTTTCCAACCATAGCCATATTCTTTAACTATATTATGCGAATCGTCTTCGTCGACCACACACCAGAAATATTCTCTTTTTCCGTTTGTATAAAAATAATTGTCTAAATCAATTTTAAAAACAAGCATAAATATTAACTCCTTTCAATTTATATATAGCAAAAAATGAAAGAAATGTCAAGAATATTGTCAAAATAATGCGCAAAATAATTGCTATAAATATATATAAGTATTTTTGCTCTCACTCAAAAATTAAAGTTTCACTATAAGAAGTTTTTTGAAACTTTACATTGCTTTATATTAATGTTAAAATAATATTATAAATTTGTAATAGTATATAAAGGAGTAGCAATGATTCCTAATAATGTTTCTTCAATTAGAATTTTACCAAACGATAAAAGAACATTTTCAAGTATAGAGAATTTTAAAAATTTCATAACAATTACACTTATTGAAAGAGATGGAAGATATTATTTTCCAAACACGATGATGAATTGTCCGAAAAACACATTGGTTTTATTTCAATATGATTCAAGAATATGTGCCATCGGTGTTTTGGTTGATTTTAATAAAAAAGAAGTTTATGATGAATATGGTGTTAAATACGCAGGATATTATAAATTCGATATAAATACAATCACTTATTTAGAAAACCCAATAACTAAAGATATGCTCAAGCAAGCGTATCCTAAATTTCATAATTTTAATCAAGTGAAACAGAATATTCCGTTAGAATATTTGAAGTCAATTTTAGATTTGTTAAATGATACAAATTGTTTTACTGTTCAAGATAATAAAACAATTATAAATGAAATTGAGAATGAAAATATCGACGGCGATATTCGTGAAGCATTAGTAAAAATTAGAGTTAATCAAAGTGTTTTCCGTGATAAACTATTAAAGAAATATAATAAATGTTGTCTTTGCGGCGTGACGAATACAGATTTTTTAGTTGCGAGTCATATTAAACCTTGGGTATTGAGCTCACCAAGAGAAAAACTTGATGTAAACAACGGATTATTACTTTGTCCAAACCATGATAAATTGTTTGATAAAGGAATGATTTCTTTTGACGATAACGGTTCAATTATTATATCTGAATTACTAAGTAGTAATGATAAAATTTTTCTCAATATTAATGAAAATCTGAAAATTGTTGTTGATGATGAAATGCGTAATTATTTGAATTTTCATCGCAAAAAAATTTTAAAATTGAGTTAATTATAAAATACAACAAAGCAAGAACCTCCTGATGAGCAATGTCACCAAGAGGTTCTTACTTATTTACAAAACGGATTAGGTTAAGCTTAATTTATCTATAGCTTCAAGTTCATCGATAGAAAATGAAGTGTTTTGAATAGCTTTGATATTATCAAGTATTTGTTCAGGCTTTGAAGCACCGATTAAAACAGAAGTGACAA
Source organism: Eubacterium sp. (assembly GCA_050872345.1). Classification (GTDB taxonomy): domain Bacteria; phylum Bacillota; class Clostridia; order Oscillospirales; family Acutalibacteraceae; genus Eubacterium_R. The sequence continues at coordinate 7,968 of JBNMGQ010000047.1, read as the reverse complement.
CGCCGTCTTTGAGTACCCAAGCAAGTGCCATTTCGGCAAGTGTTTGACCTCTTTCTTCGGCAATTTTTGAAAGGCCTCTGATTCTTTCAAGTTTATCTTCTGTTATAGCCGATTGCTTCAAAAATCTGTTATCTCTTGCAACTCTGCTGTCGCTCGGAATACCGTTTAAATACCTGTTTGTTAGAAGTCCTTGTGCAAGTGGACTGAAAGCTATAATTCCTTTGTTAAGTTTTGCAGCTGTTTGTTTTAAGCCGTTATTTTCAATCGTTCTGTCAAATATTGAATAACGGTTTTGATTTATAATAAACGGACATTTAAGGTCAGTTAATATTTTGCAGGCTTTGTCCAAATTTTCGCCGTCGTAGTTTGAAATTCCTACATAAAGAGCCTTTCCGGATTGAACGGCAGTTGCAAGTGCACCCATGGTTTCTTCAAGTGGAGTTTCGGTATCAAGGCAGTGATGATAAAAAATATCAACATAGTCAAGACCCATTCTTTGAAGGCTTTGGTCGAGGCTTGCAAGAAGGTATTTGCGACTTCCGTTTCGACAGCCGTACGGACCCTGCCACATTTCATATCCTGCTTTAGTGCTGATTATCATTTCATCACGGTAAGCCTTCATTTCCTGATTGAAGATTTTACCGAAATTCTTTTCGGCGCTGCCCGGCTCCGGACCGTAGTTGTTGGCAAGGTCAAAATGGGTGATACCGTTGTCGAATGCTGTGAAACAAAGCTGTTTCATATTTGAATAAAGGCAGTTGTCACCGAAGTTGTGCCAAAAGCCGAGCGACACGGCAGGGAGTTTTAAACCACTGTTGCCACACCTGTTATAGACCATAGTGTCGTATCTTTTTTCATTTGCAAAATACATATTTTATCTCCGTTTGTTATTTCTTTTCCCATCCTGAGTAAAGAGTTAAACTGTCGCTTACTGTATCTTTGGTTATATCAAATTGCTTTGTGCAGTCCTTGTCAAGATACCAGCCTGTAAAGGTGTAACCTTCTTTAACAGGATTTTGTTCAACATCAACAAGCTGACCGTACATAACCTTTTGATTTTCTATTTGCGAACCACCGTCGGTGTTAAATGTGACAGTGAAGCCTGCATGACTTACCGCAAAAATCATACAGGCGATAAGAACGATAATTCCAACAAGAATAAGCTTATCAGCAGTTTTAACCGACATTTTAATGTTTCGATAAAGTCCTCCCGGTTTTCTTTCAGTGTCAAGACTTATTGTATTGTTTTCATTCATATTTTTCACTGCCTTTCTAAGGGGTTATTATGGGTAAATTAATTTTTATCTTCTTGCAAGATACTTTCTCATATCGATAGCACAAGCAACGAGAATGATTACACCTTTGATGATGTAAAGCATATTTGCAGATACAGAAAGGAAGTTAAGACCTGCAAAGATAATCTGTAAAAGAAGTACGCCGATAACAATACCACTGATTTTACCTGTACCACCTACAAACGATACACCACCGATTACGCAAGCTGCGATAGCGTCACATTCGTAGTTAAGACCTGTGTTAGCCGAGCAAGATGCGATACGAGCGCCTTCGATAAAACCTGTGATACCGTACATAACGCCTGCAAGTACGAATACCATCAAGATTGTCATAAATACATTAACGCCGGATACTCTTGCTGCTTCTTCGTTTGAACCTACGGCAAACATATTTTTACCGAACTTTGTCTTGTTCCAGATGACCCACATAATAGCAGTTAAGATTACGGAGTAGAGAACATATTTCGGAATTGCAACGCCACCGATAGTAAAGAGTGTGCCTGTAATAAAGCTTGTGTAAGATGAGTCAAGACCTGAAAGAGTCTGACCGTTGTTGCCACCAATCATAAGGTACATAAGAACTGTACCGAAAACGATAAGCTGAGTTGAAAGAGTAACGATGAACGGATGAAGCTTAAACTTAGCTACGAAAAATCCGTTTACAAGACCTACAACTGCGCCGATTGCAATAACTGCAAGGAATACTACAAAAAGAGGCATTGTGTTAAGATTAGGGAACATCTTATTTGCATAGCCTGTCATTTGGAGCAGGGAAGCTGCAACGCAGGCAGTAAGACCTACGCATCGACCTGCCGAAATATCGGTACCTGTTAATACGATACATCCTGCGATACCTAAAGCGATAGGAAGCTTGGCAGCAGTAAGTGAAACTATATTAACTATTGATGATACACTTAAAAATGCCGGAACCTTGATTGCAATAAAAATTACTGCGATTGCAATGATTATGTACATTGCGTTGTTAAATAATAAATCTGTTATTAATCTTTTTTTGTCGTCCTTATCTGCCGCTTTGAATTTTTCAACCCAAAGGGAGATTCGAGAACGCTTAACTTTTTTTACACTTGTGTCAGCCATAATGAAATCCTCCTTATACATATTTTGCTGCAAGAGTCATAATCTCTTCCTGATTTGTTGTCTTGGCGTCAACTTCGCCCGAAAGCCTGCCGCCGGACATAACAAGAATTTTGTCGCATACACCCAAAAGCTCTGCCATTTCGGAAGAAACCATAATGACTGTTTTGCCTTTTTTAGCAAGGTCTAAAATAAGCTGATAAATTTCGTATTTGGCGCCTACATCGATACCTCTTGTCGGTTCGTCAAGAAGAAGCACGGTAGGGTCCGTCAAAAGCCATCTTGCAAGGATAACCTTTTGCTGGTTACCACCTGAAAGAGTACTGATTTTTGTTTCCTGAGTAGGAGTTTTAACTCTCAGTGATTTTATATATTCGTCAGTCGTGTCCTTCATTTTCTTTTTGTTAAGAAACGGACCGGTCTGATATTTTTTTAAGCTTGAAATAGTTGTATTTTCTCTGATATTAAGAATACCGAAAATACCTGTTGCACGCCTTTCCTCAGTCAAAAGAGCAAAGCCGTTTTTGATTGATTCGTGTGGATTTCTGTTTTTAACCTCTTTGCCGTTTAGAGTGATTTTGCCACCCTTTTTGGTAGTGATGCCGAAAATCTGCTCAAGCAGTTCCGTTCTGCCTGAACCGTCAAGCCCTGCAACGCCGAGGATTTCACCCTTCTTTGCTTCAAATGAAACATTGCTCAGGTTTGTATATTCGCCACTGAGGTTTTCTACTTTCAAAAGAACTTCGCCGATTTCATTGTCCTTTTCAGGATAACGGTTTGTAAGCTCACGACCGACCATAAGCTTGATGATTTCGTCCATAGTAAGGTCAGCTGCAGGCTTAGTTGCAATCCATTTACCGTCACGCATAATTGTTACTTCGTCGCTTATGCGCAATATTTCTTCCATTTTGTGAGAAATATAAATAATGCCGCAACCTCTGTCACGAAGCATATTGATAATACGGAAAAGGTGTTCTACCTCTTCTTCCGTAAGTGATGAGGTAGGCTCGTCAAAAACAATTATTTTTGAGTTGTAGGAAACTGCCTTCGCAATTTCTACCATTTGCCTTTGCGAAACCGACATAGTGCTCATAACTGTTTTTGGGTCAACATTAATATCAAGGTCCTTAAAAACCTTCATGGTTTCGTCATACATCTTTTTTTCACTTGTGAAAGGAAGATATTTTGAAACCTTAGGAAATCTGCCGAGCCACATATTGTCCATAACATTGCGCTTGAGTGCTTGGTTGAGTTCCTGATGCACCATTGCTACACCGTTTTCAAGAGCTTCCTTACTGTTTTTGTAATTTACCTCTTGTCCCTCAACATAAATGTGACCGTTGTCCTTGCTGTAGACACCGAAAAGGCATTTCATAAGTGTTGATTTACCTGCACCGTTTTCACCCATAAGTGCATGAACCGTACCTCTTTTAACGGTAAGTTGAGCGTGGTCAAGTGCTTTAACACCCGGAAAGGTCTTTTCTATATCAACCATTTTTAACAATATATCTTTGTCAGTTGCAGAAACGGAATTGTTTATATTGTTTTGCATATGTATCTCTCCTATCTGCTTTGAATAGTACGGTTGAGGCGAATGTGCCCCAACCGTAATCGTAAAGTTAAATTATATTATTCTGCCGAGTCTGCTGTGTAAGCTGAGTAAGGAATGTTAACTCTCCATGTGCCTACTACATTTGCAGTGTCGATACCGTCAAGTGCATTTGCACCGTCAAGGTAATTCTTCATAATAGTTGTGATTGTATCAGCCATACCCTGTGCGTCCTGCTTGATTGTACCAATCATTGAACCTGACTTGATAGCTGACTTGGCAGCGTCTGTTGCGTCAACACCGAATACAGGAATAACTTTCTTGCCGTCCTTGTTGTAGCCTGCTGTTTGAAGAGCAGATACTGCGCCGAGTGCCATTTCGTCGTTGTTTGCGATAACAAGTTCAATCATATTTTTGTTAGCTTCTGTGTACTGTGCAAGAGCTGTGCTCATATAGTTTGTAGCAGCTGCCGATGACCATAAACCGTCCTGGTCAACAAGGTACTTGTTCTTGTTGGCTGAATCGTAGAACTCAAGTGCAGGCTTTCCTGCTTTTTCAAGAACCTTGTTAGCGTCCTCAACGCCGTACTTTGTACGGGCAATTGCTTCCATATTACCTTCCTGACCCTTGAACATTACATAGCTGATTTTGCCGTCGCCGTTAAGGTCAAGCTTGTCGTAATTGTTTACAAGGTATTCACCAATCATTTGACCCTGCATATGACCAGCCTGCTCGTAGTCGGTACCTACGAATACACATTTGTCATAGCTTTCGATAACACTCTGGTCAACCGAACGGTTGAAGAAGATTACAGGAACATTTTGTGCTTTTGCAAGATTGATAATGTTTTGAGCAGCGTCGTTTGAACCTGTGTCAACTACATTAACGATAAGCATTGATGAGCCTTTTGCAAGTGCTGTTTGAACCTGCTCTGTTTGTGTTGTCTGGTTGCCGTTTGCGTCATAATCGTTGTAGGTGTAGCCACCGTTTTTTAAGATTTTATCCATTGCTGAACGAACGGTTGAAATATATGCGTCACTGAAGGTGTAATAAAATACTGAAATTTCACCCTTTGCCGACGACGCAGTTTTTGTTGTTGTACCGTCGTTACTCTTATTTGAAGAGCATGCTGCAAAACCTACTACCATTACTACTGCTAATAATAATGCCAATAACTTTTTCATCTTTTTCATAAAGATAACCTCCTTAAATTTATTGTTAAGTCATTTAGCATCTTCATTATATCTTTGCGTCAAGTAAAAATGAATGCAATATTTTATTCAAAGTGTATAAAAATTTACGATTTCTCTGATTTATTATGTTAAAAATTCAACTTTTAAACGAAAAAAAGCTCCGATATGCCGAATTTGACATATCAGAGCCTTAATTGTTTTATTTAATTTTCTTCTTCATTAAAGCTGAAAAGGATTTTTTGAATCGACGGTGAAAACATATTGTCACGCTTAACAATGTAAGTGTCGGTTTCAACAGTGCTGTCCTTTTGCTTTTTACCCGATAGTATTTCGGATGCCTTTGAAACGCTCAAATAACCCATAGAAAACGGATTTTGAACTACAAGCGTATCTATCTCGCCGCTTTCAAGCATATCTACGCAGTTGACATTGCTGTCAAATCCTATGCCGTAAACACTGTCTTTAAGCCCAAGTTCCTTTATTGCATAGCCGACACCGAGTGTTGACCATTCGTTAAAACCGATGAGAACATTTATGTCTTTATTTTTTTCAAGAAGCTTTTTTGCGCCCAAGGTTGCGTTTTTCGTGTTTGATTCAACATTAACGGTATCGACAATTTTTGCGTTTCCTATTTTATTAATATAGTCTGTAAATCCTTTTAATCGATTTTTACCGTTTTCGGTATTTTCGCCGTAATTTACTATACCTATATTAATAGACTTTTGCCCTTTACAAAGTTCAACGGCTTGCATTGCTGCTTTTTTACCTGCCGATACATTGTCTGTTCCGATAAAAAGTTCTTTGCCTTTTGCATCGACATCACTGTCAACCGTGATTACCTTGATACCTTTATCAATGGCTTTTTGAATCGACGGTGCATTTTTTTCGTAATCGATTGCTGACAATACAATTACACCGACTTTTTTTGAAACGGCATTTTCAATCATCTTGTTTTGCGCTTCGTAATCTTCCTCATTTTCCGGTCCGTCAAATGTAAGATTAATGTTGTATTCATTTGCAGCCGACAGTGCACCACTTTTTAAATCACTCCAAAAGTCCGAGTCACTGCCCTTTGTGATTATAGCGACATCTTTGCTTTTGGTAATTTGAGTGCCGGCTTTTGTACAACCGAATAAACAGGCAATAATAAAAACAGCAAGAGTGAGCAGGGCAGTTAACTTTTTAATATTCATTTTCTTGTCCTTTCTCAATCTTCGGAATTTTAATGGTTACTGTTGTGCCGACATCAAGTTCACTGTCGATCGTAATACCGTACTCTTCGCCAAAATAGATTTTGAGTCGGTCGTTAACATTCTTGACACCGATACCTTTTGAGTCGCTTCTGTCTTTTTGAAGGATTGTTTTGCATTGCTCCTCCGTCATACCGAGTCCGTTGTCCTTAACCTTTATAACTATATCTTTGCCGCAACGCTCTACAATAATTTTGATTTCGCCTTCGTCAACCATTCTGTCAAGTCCGTGGTAAATAGCATTTTCAATAAACGGCTGAATCGTGATTTTGTTGCACATATAACCCAAAACGCTTTTGTCAACATCAAATGAATAGGTGAATTGATTTTTATACCTGTAGCTTTGAATAATAAGATAGCTTTCGGCGTGCTTAAGTTCGTCGCTTATAGTAATAAATTCATTGCCGTGGCTTATGCTTATCCTAAACAGTTTTGCAAGCGCACCCACCATTTTAACTGCGTCCTTGCTGTTGTCCTGCTCACACATCCATTGAATTGAGTCAAGCGTGTTATAAAGAAAATGTGGATTGATTTGTGCCTGCAACGCTTTAAGCTCTGTTTTTCTGAGCACGATTTCTTCATTGTGCACTTTTTCCATAAGTGACTGAATCATAAGTACCATATGTTCAAACGATGCCGACAGAGTTTGAAATTCAACAACATTACTCATATCAGCCTTGTACTCAAATGATTCTGCCTGCTTTTCAAATTTTTGCATAGACGCAACAAGTCGCCTTACCGGTCTTGTAACCGTTCGTGAAAGCAAAAAGTAAATTACTATTGATATAAAAATACTGAAAAGAATTGCAAATATTGAACCGATGATTACCTGACTTTTAACTGCCTGCGTTATTTCATCATTGAAGCTGACACCTACAATTTTCCAGTTGCACGACTCAAGAGAAGAAATGTTGTAAATGTTATCCTTTTTCCTGTGTATACCGTCCGACATCTCGGATATTTCATCAGTGTTTTCCTTTTTCAGTCCTGAAAAAAGCATTTGCTGTTGTGGATGATAAATGATTTTTCCTTTTGAATCTATTATATAACAGTATCCTCTTTGACCTATGCTTACCTTGTCAATATATTTCGCAATTGATGAAAATTTAAAATCAATCGCAACAAAAACCTGCTTTGAAAAAAGATTTGAATATTCCTTTTTTGCAATAGTTACAACCCACGGATACTTGTTTTTGTAAAGCGTGTTTACATGTGGCTGGCTTATTGCATAGCCGTCTTTTAAGTTTGAATAAAGTGATTTGTCAAACGATAGATTTGTTGCGTGAGCCTTAACTTTTTCACTTTCGCCGTTTGAGTTTGAAAGCAGATTTCCCTGCATATCATAAATCATCACGCAATATATGTCATCCTCAAGCTTTGACGCTGTTGATATTGTATTTTGAAGTGACGATGTATCGGTCAGATTGTCCGTTTCAATGCAAAGATTGTCAAGCTTGTTTTTTATTGACGAAACATAGTTCGACACGGTTTCATTAGCCTGCGAAACAGACTGCTTGCTTGAAACATATGCCGAATTAAACATTGATTTTTCGTAAAACACACCGAAAAACAGTGTTGACGCAAGT
>JBNMGQ010000046.1:0-14716 GCA_050872345.1 Eubacterium sp. | reverse complement strand
TGCTTTTCGTGTTTGGGCACCTCACGCAAAAAGTGTTTCGGTTTCAGGTGATTTCAACGGCTGGGACAACGAAGCAAATGTTATGGAGGAAATCAGCGACGGCATATATGAAGCAAAGATTGACAATGTAAACATTTATGATTGCTACAAATATGCGATTGAAACAAAAAAAGGCAACATTATTATGAAGGCTGACCCTTATGCTTTCCACGCAGAAACAAGACCGGGCACAGCTTCAAAGGTGTATGAGCTTGGCAAGTACAGATGGAACGATACTAAATGGAAGCAGGAAAACGGCAAGGGCAATATCCTTGAAAAACCTGTCAACATTTATGAAATCCATTTCGGTAGTTGGAAAAGGCACGAGGACGGCGAATTTTTATCATACAGGCAAATGGCTGAACAGCTTGTGCCTTATGTAAAGGATATGGGTTACACTCATATTGAAATGATGCCGATTATGGAATATCCGTTTGACGGTTCATGGGGCTATCAGGTTACCGGATATTTTGCTCCTACCTCCCGTTACGGTACTCCGGACGACCTTATGTATTTTGTTGACGCCTGCCACAAGGAAGGTATCGGCGTAATTCTTGACTGGGTTCCTGCTCACTTCCCTAAGGACGCACACGGTCTTTACGAATTTGACGGCGAGTGCACATATGAATATTCCGATATGAAAAAGGGCGAGCACAAGGAATGGGGCACAAGAGTATTTGACTACGGCAAAAACGAAGTTAAATCATTCCTTATCTCATCTGCAATGTACTGGGTTGACACATTCCACTTTGACGGTCTTAGAGTTGACGCAGTTGCATCTATGCTCTACCTTGACTACGGCCGTGAGGACGGTCAGTGGACTCCTAACAAAAACGGTGGCAGGGAAAATCTTGAAGCAGTGGAATTTTTCAAAGATTTAAACTGTGCTATGTTTAAAGAGCACCCTGAGGTTATGATGATAGCCGAGGAGTCAACTGCTTGGCCTATGATTACAATGCCGACAAATATCGGTGGCTTAGGCTTCAACTTCAAGTGGAATATGGGTTGGATGAACGATATGCTCAGGTATGTTTCGCTTGACCCACTTTTCAGAAAAGGCAATCACAACTGCATTACATTCAGCTTCTACTACGCTTTCAGCGAAAACTTTATTTTGCCGATAAGCCACGACGAAGTTGTTCACGGCAAGTGCAGTTTGATTAATAAAATGCCGGGTGAATACGAGATGAAGTTTGACGGACTTCGTCTGTTCCTTGCATATATGTTTGCTCATCCGGGCAAGAAATTGCTCTTTATGGGCAGTGAGTTCGGTCAGTTTATCGAGTGGAACTACAAGCAAGGTCTTGACTGGCTTCTTCTCGATTACGAAATGCACAGGAAAATGCTCGGCTTCAGCAAAACTCTCAACGACCTTTACAAAAACACACCTGCCCTTTGGCAGATTGACTACAGCTGGGACGGTTTCCAGTGGATTTCAAGCGAGGACAATGCAAACAGCGTTATCGCCTTTCGCAGAATTGACCGTGAGGGCAAGGAGATTATTGCAATCTTCAACTTTACACCGAACAGCTTTGACGAATACAGAATCGGCGTTCCGCAGGAAGGAAGCTACAAGGTTATTCTTGACACTTCGCTTGAAAAATTCGGTGGCACTACTCTTGAAAAGCACCCTGCTTACAAGACTAAGAAAAAGCCAATGCACGGCTTTGAGCAGAGTATCGGCTTAAAGCTCAGCGGTCTTTCGGCTCTCTACCTTGAAAAGCCTGCTAAAAAAGCAAGCAAATCAAAGCCAAAGCAAATCAAGGAAGATAAAAAAGAAAAGAAGGCAGAGCCTAAAAAGGAAGTAAAAAAGGCTGAATTAAAGCCGGAAAAGGTTGAAACAAAAAAAGCTTCAAAAACCGTGAAAGAAGAGAAAAAAGAAGCAAAAGCGCCAACCAAAAAGGCTGAAACAAAAGCAGAAGTTAAGCCTGACAAAAAAGTAAAAAAAGCCGACAAAAAGCCGGCGTTATCAAATAAAAAGAAAAAATAAAAGGAGAAATGAAATGGCACACAAAACAGAAGTTGTAGCAATGCTCCTTGCAGGTGGTCAAGGAAGCAGACTCGGTGTTCTCACAAAAAACATTGCCAAGCCTGCCGTACCTTACGGAGGCAACTACAGAATCATTGACTTTCCTTTGTCAAACTGCGTAAACAGTGGTATCTATACTGTCGGTGTACTCACCCAGTATCAGCCACTTGAGCTTAACGATTATCTCGGCAACGGTCAGCCTTGGGATTTAGACAGGCAGGACGGTGGTATCCATATTCTTTCACCATACGAGGCAATCGGTGGCGCAGAATGGTACAAGGGTACTGCAAACGCTATTTATCAAAACATTAACTTTATTGAAAAGTATGACCCTGAATATGTAGTTATCCTTTCGGGTGACCATATTTACAAAATGAATTACGCAAAGATGATTGACTTCCACAAAAAGAACGAAGCCGACTGCACAATAGCAGTGCTTGAAGTTCCTTGGGAGGAAGCATCTCGTTTCGGTATTCTTGCAACAGACGAAAACGATAAGATTTACGAATTTGCAGAAAAGCCGAAAGAACCAAAGAGTAACAAAGCGTCTATGGGCGTTTATGTATTCACTTGGGATAAGCTTAAAAAATATCTCATTCAAGATGAAAATACCGAAGGTTCTTCAAACGACTTCGGTAAGAACATTATTCCTACAATGCTTGAAGAGGGCGAAAGACTTTTTGCTTTCCCATTCTCAGGCTACTGGAAGGATGTAGGAACTATCGATTCACTTTGGGAAGCTAACCTCGACATTATCAATCCTAATGTTGACCTTGACCTTTCCGACCCAAGCTGGAAGATTTATTCAAGAAATCCTATGGCGCCACCTCATTACATAGGCAAAAATGCCGTTGTTGAAAACTCATCGGTAAGTGAAGGATGCGAAATCGAGGGTAATGTTGATTACTCCGTTGTATCGCCGAACTGTACCGTTGAAGAGGGTGCAGATGTAAGATACAGTGTAATTATGCCGGGCGCTACAATCAAAAAAGGCGCTAAGGTTTACTATTCAATCATAGCCGAAAATGCAGTAATTGAAGAGGACGCTCAGGTAGGCGAAATTCCGGAGCTTCTTGAAAAGCCGGAAGACTGGGGCATTGCAGTAATCGGCGAAGGTGCTACAATCAAATCCGGTACACACATTGCACCCGGGGTAATGGTAAAAGCAGGAGAGGAGGTATAAGTTATGAACGGAAAATCAGTATTAGGTATGGTATTTGCAAATATTCACGAGGAAGCGCTTGACTCTCTCACTGCTATGAGAACTATGGGTTCTGTTCCTTTCTGTTCTCGTTTTCGTTTAATCGACTTTCCACTTTCCAATCTTGTTGAAAGTGGAGTAACTAAAATCGGCGTAGTAACAAATTCCAACTTCCGTTCTCTTATGGACCATATAGGAACCGGTAAGCCATGGGATTTGAGCAGAAAAAGCGACGGCCTTTTCTTACTTCCTCCTTTTTCGGCAAGCAACGCAGCTATGTGGGGAAACAGAATTGACGCTATCTACGGCAATATGAGTTTTCTTCACCAGTCACACCAAACTTATGTGTTGATGACAGACTGCAACAATGTCGTAAACATTGACTATTCAAAGCTTTTTGACGCTCACGAAAAGAGTGGCGCTGACATAACAATCGTCGGTGTTAAGGGCAAAATGCCTAAGAATATCGGCTCTGTACTTTGCTTTGACAAGGTTGACGAAAACGGCAGAATTACCGAAATGAGCCTTGACCGTGATGTTGACGAAGAAGTATTTTACTCTTGCAACATTATGATTATGAAAAAATATTTGCTTGAAACTCTTATTCAAACTGCTCATTCAAAAAATGAAATTTCTTACCAGCGCAATATAATTATGGCTAATGTAAGAAATCTTAAAATCAACGCTTACGACGCAACCGACTCCTTTGTCGGCACAATTGATTCAATCCAAAGCTATTATAAAATTTCAATGTCACTTCTTGAAAAGGAAAACAGGAAAAAGCTTTTCAGCTCACCTATTTCAACAAAAGAGCGTGACGATATGCCTACCCTTTACGGTCCTGAATCGGTTACTAAAAATTCACTCGTAGCCGACGGCTGTATTATTGACGGTACGGTTGAAAACTGCATTATCTTCAAGGGCGTCAAAGTTGAAAAAGGCGCTGTTGTTAAAAATTCAATTCTTATGCAGGATACTGTTATCGGCGAAAATTCAAAGGTTAACTGTGTAATTGCCGATAAAAATGTCAGCATTAAAAGTTCTGCCGAGCTTTCAGGTGCTGAAACCTTCCCTGTTTGTCTTGCTAAAAATACCAGGGTTTAAATTGGAGGAATATAATAAATGAAAGTATTATATGTAGCCAGTGAAGCACTTCCGTTTATGGCTTCGGGTGGCTTAGGCGATGTTGCAGGTTCACTTCCTGTAGCGCTCAGAAAAAGGCTTATAGGTTGCAGAGTTGTTATGCCTCTTTACGACGGAATTAAGCAGGAATACAAGGACAAAATGAAGTTTATCACTTCTATTTCCGTTCCTGTTTCTTGGAGAAGGCAGTATTGTGGTATTTTTGAAGCCAAGGCAAACGGTGTAATTTATTACTTCCTTGACAATCAATATTACTTCAAGCGTGACGGTATTTACGGTCACTATGACGACGCAGAAAGATTTGCTTTCTTTGCAAGAGCAGTGCTTGAAATCATTCCGGCTATCGACTGGAAGCCTGACATTATCCACTGCAACGACTGGCAGAGTGCTCTTACTCCACTTTACTACAGTTGCTACTATGCAAACAAAATGGGTTATGAAAACATTAAGACTGTTTTCACAATTCACAACATTCAATATCAAGGCAAATACGGCGACGAACTTCTCAACGATGTACTCGGCATTGCCCCTGAATACAACAATTTGATTTTATACGACGGTCTTGTTAACTTTATGAAGGCAGGTATCGAATGTGCCAACAAGGTAACTACCGTTTCTCCTACATACGCTAAGGAAATTCTTGACCCGTGGTACAGCTACGGTCTTGACCCTATCCTTAATCAACGCAGCTGGAAGCTTTGTGGTATCTTGAACGGTATCGACACCGACAGCTACAATCCTGAAACCGACAAGGATATTTGGGCAAACTACAATGCCGATGATTTCTCAAACAAGGCTAAAAACAAGGCTGAACTTCAAAAGATGATGGGTATGGAAGTTAAGCCGGATGTACCTCTTGTAGGTATCGTTACAAGGCTTGTAGGTCACAAGGGCGTTGACCTTATGAAGGAAGTGCTTGAAAAGAGCCTTTACGAGCGTGACATTCAGTATGTTGTGCTCGGCAGTGGCGAATGGGAATATGAAAACTATTTCCGTTACCTTCACGACAAGCATCCTGACAAGGTCGGTATCACAATCGGCTTTGTGCCTGACCTTGCAAGAAAAATTTATGCCGGCGCAGATTTATTCCTTATGCCGAGTAAGAGTGAGCCTTGTGGACTTTCGCAGATGGTTGCGCTTAGATACGGCACTCTCCCTATCGTTCGTGAAACAGGTGGTCTTAAGGATTCTATCACCGACTGTGGCGACGGACAGGGCAACGGTTTCACATTCAAAACATACGACGCATACGATATGCTCGGCGCTATTTACCGTGGTGTTGATGCATATAACAGCAAAGATTGGAAAGTCCTCGTTAAGCGTGCACTTGAATGCGATATGAGTTGGGGCAAGAGCGCAAACGAATACATCAAAATGTATCGCTCTTTACTCAAATAGTCGGTTGTGACTACTTCTTCGCAACCTTACTCATACGAATTTAGGCTCCCTTGTGTAAAGGGAGCTGTCGGCTGTGCCGACTGAGGGATTGTCGGGCGAACAGTGTTCGCGAAAAATATTATAAAAAAACAACCACCTACAAATTAATGTAGGTGGTTTTATTATGTCGGCGTCACTTATCTTCCCGGGAGGCTGCCCTCCGAGTATTGTCAGCACAGGTGAGCTTAACTACCGTGTTCGGGATGGGAACGGGTGGACCCTCACTGTAATCAACACCGACTGCAAGCAGTATATTAACACAACACCGGTTTAATGTCAACACTACTCGCTCATTTTTTTATAAAACGAATAAATAAGCTTGCCGCAATAAGCTTCAATCAACTTAAAATATTCATCCTTTGTAACAGCCTTTCCGTCGGCGCTATAGCACATATTCTCATATGTCACGCTGTATTCCCTGACATTGTAGCCTGCACCGAAAAATCCGTTTTTAACATAAAATTCACGGCGACGGATGCGTTCTTCGTTATTGTCGCTGTTCTCATCAAGCGCCTCAATATTAAGGACAAGGCGACAGTTTGGAAATTGCTCTTTAATAAGGCTCAAAATCTTTGTTCCGATACCGTTACCTCTTGCACTTTCATCTACGGCAAGATAAAAAATAAACACAATGTCGTTGTACCAAACGGTATAGGTCAAGCCCTTAAAAATATCTTCGTCAACTACTGCCCAAAAAGTAACATTACTGCCCTTTGCCTTATGCATCAAAAGACCAAACGGCATACGCTCATCACTCGGAAAAGCAGAATTGTAAAGTAGCTTGGCGCTTTTAATGTAGTTTTTGTTTTCTTTCAAATTAACAAGCTTAAGCATTTAATCACCGAAATTATTATACCATAAATAAAACAAAAAAGCAACTACAGTAGCCCGTAGTTGCCTTCGCTAAAAGCTTTCCCAATGCTTTCATAAAGTTAATCCAATGCGCTTCATTAACTTTAGCTAAATAATAGTTTATAACCAAAAAAATATCAATACTTTGGAAACAAACAGTCTGTCTTTTGCAACGAAATGTCATTTTAACGGTAACGAAACGACATATTTGTCAATATTATTCACACCGGATAAATTTTTGCTATTATTTGTTGATTTGAGGCAAAATATATATTATACTTGGGTTTAAGATAATTTATATTTTATGTTTGAGGAAGTCAAAATGTTAAATTTAGTTATTTGTGATGACAGTGAAACATACTTAAATGCTGCTGTATCTGTCGTTGAAAACTATTTTGACAAAACGGATACTGCAGCTCATATTTATAAATTTAAAAGTGAATACGAAATGAGGACATGGCTTGACCATTTTGACGAAGAGGTTAACATTATGCTTCTCGACATTTGCCTTGACTCCGACACCAACGGTATCAGCATAGCAAAGAAAATTCACGACAAAAATTCGGCAACCAAAATTATATTTATTACTGCTTTTCTTGAGCAGGCAGCAGATATATGCGAAACTGATTTTACTTACTTTGTCTACAAGCGCTCCGACTGGATTGAGAAACTTGAAAAAGCGCTTGACAAAGCAATGAGTGAAATTGACGAGGACAAAAACCGTAAAATTCAAATCGGTTCAAGCACCGTCTATTTTGACGAAATTATTTGTCTTGAAGCACAAAAGAAAAATACTGTTTTTCATCTTGCAGGCAAAAACGATATTACAATTCAAAAAGGCATTAATACTTTTATCGACTTGCTTCCGAATAACTTTTACGCTTGTCACAGAAGTTATATTGTCAATTTTGATAAAATCGAAAATATCAATAAAAGTGACAAAACAATTCTTTTAAACGGCTCAATTCTTGTCCCTATTCCGAGGGCGCAATACAAACCTTTTATCGAAAACTATTACAACTACCTTGAAAAGAAAGTGATGTGGCAATAGTATGAAAGCATTGATAATTTTAACCGTTTTACTCTTGGCTGTGATTGTGGCTCTTGCAGTTCAAAACGCAAAGCAAAAGTCGAAATTTGAAGAGGAAAAAGGGCAACTTGAAATAGACAAAATTTTAGCCTTGAGTGAGGACAGCAAAGCGCTTCGCAAATTTAAGCACGATACTATTAATCAAAACTTCACCGTTGATATGCTCCTTCAAAAGGGTGACATTGACCGTGCAAGGGAAATTTTGTCAAGCCACGAAAATCATATTGAAAAATTCGTGCCGAAAAATTTTTGCTCAAACTACGCTTTAAATGCGCTTATTTTGTATGAAAATCAAAGGTGCAAAAATGTCAGTGTTGCATTAAACTGCGACACCGTTTTGTCAAACGAGGTCAAGCTGAGCGACACGGAGATATGTACAATTTTTTCATCTGTGTTTAACGGCGCAATTAAATCCTGCCAGAAGGTCGATTGCGGCAGAACGATTAACTTTGTTTGCAAAAAAGCTAATGAAAATGTCATTTTCGTATCAATCGACACTCCGACAAAATTTAAGCTTGGCAAAAATGCAATTCAAATAATCGAAAAATACAACGGCAAAATCGACTATGCTCAAAACGGCGACAGATATATGATTAAAATATTCATTTAGTTTTTGAGAAGTATCTAATCGGTACTTCTCTTTGTTTTTACTATTGACAAACCGGATTTGTTTTGTTATAATTCAATCATAATACTTTAGGACTTAAAAGCGTTAAAACTTTTAAGCGCTAAATTGACAAGCTGTGATTGTTACTATTATAATAGTATTTTATGGAAGGTGAAAATTATGGATATGATGACTAACACAAATTTTAAAAGAAAGCTTCCTGTTCCTCAGGAGGTTAAAAAGGAAATGCCTCTTTCAAAGGAAGCAGAAGAAATCAAGGCTAAAAGAGATGCCGAAATCGCAAAAGTATTTAAAGGCGAAAGCGACAAGTTTTTGCTTATTATCGGTCCTTGCTCTGCCGACAGGCACGACGCCGTACTCGACTACATTCATCGTCTTGCAGTAGTTCAAACCGATGTTGAGGACAAAATTCTTATCATTCCTCGTATTTATACAGGTAAACCGAGAACTACAGGCGCAGGATACAAGGGTATGCTCCACCAGCCTGACCCAGATAAAAAGCCTGATATGCTTGAAGGTATCAAGGCTATTCGTTCACTTCACAAGGACGCTATTGAGCAAACAGGTTTAACCTGCGCAGACGAAATGCTCTACCCTGAAAACCACAGATATTTGTCCGACCTTCTCTCATATGTTGCAGTAGGTGCAAGGTCGGTTGAAAATCAGGAGCACAGGCTTGTATCGTCAGGTCTTGACATTCCGGTAGGTATGAAGAACCCGACAAGCGGCGACCTTTCGATTATGCTTAATTCTATCAAAGCTGCACAGGGCGACCATACTTTCCTTTACAGAGGTTGGGAAGTTGAATCAAAGGGCAACGAGCTTGCACACGCAATCCTCAGAGGCAGTGTAAGTAAGCACGGCAACAACCACGCTAACTACCACTACGAGGACCTCAGAAAGCTTTACGACGCTTACTGCACAGGCGAATACAAGAACCCTGCCGTTATCGTTGATACAAACCATTCAAACTCAGGCAAAAAATATCTTGAGCAGGTTAGAATCGCTAACGAAGTTCTTCATTCAATGCGTCACAGCGACGACATTAAGCATATGGTTAAAGGCTTTATGGTTGAGTCATATATTGAAGACGGAAACCAAAAGGTTGAAGACGGTGTATACGGTAAGTCAATCACCGACCCTTGCCTCGGCTGGGAAAAGACAAAGGAAATGATTTACACTATCGCCGACCAGTTATAATTAAATATTAAATCATTGACGGTATAGCATTAGCTGTACCGTTTTTTGTTTTTGACAAACGATAAAAAATATTGAATAATTTGAATTAAGGTGATATATTTAAGTTGCCGATATAAACTTAATAGGAGGATATATTTTATGCACGCTATTGAAAAAATCTTAGCCAAAAACAGTGGTCGTGATAAAGTTACAGCAGGTGAAATTGTCACAGCCAAAGTAGACTTTGCCGAAATAAACGACCTTTATTTACAAACTATATATTCATTTTATGAAATGGGTGGCGAAAAAATTTGGGACAACGAGCGAGCAGCCTTTGTATTCGACCATTACGCACCTGCACCTGACATAAAAAGTGCTGAAAACCACAGCAAAATGAGAGCTTTTGCAAAAGAAAACAACTTGCGCTTTCATTTTGACACCAACTGTGGTGTGTGCCATCAGGTTATGCCGGAGGCAGGAGTAATTTATCCGGGCATGATAGTTGTTGCAACAGACAGCCATACAACAACGCACGGTGCATTTGGTGCAATGGGAACTGGTTGTGGTGCAACGGATATGGCAACCATATTGATTACAGGAGAATTATGGTTCAGAGTTCCGGAAATTATAGAAATAAGATTAGAAGGCACACCGAAAAAAGGCGTATACCCAAAGGATGTTATTTTATCTGTTTTAGGAAAAATCAAAGCTGACGGTGCCGTATATAAAGCAATTGATTTTACGGGAAGCTATGTCGACAATCTTGGTGTTGCAGGCAGAATGGTTATTTGCAATATGGCTGTTGAAATGGGAGCAAAAACGGCATATATGCAACCGAATGATGCAGTTATTGAATATGTAAACAAAAGAGCCGTAAGACCGTATGAAATTCAATACACCGATGATGATTTTGAATATGAAGAGCAATATATTTTTGATGTTTCAAATTTAGAGCCTCAACTTGCCTGCCCAAGCAGTGTTGATAATGTCAAAGCAATAAGCAATGTATTAAAAAACGGAGACATTCAACTTAATCAAGGTTATGTTGGCAGTTGCACAGGTGGAAGATGCGAGGATATAGAAATATGCGCAAAAATATTGAAGGATAAACATATACCGAAATATTCACGATTGGTTGTCGTTCCGGCATCTGCTGAAGTTATGCAGGAATGTATGGAAAAAGGTTATATTCAAACATTGATGAATGCAGGTGCAACAATTACTACACCCGGTTGTGGTGCTTGTTTGGGTGCACACGAAGGAATACTTGCGCCAAATGAAGTTTGTATAACAACCACAAACAGAAACTTCCCCGGCAGAATGGGTTCGGTTGATGCCGATATTTATCTTGCAAGTCCTGCAACCGTTGCAGCAAGCATTTTAAACGGAAAAATAACCGACCCACGAGAATATTTATAAGGAGATAAAAATGGACACTATAATCAAAGGTAAAGTAATTGTTGTCGGAAATAACATAGATACAGACCAAATTTATCCCGGAAGATTTCTTGCTTTAACCGACCCGAAAGAAATAGGAAGCCATTGCCTGTGTGGAGTAGATGAAAATATTGCAAGTAATTTTACTAAAGGCGATATAATAGTAGCAGGCACTAATTTTGGCTGTGGCTCGAGCAGAGAGCACGCAGCTATTTCAATTATAAATATGGGAGCAAGTGCAATCGTGGCAGATTCATTTGCACGAATATTTTATCGAAATTCCATAAATTTAGGCTTACCTCTCATTGTATGTAAAGGAATAAGCCAAATTGTTAAAAACGGACAAGAGATAGAAATAGATATTCAAAACGGAACTGTAAGCGTAATTGATACAGGAAAAAGTTATCAGTGCGAAAAAATCACAGGTCAGGCAATGAAAATTCTTTCGGCAGGTGGTATCAAACCACTTATGCGTGAAAAATTAAAAAAACCATAAAATGACAAAGAGGGTGCAATCAAATCGACTGCACCCTCTTATTTTTTATTATACAAACTATCGTAGGGGCGAACTGCGTTCGCCTGTTACAATATCATTTTTATTAAGACAATTTAAATATGAAAAACGGGTCGTCGAGGACGCCGACCACTACAAATCAAAGCTTCAAATAATCAATTCACCACTTCGCATTCCTGACCCTTTGGGTGGAAAACGCCTGTACATTTTTCGCAGGCACCGTGGTTGCACCTACCACACACATTAGTTCCACACTTGCCACAGCAGTGGCTTGAATTTGGGCAAAGTTCAAAATCGCCACCGTCAATTTTTATCGACTTACCGTTAACAAGTGAATCGGAAATTTTATACCTTGCGTTTTGGTAAATTGCAGCAATTGTTGAGCGTGCTACCTGCATTTGAAGTGCGCACTCCTGCTGGGTCAAGCCTAAGTAATCAATAAGCCTAAGCGTTTCATATTCATCAAGCGACAGTTCAACAACTCCCCTGCCACCCTTTATTTTTACAAATTCGGTTATATCGGGTTTAAAACAAATAGTTCGTGCCTTTTTCGGTCGTGCCATAATAACTCCTTAAAATTTAATCAACACTTTAATTATACACAATTTGTGACATATGTCAATTTATACATACGAAAAAAGAGAGTAGGTAAAATGCCTACTCTTTAATAATTTACAATATTTTATGCATTTGAAGATTTGAGCATTGCAACTATAACCTTTTTAAGCTCAGCCTTATCGAAGTATGGGAGTGGTTCGATAAGAGCGTCGATACAGCCTGCAACGGCAAAGGTAATTGTTGAAACCTCAAAATAATTAAACTCAAGGCTGAAATTATTACTGTCCGAAATTGAAGAAACAAGATTTTCCTTAAGCATTTTAATGGCAGGAGCGCAAATCGTACTTGCCTTAAACTTAGAAAGATACTCGATATTCTTCTCAACTTCATCAAGAAGCTTATCAACAGCCGGTTCCGGGTCACGCTTAATTTCATAATAGTTGATACGCTTTGAAATGTCGATAATACCGTTCATAATGATTTGAAAACAGCTTTGCAAACAATCATCCATGCTCTTATAATGGAGATAGAATGTACTCTTATTGATGTCAGCTCTTTTGCAAAGCTCAAGCACGGTTATTTTGCTTGTGTCTTTTTCAACCATCAAATCAAGAACAGCATTGAACACGGCAGTGCGTGTTCTTTTAATTCTTCTGTCCATATTTTTTTACTCCTATTAAATTAATAAAGCACATTGTAGAAACATATTGTTGCATAAAAAAACAAAAAATGCAACTGTTTGCCGTAAAATCGACATTTCATACAAAATAGTTGTGCACTTTTTGTACAAAAAGACAATGATTTGTTGATTACAAGTCATATTTACGCAATATGCATTACATTAATAAGAAGTACCCACGCCAGTCCGTAGTAAATAACAACGGCAACCAAATCGTTAACGGTTGTGATTAACGGACCCGAAGCAACGGCAGGGTCAACCTTGATTTTTTTGAAAGCCATAGGTACAAGCGTGCCCACAAGGCTCGATACAATCATCGCAAGCAAAAGCGAAACGCCGACGCAAAATGAAATTAAGAAAGCATGAGTAACATCGTATCCTTTAAACAGGAACACATAAAGACCAAGAAATACAACGGCAAGTATTCCCAAAAGCAGACCGTTTGTAAATCCGACTCTGCCCTCTTTGAGCACAAGCTTCATTTTATCCTTGGCAGTCAGTTCTTCGTCCATAAGCACACGAATTGTAACAGCAAGTGACTGCGTGCCGACATTGCCTGCCATATCAAGAATAAGTGACTGGAAGCAAATAACTATAGGAAGTATGGCAACAACGCCTTCAAAAGCACCTACCACGCTTGAAACGAGCATACCCAAAACGAGCAAAATAATAAGCCACGGCAAACGCTTTTTAATACTCTGCTTTAATGTTTCGTTCAAATCTTCTTCACTCGTCAAACCGGCAAGCTTTGCATAGTCCTCGCCCATTTCGTCGTCAACGGCTTCAACTACATCCTGCGCAGTAATAATACCGATAATTTCATTATTATGATTTAAAACAGGAAGTGAATCTTCGGCGTAGTCCTTGATTTTTTCGATACTGTCGGATATTTTTTCATCTGCAAGAAGGTAAGGATAGGAATAAATTATAATCGAGTCAAGGTCATCATTTTGCCTTGCTATAATCAAATCCTTTAAATCGATAGCACCACTGAACTTGCCGTTTTCATCGGTAACATAAATGGTGGAAATATTGTCGTTATCGCCTGCCTGCTTAATAAGTTCGTGCATAGCCGAACGAATATCAAGCGTTTTTGAAATGCAAATGTAGTTGTTTGTTATCAAGCTGCCGATTTCGTCTTCGTCATAAGAATTGATAAGTTGAATATCAGCCCTGACATCATCGTCAAGATAAGGTTTCAGCTTTTCACGAACGCCGTCGTCAACTTTTTCAAGCAAATCGGCAGCATCGTCCGAGTCCATTTCGTTAATAACATCGGCAAGTCGTTTAATACCAAGTTCGTCGATATACTGCTTTGGCTCTTCGACATAAGACAAAATCTCGGAAATCCATTCGTCGCCCAAAACATCATAAAGTGACAAACGCTCTTTAGAAGTTAAATATTCCAAGCTTTGCGCAATATCGTTTGCGTGGTAGTCGTCAAGCTTTTCAACTAATTCTTTTTTATCTAAATTGCTCCTGATAACAGCTACGATTTCTTCTATAACCTTAGGAGCTTTTAATGTTTCGTTTTCCATTTCAGCCTCCGTTCTCCCAAAAAAGGGTATAAAAAATCCATCGTGCAAAAATTACACAATCAAATTAATAGTTGTGACATTCTCTACGATGGAAAGGCTTAAAATGTATTATCAAAGCGAAAAAATATCGACACTTGCAATTTTCATTAAGACCTGCCCATCGCCAAAGCTACATCGATTATCACAACTGTCCATATATTTCGCCTCCTTGTTTTTGAATTCAACAAGATTATAGCACTGAATATTAAATTTGTCTACTGTAAATTATAGTTTATAATCGGTTGACGGCTGACGAGTGAATTGTGCGTAGCACAAGAGACACGAGACTTCAAATTTGGCGACCAAAGGAAGCAACAAATTTGGGAGAAACAGTCCGGTGGACTGTTTCGTAG
>JBNMGQ010000045.1:0-14846 GCA_050872345.1 Eubacterium sp. | reverse complement strand
TGACGAGTGAATTGTGCGTAGCACAAGAGACACGAGACTCCAAATTTGGCGACCAAAGGAAGCAACAAATTTGGGAGAAACAGTCCGGTGGACTGTTTCGTAGTGAGTAGTTATAAAGGCGACCACAGGTCGCCCCTACGATAGTCTTATCATTTTAGACTATCTATATTAGAAAAATTACCGTAGGGGCGAACTGCGTTCGCCTTTTCAATCCCTCAGTCGGTAAACCGACAGCTCCCTTTGCAAGGGAGCCTTAATCGGATAAACATTAATTTCCCCTCCGACAAAAAAATTCAAAAAATTTCAATTTCCTATTGAAATGGTAAGTAAAGTGCTTTATAATATATAAGTACAGACGGTTGTACAAGTGCGTACAGCCGTTTTTTTGTTTTTGTATTTATTTTATTCTATTTTCAGAGGTGGTATTATGAACAGCACAAAGTATATTTTTATCACCGGTGGTGTTGTTTCAGGTCTTGGTAAAGGCATTACGGCAGCGTCACTGGGCAGACTTCTCAAATCTCGTGGCTTGAAAGTTACAGCGCAAAAGCTTGACCCATATCTTAATGTTGACCCGGGTACAATGAACCCTGTTCAGCACGGCGAAGTTTTTGTTACCGACGACGGCGCAGAAACCGACCTTGACCTCGGCCATTACGAAAGATTCATTGACGAAAGTCTTTCTCAAAATTCTAACCTTACTTCGGGTCGAGTTTATTGGAAAGTTATTTCCGACGAGCGTAAGGGCGTCTACGGTGGACAGACTATCCAAATTATTCCTCATGTAACTAACGAAATTAAGCGCTATATCAACCGTAACGCCGATACAGGCGCCGATGTGTGCCTTGTTGAAATCGGTGGTACAGTCGGCGATATTGAATCTCAACCTTTCCTTGAAGCTATCCGTCAGTTTGCCGTTGAAGTTGGCAGGGAAAATTGCCTTTTCATCCATGTAACACTTGTGCCTTACCTTGCTGCTTCGGACGAGCTTAAGAGTAAACCGACTCAACATTCCGTTAAGGAAATGCTTTCAATCGGTATCAGCCCTGACATTATCGTTTGCCGTACCGAGCATCCTCTTACAGACGATATTAAAAATAAAATTGCGCTTTTCTGCAATGTTGATAAGGAATGTGTAATTGAAAATAATAACTGCGATATTCTTTACGCAGTACCTATGATGCTTAAAGAACAGCATATGGACGATGTAGTTATCAAAAAGCTTGGCATTGAATGTGGTGAGCGTGACCTTGATGACTGGGAGCATATGCTTGAAGCACTCAGAAATCCTAAGCAAACAGTTAAAATTGCTATGGTCGGTAAATATGTTGAGCTTCACGACTCTTATATTTCCGTTAACGAAGCACTTAAGCACGGCGGTATTGAAACAAGAAGTGCCGTTGACATTACTTGGATTGACTCCGAAACTCTTGAGGGTGACGATGTTAACCTTGATGAGGTTTTAGGCGATATGGACGGTATTCTTGTGCCGGGTGGCTTCGGCAGTCGTGGTATTGAGGGCAAGATTAACGCTTGCCAGTACGCAAGGACTCACGGTATTCCTTACCTCGGTATCTGCCTCGGTATGCAAATTGCTATTATCGAATTTGCAAGGCATGTGCTCGGTCTTAACGACGCTAACTCTGCTGAGATTAATCCGGACACTCCGTA
Source organism: Eubacterium sp. (assembly GCA_050872345.1). GTDB lineage: Bacteria > Bacillota > Clostridia > Oscillospirales > Acutalibacteraceae > Eubacterium_R. The sequence goes on along the minus strand of JBNMGQ010000045.1, from coordinate 13,175 downwards.
CCCTGTTATCGACATTTTGCCGGAGCAAAAGGATGTTACCGATATGGGTGGTACAATGCGCCTCGGTCAGTACCCTTGCTCGCTTAACCCTGAGTCAAAGTCGTATGAGCTTTACGGTGCTTCAATGATTTATGAAAGACATAGGCACAGATATGAAGTTAATAACGACTATAGAAACGATTTGCTTTCGGGTGGTATGATTTTTGCCGGTACTTCACCGGATAATCATATTGTTGAAATGGTTGAAATTCCTGAGCACCCTTGGTTTGTCGCTTGCCAGTTCCACCCAGAATTTAAGTCAAGACCTAATAAGCCACACCCACTTTTCCGTGGCTTCGTCACAGCAGCTGCAAATAGAATGAACAGTAAACATAAATAAATTAAAATACAAAAAGCAAAAAGCAGTCCTAGATGGACTGCTTTTTGCTTCAATTCATAAAATAATTTTTCATTTCTCTTTACTAAAAAGCGAAAATTTAATATAATAAAGAGGTCGTTTTCAACCTGCCTTATGTCAAAATAATACATAATGCAAGCTATGATTACAATATTTGCAGGGTGAAACGCATATTTTGCGTGGCAAACTGTTGAAATACATAATATCGTTTTGAAAAGAGATGAGATTTTGATTAACATTCTTATTTGTGACGACGAGGACTCATACAAGGAAATACTTATTTACAAAATAAGCAAGCTTTTTGAAAGCAAAATAAATCAGCCGTTTAATATCGATTGCTGTAAAAGTATAGAAGCGCTTGAGGATTATGTTGAAAAGAAAAGGGCAGACATAGTTTTTCTCGACATAATGATTAACGAGCGCAACAGCATTGACTGGCTCATTAAAAATCAGGCAAGGCTTCGTTCAACTCAGTTTATAATTATGACTGCATTCCCTGTTGAAGGGTACAAAATTTCGGAAACCGACAGTTGCTATTTTCTTATCAAAACGAGAATGACGAACGAGCAGATTTTAAGTGCACTTAAAAAGGCGATTGACAATATATCAAATGAAAATGAAAATCAAAGGCTCATTAAAATAGGAAGCAGAAGCTATACAATTGATTTAAACGATATAACATTTATCGAAACATTTAACAATAATATCGACCTTCATACTTTTTCGGGCGAAAAGTATACGCTTTATTCGTCGCTTAAGGCTTTTGCAAAGGAGCTTACACCTCAGTTTTTGCGCTGTCACAAAAGCTATATGGTGAATATGGACTATATCACTTCGTACGAGCCACACAGGTTTTTGCTCAAAAATAAAGAGGAAGTGCCGATTTCGTCAAAAAATTATTTGAAAACGGTTGATACATACAGAAATTATTTATTAAATATATAAACACAGAATGAGGAGAGTAATATGGGTGAAATAGATTTAACGGTATTTTTTCCGTATGCGTGGATAATGCATTTGTCAAGGGCGTTGGTGCTTTATAATATCACAACGGCAATGCTGAAAAAGAAATATAACACATTTATAACTTTCATTTCAATTGTCGGATTAAGTATGCTTTATTCGTTTCTTTCGCTAAAAGCCGGCAACTATTCGCAAAAGGCAGAATATACTATTCTGGCTCTGTATTTTGTGCTTGAATTTATAATAATTTCAATCGTTATGCACGGCAAGCTTTTCGTGAAGCTCGTCACCGTCGTATTCTCATTTTTAACGATGATGGCGTCGTCAATTATTTATTTTTCAACGGTTAATTATGTGTTCGGCTACGACTTTACAAATGCTTATGCAACTACTATTGACATATTTACTCTTTTGGCAACCTCGCTTTTTATGGTAGTGCTGTCATTTCTCGTTGTGCTTATTATCAAGCTGGTTCAAAAGAAACTCAGTAAGGGCTTAAATTATAATATAAAATACATTTATCTTTATATTTTCCCTTTGACTCACTTCTTCGGCTTTCAGCTTGTGAATATAGTTCAACAGCTTTTTGTTAAAAAGCTTAATTATTTTCCTAAAAGAATAACTTATTTCTTCTGCATTTATGTGCTTATTTGCTTCTTGATTGATTTTACGATTATTTTTGTTGCCGATTATATGGAGAAAAAGGAAGAGGAAAACTTAAAATATAAAAACCTTTTGGCTAAAAACGAACTTGACTATCAGCAGTTTTTACAGCTTAAAAACGAAAAAGAAAAGTTTAGAAAAATCAGGCACGATATTGCAAATATTCTCACCACTGCCGGTGGATTTATTGAGATTGACAAGCCCGAAAAAGCACTTGAAATTATCCAAAATGCCGGAAATGATATTGAGCTTTCGGCTAACCGTGAAATTTGCAAAAACGAAACGATTAATACTATTTATACAATTAAACATAACGAAGCGCAGGATAAAGGCATCAACCTTTCAATCGAAGTTAAAGAGGGCGCAGATATTAAAATATCCGACTATGACCTGTGCAGGATTTTGACTAATCTTATAGATAACCAAATCAATGCCGTTATGGATAATAAGGACGACAAAAACACTTCTCTTTCGATTATTGCAAATTCAAGTGAAGTTATGATAAAAGGCGTCAATGCTTATTCCAAACCGTCAAAGAAAAAGCAGGACGACCCTAACCACGGCTACGGTCAAAAAATTGTTTCGGATATTGCCAAAAAATATGACGGTACATATCAGGGTAATGTCGACGGCGATGTGTTCGTAACAAAAACAGTGCTTAAAAATTCAAACTTGTAATTTAGGCTCAAATTATAATACTTATTATATTGCACATACTAATCACGGTGATAATATGTTTTATATGTTCGGTGATGAGGTGCAAAGCATTGAAATTGACAAAATAAATAAAAATCTGCTTTGCGCAGGGATAGTAACGGTAGGTGAGCTTGAAAGGCTTACTGCCGTTTTTTCTTTGCCGAAAAATGTTTTAACGCTTGCGAAAAAAGAAAAAAGGCAAGGCTTTGTGATTAAATATTTGGGCGATGATTTTACATTTATTCGTTTTGATATTTCGGGCAAAGATGAATTTTGCGATTTGGCGCTTCTTGTTTTTAAAAATCTGTTTGTGATTGTCAATCTGAAAAGTGAATCGAGCATTGTGCAAAACTGCTTCTTTGACCTATGTTCAAGTGCAGTTTGCGAAAATGCCGAGGTGGAAAAGCTGATTTGTACTTTTCTTGAAATTGTGTGCGAAAATGTTTCTTCGTCATTTGACGAGGAAAACGAGATAGGCGAACTTGAAAAGGATATTATCAAAAGAGATGTGAAAATTGATTTTAATAAAATCCTGATTGAAAAAAAGCAGGAACTTTTGCGCCTGCGCTCGTTTTATGAACAGCTTATCGATATTGGCGAGATTTTTATTCAAAACGAAAATGAATTATTTGAAAAAACGGCGCTTGAACGATTTAAAATTTTTAAAGACAAGGCAATCAGATTTAAGGAAAATACGGACATTATGAGGGAAAGCGTTACTCATCTTTGGGACGCATACCAAACATATATCGATGTTAAGCAAAACGAAATTATGAAACTTTTTACCGTGGTGACTTCGATTTTTCTGCCTATGACGGTTATTGTCGGCTGGTACGGTATGAATTTTTCGTATATGCCGGAGCTTAAAAGCAGATTCGGTTATGTTTATGTTATTGCACTTAATGTTTGCGTTGTGTCGGTTTTGGTGTATGTTTTCAAAAAGAAAAAGTGGATATGATTGTGATTATTCACAAATTTTGAGTTAATATTCTTTATAGACAAAATATTTTCCAAACGGTATAATATGTTAGAACAATTCGGTAGTGTGATTTTTTGAACACTGTAGGGGTCGGCGTCCTCGACGACCCACTGTTTTATAATTTGCTTTCGGGAGAAAATTAATGAAAATAATTGAATGTAAAAACAACATATTCGTGCTTGATATGAAGGATACCCACTATGTTATCGGTGTCGACAAATTCGGCACGGACAGAATGATTCACTGGGGTAAAAAGTGCGATGTAAACGATTATGATATAAACTGCTTCGGCGATGAAAATTCAAACCATACTTCGCTTGACGAGATTAAGCAGGAGTGCTCCGTTTTCGGCAAAACCATGTACCGTGACTGCGTACTTAAGGTTAAATATTTTGACGGTTGCAGGGAAATTAATTCTAAATTTGTCGGCGCAAAGGTCGGCGAAGATACTTTGAACCTTACTTTTTGCGACGAATATTACGGCTTGAAGTATACACTCAATTATCAAATTTATCCAAACAGTGATATTTTTAAAAAGAGTATTACCGTTTTAAACGACAGCCGTCGTGACATTAAGTTTGATAAGCTTATGAGTGCAGAGTTCACCTTGCCGAGTGATAAGGAATATAATTTTATCAACACAAACGGCGCTTGGGGTGGCGAATGGGTTGAAAGCGAGCAGAAACTTTCATCCGGCACACTCGTTTTTGAAAGCAGAAAGGGTATATCGGGTCATAATAATTCGCCGTATTTCATTGCTCATCAAAATGCAGATGAAAAGAGTGGCAATGTTTACTTTGCAAATCTTGCTTATTCGGGCAACTTCAAGGTCAGCGCAAACCGTGACCTTTACGGTGTTACAAGAGTTATTGTCGGTATGAATGACTTTGATTTTTCTCATACATTGAAGCCAAACGAAAGCTTTGAAACACCGGCAGCTTTTGCAGGTAATATTCAGGGCTTCGGCGAGATGTCGAGGCAGATGAACCGTATTTGCCTTGATTACCTTTTGCCAAAGCAGTTTAATAAAAAGCCACTTCCGATTTTATATAATTCTTGGGAAGCAACAGGTTTTGATGTAAATGCAGGCGAACAGCTTAAGCTTGCAAAAATCGCAAAGCAACTCGGCGTAGAACTTTTCGTTATGGATGACGGTTGGTTCGGCAAGCGTAACAATGATGACGCAGGCCTCGGCGACTGGTTCGTTAATAGGGATAAATTTCCTAACGGTCTTGACGAACTTGTGAAAGGTGTTAACGACCTCGGTATGGACTTCGGTATTTGGGTTGAGCCGGAAATGGTTAACCCTGACAGTGACCTTTACCGTGCACATCCCGAATGGGCATATCATTACGACACAAGAGTTAAAAGTGAACTCAGAAATCAGCTTGTGCTCAATATGACTTTGCCTAAGGTTCAGGAATATGTGTATGACTGCCTTGATACACTTCTTTCAAACCATAATATAAAGTATATTAAATGGGATATGAACCGTCCGTTTTCCGAAACAGGCGCAGAGAATCTTGAAAATCCACAAATGCTTTATTATTTACATACTAAGGCTGTTTACGATATTGTTGACAAGCTTAAGAAAAAGCACAGCGATGTTCAGTTTGAAGCGTGTGCTTCCGGTGGTGGACGAAGTGACATAGGTGCACTTATGCATTTTGACGAGTGCTGGACAAGTGACAACACCGACGGTATCGACAGGCTCACTATTCAAAAGGGTTATTCAATGCTTAAGCCGATTAAGGCTATGCGTGCGTGGGTGACCGATATTGCAGGTATCAATAAGCCGTGCTCACTCGATTTCAGGTTTAATATTGCTATGCAAGGCTCACTTGGTCTCGGTGGTAATCTTCTTAAGTATACCGACGAAGATAAAGAGATAAGCAAAAAGAATATTGCTCTTTATAAAGAAATCAGAAATACGGTTCAGTTCGGCAATCTTTATCGTGTTAATGATTTTGATAAGGATGAGGTGCTCGTTAATGTTTATGTTGACGGTGATAAGTCAAAGGCAGTTGCGTTTATCGCAGCGCCGGGCACAAGATTCTTTAAAAAGAGAATGAATATTTGCTTTGACGGTCTTGACCCTGATTCTCGCTATCGCTTTACTTTCCAAGGAAATGAGTACGAAAAATCAGGCAACTATTTGGCACAGGTCGGTATCCCTGCTCATATCCGTGGCGCATATTATAATGAAATTGTATTGATTGAAAAAGTATAAAAAATAAAAACGGGCGAACACAGTTCGCCTGTTTTTTGTTTCTCTCCTATCGTCAGCGTAGCTGACACTTCCCTCGTCAGAGGGAAGCAAGAACTTGGCTCCCTCTGACGAGGGTGATTCCCCACAGTGTGGGGAAATGTCACGCAGTGACAAAAGGGACGGCTCCCGTAGGAGCTGTCAACTTTGTTGACTGAGGGAGAGATAAATATAATCTACAATAATATCGCCTTTATTTTTTCTCCAAAAATCGGCATTTTTCCAATAATTCTTAAAATTTGTAATACTTGTTTACAAAAGAGTAACAAAAATATCTTGATTTATGATATAAGTTGATATATTATATTACTATAACAAAATGAATAAGTGCGAATATGCGCACAATTAATATACTAAGGGGATTAAATCGTGATTGAATTTAGAAATGTGTCAAAGGTTTATGACAGCAACGGTACCCACGCTTTATCAAATGTTAATATAAAAATTGAGGATGGCGAATTTGTTTTCGTAGTCGGTTCTTCCGGCGCAGGCAAAAGTACATTCTTGAAGCTTATTATGCACGAGGAAAAGCCGACAGAGGGCGAAATTATTTTTAATGACTATTCATCTTCAACTTTGAAGAAGAAGCAGGTGCCTTATTACAGAAGAGAAATGGGCATCGTATTCCAGGACTTCCGTCTTATTCCTAAAATGAGCGTTTACGATAATGTTGCATTTGCAATGCGTGTTATCGGCGCAAAGGAAAAGGAAATCCGTAAGAGAGTGCCGTACATTCTTCAGCTTGTAGGTCTTTCGCAAAAGGCCCGTTCAATGCCTAACGAACTTTCAGGTGGTGAACAGCAGAGAGTGTCGCTTGCAAGAGCACTTGTTAATAACCCTAAGGTAATTATTGCCGACGAGCCTACAGGTAATGTTGACCCTGAAATGAGCCACGAAATCGTAGGTCTTTTAACTAAGATTAACAATGCAGGCACTACCGTAATTATGGTTACTCACGAGCACGACCTTGTTCGATCTTTCCAAAGACGAGTTATCGTTATCAAAAACGGTGAAGTTGTATCCGATACTCCTGACCCGACACACGCTCAGTTTACGGGCGAAAATCCTAAGGAGGACACCGATATGTTCTTCTTTGACGAGGATGTTGAAATCGATAATGTCGATTTGCCGACAAACAAGAGCGATGACGACGATGTGTTTGACAACCTTGAAAGCGTTGTTGAAAACAGTGACGATAACAATGAGGGAGGTGAGCAGTAATGACAGGTGCAAGCTTAAGATATTTAATTAAAGAAGGTTTCAGGAACACATGGACCAACAGAATGATGTCAATTGCGTCAATCTGCGTACTTATGAGCTGTCTTGTTCTTATCGGCTCAGCTTCAATGATGTTCCTTAATATCGATTCACTTTTGGGTAAGATTGAAGAGGAAAATGTAATTATGGTTTACATTTCCGATGACGCTACTCAGGACGATATTAACAATATGGCTAACGAAATCAGAGCTTGTGGCAATATTAAGGATGTCGAGTTCGTTTCAAAGGAAGCAGCTTGGCAGGAACAGCTTAATACTATGGAAGAGGCACAGGCTGAGTTCTTTACTCAAATCAGCTCCGATATTCCGCTTCCAAACGCATATAAAGTTACTGTTCAGGATTTGGACAAGTTTAACGATACTGTTTCAAAACTCAAACAGCTTCAGCATATCGACACTATCAGAGAAAATCAGAACCTTGCAAAGAAGCTTGTAGCTATCAGGCAGGGCATAACAGTTATTGCATTTGTTATTATTGCAGTGCTTTTTGTTATTTCTCTTTTCATCATTTCAAACACAATCAAGCTTACCGTTTACTCTCGCAGGCTCGAAATCAGCATTATGAAATCGGTAGGTGCGACAAACTCGTTCGTGCGTTTGCCGTTCGTAGTTGAGGGTATGATTTTAGGTATAGTTTCAGGTGTAATCAGCTTGGGTCTTGTATGGGGTCTTTACGAGCTTGCCGTTAAGGAATTTGCCGACCTTCTCAGCACATTCAACGGTCTTGGCTTCTTAAGCTTCCAAAATTATGCATTACCTATGCTTGGTGTGTTCATTGCAATCGGTGTTGTTACCGGTGTAGGTGGTTCACTTATTACTATGAGCAAATATTTGAATAAGGAAGGCAGTGAAATCAGTGGCATTTAGTATGAAAAGGGCATTGTCACTCGTTTTGTCTGTTGTATTTTTTGTAGGTTCATTTGGTTCAACATTAACTGCTCAGGCTAAATCCACTTCCGAACTCAGAAGTGAAAAGCAAAAAATTCAGCAGGAAATCGATAATGCTCAAAGCAAACTGAATAAGCTTACTCAGGAAAAGCAAAAAAATCAGGAATATCTTGAAACTCTCAGGTCAAAAATAAACTTGATGCAGGACAAGATTGATTCTCTTGAAGATGACAAGGCAGCTTTGCAGGCAGAGATTAACGCCATCGAAGCAAAAATTGTTCAAACAGAGCAGGATATTGCCGACGCACAGGCGAAGATTGACCAAAAGCAGGCAGAGTTTGACCAAACATATCAGATTTATTGCCAGAGGCTCAGGGCTATGTATGTTTCAGGCTCGGCTTCTACTCTTGAAGTGCTTTTGACTTGCAGTGACTTAAGCTCAATGCTCACAAGAGCGCAGATGGTTAAGTCCGTTTCTCAGCAGGACAGCGCAATTCTCGACGACCTTATGAAGAAGATGCAGGAAATCGAGAATGAAAAGAAGAAGCTTGAACAAAAGCGTAACGAACTTCAGGAAGATAAATCACAGCTTGAAGCTAACAAGAAAGAACTTCAGGACAGTATTAACGAAATTGACGCTTCTAAGAGCGAACTTGACAAGGAAGTTGCCGAATGTAACGAGGTTATGAAGGAACTTTCAAGTCAGTCAAGCGAATATAAGGAACTTATCGAAACCAATCAGGCACAGCTTGAACAGGTTGAAAGTGAAATCCGTGCAGCAGCTGCAGCAGCTTCTCGTGGCAGTGGTTCAATAGCAGGTTCACACGGCAGTGGCTCGGGCGAACTCGGCTATCCTACCGATTCAAGAAGTATATCGGCAGGCTATCCTAACTACTCTTCTGGTGGTTACCACGGTGGTGTCGATTTCCCTGTAGGCACCGGTTCAAATGTTTATGCAGCAGGTGACGGTACCGTTATTCTTGTTAAGTACCTTAACTACAGCTACGGCAGATACATAATGATTGACCACGGTAACGGTCTTTCTACTCTTTATGCTCATAACTCGAGCATTTTGGTAAATGTCGGCGACCATGTTTCAAGGGGTCAGGTTATTGCTAAGAGTGGTTCAACAGGTAACTCAACCGGTCCTCATTGCCACTTTGAGGTAAGAGTTAACGGTTCAAGAGTCAGCCCATATAACTATTTATAATTTAATCAAATATACATTTTAAATATTATTATCATTTATTGAGGTGAAGCCAATGAAACAGAAAATTGTCAGAATTTTAGCTGTTTTGTTGGCTTTTGCCTTTTTTACGGTTTATCCGGCTCATACATTCGCTTTAGCGCAGGACAGCACAGCTTCAAGCGACGAATATGCAGGTATGACCAACGAGGAAAAGCAGGCTGCAATTAAGCAAAAGCTTAAACAGGTTGACGAAAAGCTTGACTCACTCGGTCAACAGTCGAAAGAAACGCAGGAATATATTGACACTCTTGATGAAAAAATAAGCTATCTTTCTCAGGAACTTAAATATTCCAAAAATAAGATTGAGTCGACTAAAAAGAAGATTTCATCGCTTCAAAAACAGTATGAGCAAAACGAAGCTGAAATTGCTCAGCTTACAACGGATGTAGCAAATCTTGAGGTGCAAACTGCCGAGCTTCAGCAAAACTTTGCGCAAAGTTTGTCCGTTTATTATCAGCGTGTGCGTGCACTTTATATCAGTGGCGAAACGAGTACTATTGCGCTTCTTTTAACCTGTGACGATATTTCATCCCTTTTGACAAGGTACGAAATGATTAAGCGTGTGTCGAAGAGCGATAAGGAACTTTTGCAGTCGCTTCAAACTCAGGCAACCGAGCTTTCAAAGTCGAAGCTTGAAATGGAAGATAAAAAGAATACTCTTTCAAACGACCAAACGGTGCTTAAAACTACCGAGCAAAATCTTTCGGCTTCGATAACGAATCTTGAAAGCGAGCAGGAAAGCTATAACGAAAAGCAGACGGCTTACGAAAGTCAAAAGGACGAGTCCGACAAACTTCTCAAAAAGCTTGAGGACGAAAAGCAGACTTACAGCGAATATCGAAATCAAGACCAGGCAGAACTTGAAGCAGTAAATGCCGATATTGCAAAGGCTGCCGAAGAGTTTAAAAAGAAAATGGAAGCCGAAAAGGCTAAAACAACAACTAAAAAGGCTACTACAACTACAAAGCCGTCAACAACAAAATCGAATAATACAGATGTAAGCGAAAGCACAACAGAATCGACAACCCAGCCGACTACCGAGGAAGATTCGGGCAAACTCAAAATGACTTACCCTGTTCCGAGCCAAACTAAAATTACTTGTGGCTTTGGCAGTGCAGGGTATGCAGGTCATACAGGCGTTGACTTCTCTTGTCCTTCGGGTTCAAGCGTTGTCGCAGCCGAGTCGGGTTATGTTATTATTTCTAAGGATTTGACAAATTCAAACGGCACTTATCGAAGCTATGGCAGATATATTGTTATTATGCACGATAAGACAGATTCTGCCGGCAACTATGTTTATACTTTATATGCTCACAATTCTTCAAGGCTTGTAAGCGAAGGACAGTATGTACAAAAGGGTCAGCAGATTGCACTGAGTGGTTCAACCGGTAATTCGACCGGTCCTCATTGTCACTTTGAGGTGCGTACACCGACGGCAGATTATTCAAATTGTGTCAATCCGACATATTATTTGCCGTGATTCTGATTTCTCCTATCGTCAGCGTAGCTGACACTTCCCTCGTCAGAGGGAAGCAAGGACTTGGCTCCCTCTGACGAGGGAGCTGTCGGTTTACCGACTGAGGGAGAGAATTATAAATTTTGAATTTTATATAAAATTTTAAGGGAATGTGAAAGCGTGAATAAAAAAATATTATCGGCACTTTTGTCGGGTGTAATGGTGCTTTGCAGCGTTACTCCTGCTTATGCCGAGAGCACTACTGCTCAAACAACTCAGCCACAAACTACAATTTCTTCGTCTGAAAGTGTTTCGCCTTCGGATTCATCAAGCGTTGATTCGTCTTTGGGCGAGCAAAACGAAAAGTCGCTTAAGGCTCAGCAAAAGGAACTTGAGTCAAACCTCAAAAAAACCGACGCAAAGCTTAAGGAACTTGAAAAAAGCTCAAAGGTTACCGAAGAGTATATTGACACTCTTGACCAAAAAATCGGCTACATAAACGAACAGTTGACTCTTCTTGAAAATAAAAATCAAAAAATCAACTCTCAAATCAGTGCACTTCAAAAGAAAATTGACGCTAACCAAAAACAGGCTGACGAACTTCAGGCAGAGGTGGAAAAAGTTCAGGCTGAATATGATAAACTCAACGAGGAATTTAACGCTGTTTACACTGCTTATTGCTTCAGACTCAAGGCAATGTATATCAGTGGAAGCTATAATATTTTAACTGCGCTTTTAACCTGCAACGATATTTCAAGCTTTTTGACAAGGTATGAAATGATTAAAACCGTGTCGAAAAGTGACAGCGAGCTTCTTAAAGAAGTTAACGAAAAAATGCAGGAAATCAATAATAAAAAGAACGGTCTTGCCGATAAAAAGGCAGAGTTTGAAGCAAAAGAAAAGGAACTTGACGAGCAAAAGAGCGAGCTTAAAAGCAAGCAAAAGAGTATTGAAAGCAACAGCCATTCAATCGCAACAAAAAAGGCTTCACTTGCAACCGACAGAGCCGAGAGTGATAAACTTTTGGCAGAACTTACTGCTCAAAACAAGCAGTATACCGAGTTTAGAAATGAGGACAGTGCGCTTATTTCTCAGGTTGAAAATGAAATTCAAGCCGTAATTTCCGGTATCAAACCGGCAGAAGAAGCTACTACTGCAGTGGCAGATGAAAAAACAGGCAAGGATGTAAAAATTAAGGACGACGACAGCGAAGTTTACTCAAAGAGTAACGCCGTGCTTAATATGAAATATCCTGTACCGGGTCACCACGGCACTTCGGCAGGATTTCCTAATTATTCATCGGGCAAATATCACGGCGGTCTTGACTTCCCGTGTGGCAAAGGCTCAAAGGTTGTTGCTGCTCAAAAGGGTATTGTCATCACCGTTAAAAGGCTTGACTACAGCTACGGCTACTATGTTATGATTTATCACGGTACCGACGCTTCGGGCAGAAGTGTTGTTACTCTTTACGCTCATAATTCGTCAATCCTTGTGTCACCCGGTGATACGGTTAAAAAAGGTCAAACTATTGCAAGAAGTGGTTCAACCGGCAACTCAACAGGTCCTCATTCTCATTTTGAGGTAAGGCTCAACGGTTCCCGTGTTAACCCGAGAAACTATTTAAGCTAATGAACAAGATTAATTATCAAAAGGAATTAGACAAAATAATAGAGCAAAATATGAGAGAGGACTTAGTGCCCTCTCTTTTGCTTCATAGCTGTTGTGCGCCGTGCTCAAGCTATACTATTGAATATTTGTCAAACTATTTTAACATCACGGTGCTGTACTACAACCCGAATATTTCGCCGAAAGCCGAATATGACAAGCGCAAAAGTGAACAGCTGAGGCTCATTGCCCAAATGAAAACGAAGTATCCGGTCAAATTTCTTGACTGTGATTATGATTATAACGACTTTTTGCAAATTGCAAAGGGATATGAAGCTTGCCCTGAAGGTGGCGAGCGCTGTTTTAGGTGCTATAGGCTCAGGCTTGAAAAAACTGCAAGGCTTGCTAAGGAAAATAACTTCGATTATTTTTGCACCACTCTTTCAATCAGCCCACTTAAAAATTCGCAAAAGATTAACGAAATCGGCTTAGAACTTGAAGCTGAATACGGAGTGAAGTGGCTTAAGTCCGACTTTAAAAAGAAAGAGGGATATAAGCGCTCAATCGTCCTGTCAAAAGAGTATAACCTCTATCGCCAAAATTTTTGCGGCTGTGCATTTTCCAAAGCGCAAAATGTTGAAAATAAGGAATAAATAATTTATAATAAAAACATATAAAGGCTTCCCCTTGAGGGGAAGCTGTCGGTTTACCGACTGAGGGATTGAGCGAACAATGT
>JBNMGQ010000044.1:0-15655 GCA_050872345.1 Eubacterium sp. | reverse complement strand
TATTTACTTTATGTTAATTTTATATTATTATATAAAAGAAGAAAAACGACTCTTTTATTCGGAGGTAGAAAAATGAGCATTGCTTATAAAAGAATTTTACTTAAACTCAGTGGTGAAGTGCTTGCAGGTGCTAAGGGCACAGGCATTGATAATGAAACCGTAACTACAATTTGCAAATCTGTTAAAAAGATTGCAGATATGGGCGTTGAAGTCGGTATTGTTGTCGGTGGTGGCAACTTCTGGCGTGGCAGAACAAGTGAACATATGGACAGAACAAGAGCTGACCATATCGGTATGCTTGCAACTGCTATGAACTCACTTGCACTTTGCGACGCACTCGAACAGCTCGGTGCTGATGTCAGAGTTCAAACTGCTATTGAAATGCGTCAGATTGCTGAGCCTTATATTCGTAACAAGGCTATTCGTCATTTTGAAAAGGGCAGAATCGTTATTTTCGGTTGTGGTACAGGTTCACCGTTCTTCTCAACCGATACTGCTGCTGCTCTTCGTGCAGTTGAAATTAATGCCGATGTTCTTCTTAAGGCTACTAATGTTGACGGTGTTTACGATAAGGACCCTAATAAGTACGACGATGCCGTTAAGTTTGACAATGTAAGCTTTAAGGAAGTTCTTGCAAGGGATATTAAAGTTATGGACTCAACTGCATTTTCACTTTGTAAGGACAACGATTTGTCAATTCTTGTATTTGACCTTACCAACCCTGAAAATATTGTTAAGGCTGTATCAGGCGAAACAATCGGCACACTCGTTCAAAACTAATTGAAAATGTACTTTTAACGACCGTAGGGGCGAACATTGTTCGCCTTAAACAAAACAATAACTTTTACTAAAGAGAGGTAATTATATGGAAAGCGTATTTGCTAAAACTAAAGAAAAAATGGATAAGTGTTTAACTTCACTTGAAAGAGATTTTGCTGCAATCAGAGCCGGCAGAGCTAACCCTGCTGTACTTGATAAGGTTATGGTTGACTATTACGGAGTACCTACTCCAATCAACCAAATGGCAGCTGTCAGCGTTCCTGAAGCAAGACTTCTTGTAGTTCAACCGTGGGATGCTTCAACACTTAAGGAAATTGAAAAAGCAATCAACACTGCCGACATCGGTATCAATCCTCAAAATGACGGTAAGGTAATCAGACTTTCTTTCCCACAGCTTACAGAGGAACACAGAAAGAACCTTCAAAAGGATATTTCCAAAAGAGGTGAGGAGGCTAAGGTTGCTATCCGTAATGTTCGTCGTGACGCTATGGATGACATTAAAAAGCTTAAAAAGGATAACGAAATCACAGAGGATGAACAAAAAGACGGCGAAAAGAAGCTTCAGGACATCACTGATGATTTTGTAAAACAGGCTGACTCTATCACAAAGAAGAAGGAAGAAGAAATCCTTTCAATATAGTTTTTTCAAACTTTCGGAGCTGTCTTTTAGCAGCTCCTTGTTTGCTTTTAATAAAGGAGAAAAATTATGGCTCTTTTCGGTAAAAAAAATAATCAAAGTACAAAGGAATTTGAAATACTTCCAAAAAATATAGGCATAATTATGGACGGTAACGGCAGATGGGCTAAAAAAAGAGCACTGCCGAGAAGTGCCGGTCATAAAGCAGGTGCCGAGGTTTTCAGAACTATCAGTAAAGAATGTGGCAGGCTCGGTTTGGAAAGTGCAACCTTCTATGCTTTTTCAACTGAAAATTGGAAAAGACCGAAGGAAGAAGTTGACGCTATTATGCGTCTTTTTAAAGACTATCTTCTTGAAGCTAAGAGTGATATAACTGCTGCAGGTAATATGAAGATGAAGTTTATCGGTGAGCGTGAAGGAATGTCTAAGGAACTTTTGGAGCTTATGGACGAAGCTGAAGAGGATACTTCATCCCATACAGGTACAACGATTTACCTTGCAGTTAACTACGGTGGCAGACTTGAAATTTGCGACGCAGTTAATAAGCTTATTTCTCAAGGTAAAACAAATATTACCGAAAAAGACATAAGCGATAATATCTTTACACCACCCGAATGTGACTTGATTATCAGACCGTCGGGCGAGCAAAGGCTTTCAAACTTTATGCTTTGGCAGGCTGCTTACAGCGAATTTTGGTACAGCGATGTTTTGTGGCCTGATTTTACAATTGACGACCTTCATTCGGCTCTTGCCGATTTTGAAAAACGAAACCGTCGTTTCGGTGGATAAATGCATTGATTTAACAATAGTAGGGCAGGTGGCTTGCTCCTGCCGATATTAAATCAAAAGTCGTATGGTCGAACAAAGTTTGCCCAAATATATACAAGGAGAATATTTTATGAAACAGAGAGTTATTACTGCCGTATGCTTACTTGCAGTTCTTGCAGTTGTTGTATGGCAAATAAATACACCTCTTTTGCTTATTGCCGTTGCTTTTCTTTCGGCAGTTGCAAGTGGTGAAATTATGAAATGCGCTAAGGTTGAAAATACATTTATCCGTGTAGTAGGCATAATTTTTTCAGCCTGCTTCCAGCTTTTTGCAAGTGCAAAAGTTCTTGAGCCTTGGGTAAGCGAAGCTACTTGGGGCAAGGTTATTTCGGCAGTGCCGAATATCGTTTATATCATTGCACTTTGCCTTGTCTTTTTCCTTGCAATGCTTAAGGATTATGCTTATACAACATTTGAGGATGTAAGCGTTTCTGTTTTTGCAAGCGTATGCGTGCCTTTCGGCTTCAGTATTCTTATCCGTCTTCGTGATATGTATGTTGATGAGCAGTTCGGTATTTATCTTATTTTCTATGCTCTTATCTGTGCTCTTGCTACAGATACGGGTGCACAGCTTACGGGTATGGCATTCGGTAAGCATAAAATGGCACCGAATATTTCACCTAAGAAAACTGTTGAGGGTGCCTTCGGTGGTCTTGTATTCAGTATGATTTTAAACGGTGTGGCAATTACACTTTATAATAAACTTGCAGATAATGTTATCCCACAAAATATGGCAACTCTTCTTCTTGCAATGTGCCTTCCTACTTCATTTATGGGTATGATGGGTGACCTTTCTGCTTCTGTTTTAAAGCGTAACTTCGGTGTTAAGGACTTCGGCAAAATCTTTCCGGGTCACGGTGGTGTAATGGACAGAATGGACTCATCGCTTTTCACTCTTCCTGTTACATACGCTATTGCCCTTATCGCAAGTAAAATATTTTAATCAACGAAAAAAGTGTAGGGCAGGGGCTTGCTCCTGCCAAGCAGATAAAATGTTTAATGACTGACTTTATGTCGGAAAGGCAAAACTTATGAAAAAAATATCTCTTTTAGGCTCAACCGGTTCTATCGGTACTCAAAGCCTTGATGTATGCGAAATGCACGGCTATGATGTAAAATGCTTAACTGCTAATTCTAAAGTTGATATTATGGAAGAGCAGGTAAGAAAGTTTAAGCCTGATATGGTTTGTATGATGAATGAAGTTTCTGCAAAGGAACTTAAGACAAAAATATCCGATACAAACACAAAGGTAGTTGCAGGTATGGACGGTCTTATCGAATGTGCAACTTATGATAAGGCTGATACGGTTCTTAATTCTGTTGTAGGTATGGTCGGACTTAAGCCGACCCTTGAAGCTATTAAGGCTAAAAAAACACTTGCTCTTGCAAATAAGGAAACTCTTGTTGCAGGCGGTCATCTTGTTACTAACCTTGCAAAGGAAATGGGTGTTCAAATTCTTCCTGTTGACAGTGAGCATTCTGCTATCTTCCAGTCAATGCAGGGTATGCCAAATAAAAAGGCAATTAAAAAAATTATTCTTACTGCTTCGGGTGGTCCGTTCTTCGGCAAAACTTTAAAGGAACTTGAAAATGTAACTGCCAAGGACGCACTTAAGCATCCTAACTGGGATATGGGTGCAAAAATAACCATCGACTCTGCTACTATGATGAATAAGGGTCTTGAATTTATCGAAGCTAAGTGGCTTTTTGATATGCCTAATGAGGATATTGAGATTGTAGTTCATAGGGAAAGCGTTGTTCATTCGGCTATTGTTTATCAGGATAATTCAATGATTGCTCAGCTTGGCGTACCCGATATGCGTATTCCTATTCAGTATGCGCTCACTTACCCTGAGCGTGAACCAAGCCCTGTTAAAGAGCTTTCACTCACCGATTACGGCAAGCTTACTTTCTTTGAGCCTGATTATGATACTTTCAAATGCATCAATGTTTGCAAAGAAGCAATTGAACTCGGTGGACTTCATCCGGCTGCTGCAAACGGTGCTAACGAAGAAAGCGTAAAGCTTTTCTTAAACGGTAAAATTAAATTTACCGATATTGCATATCTTAATAATGAAGCTATGAAAAATGCTCCTGAGAAAGAAGATTTTACTCTTGAGGATGTGCTTGAAGCAGACAGGTCTGCAAGAGAATTTGTAATTGAGGCGATTAAGTGAACATAACATCAATTTGGAATACCGTTTATCCTATCATAATAGCAATACTCTTTTTTGAGTTGATTATTGTTATTCACGAATGGGGTCACTTTATGGCTGCAAGGCTGATGAAAATTAAGGTTAACGAATTTTCAGTCGGTATGGGACCCAAGATTTTTCAGCATAAGGGTAAGAAAACTACCTATACTTTGCGTCTTTTCCTTTTCGGTGGATATTGCTCTATGGAGGGTGAGGACGAGGACAGCGACGACGAAAACGCTTTTATAAATAAAAAAGTTTGGCAAAGGATTTTTGTCGTAGTTGCAGGTGCTTTGATGAACCTTGTTTTAGGTCTTGTAATTATGCTTATCCTTGTTTCTTCTCAAAATCTTGTCGGCACTACCGAAGTTGCTAAGTTCGACGATAATGCAATCAGCTCGTCATACGGCTTGCAGGTCGGTGACAAAATTAAAACTATTGACGGTATGCGTGTTTATACCACCAATGATGTTACAACAGGTTTTTCAAGGTGCAGCAGTAAAAATGTTAACCTTGTAGTTGAAAGAAACGGTAAGGAAATACCACTCAAAGTTCAGTTTGATACCGAAGAGTATGAGGGTCATAGGTACACGGTTATGGACTTTTGGCTCAGGGGCGTTAAGAAAACACCTGCAAATGTTATCAAGCAGACGGGTAAGGAATTTGTTTCCTACGCAAGAATGGTATTCTTGTCCGTTCACGATTTGCTTGTCGGCAGATACGGTATTTCGGATATGAGTGGTCCTGTCGGAGCAGTGTCGGTTGTTTCAACTGCTGTTAAAACTTCTGCTTATTCAATGCTTCGCATTATGGCACTTCTTACTATAAATGTCGGACTTTTTAATTTGTTTCCTATTCCTGCGCTTGACGGTTGGCGATTATTCGTTCTCATAGCAGAGGGTATCACCCGTAAGAAGCTTCCGTCAAAGGCAGAGTATCTTATTAACGCTATAGGTCTTGCACTTCTTTTACTCTTGATGTGCTTTGTAACTTTCAGCGATATAACTAAACTGTTTTAAATTTTTTGTTGAAGAGAAAAATCGTAGGGCAGGGGTTTACTCCTGCCGATATGATACGGCTTTAAATTTGTATAATATAACATTATTTTTATGGTGATTACTATGGAAAGAAGAAAAAGTAAAAAAATAAAACTCGGTAATACTTTTATCGGTGGCGACGCTCCGATTTTAGTTCAAAGTATGCTTAATATTCCTGCAAGCAATATTGAAGGCTCTGTCGAACAGGCAAAGGAACTTGCAGCAGCAGGTTGTCAGGTTATTCGTTTCGCAATTCCTAACGAGCAGGCACTTGACCTTATTGAGCCGATTAAAAATGCAGTTGATGTACCTCTTGTTGCCGACATTCATTTTGACTATAAGCTTGCACTCGGTGCTGCCGAAAGAGGTATTGATAAAATCAGAATTAATCCGGGCAATATCGGTGACGATTCAAGAGTTAAGGCTGTAGCCGATATTTGTAAAGAAAAGAATATTCCTATTCGTATCGGAGTTAATTCCGGCTCACTTGAAAAGCATATTCTTGCAAAATACGGCTCACCGACTCCTGAAGCTATGGTTGAGTCTGCACTTTATCACGCAAGGCTTCTTGAAAAATTTGATTTTGACGATATTGTTATTTCTATTAAATCATCAAATGTTGAAACTATGATTAAATCGTACGAACTTGCAGCACAGGCTTGCGATTATCCGCTTCACCTCGGCGTAACCGAAGCTGGTACCGAGCGTATGGGTATAATCAAATCTGCCGTAGGTATCGGCTCGCTTCTTACTCACGGTATCGGTGATACCATTCGTGTAAGTTTAACCGACGCTCCTGTTAAGGAAGTTTTCGCAGCGTTCGATATTTTAAAGGCAATCGGTCTTAAAAATGACAGCCCGTATCTTATTTCCTGCCCAACCTGTGGCAGAACGAAAATTGACCTTGTCGGTCTTGCAAAGCAGGTTGAGGAAAGGCTTAAGGACTGCAAAAAGCCTATTAAAGTTGCAGTTATGGGCTGTATTGTTAACGGTCCCGGTGAAGCTAAGGAAGCCGATATTGGCATAGCCGGTGGTGACGGTTGCGGTCTTATTTTTAAAAAGGGTGAAATTCTTCGTAAGGTTGACGAAAAGGATTTGCTCGATGAGTTGATGAAGGAAATTGATAAATTATAATGAATAGATTTGCTAACTATTTTTCTAACTATATTGACAGCGATACAATTACATATATAGGTAACGGTGACATAACTTCGTTCACCGTTTCAAGGGAGAGAAGAGAACTTAGCGTTGGTTTGAATCTTCAAAGCTTTGTTGATTACAGCGTTATCGACTCTGCACAAAAGCAAATTGCAAATGCTATGGAACTTAAAAAGGTTCATTTAAAGCCGAAGTTTCCTACTTCTCTTTTTTCGCTTGATTTGATGCCGAAGGTGTTTGACTATGTTAAGCACGAAGTTCCGGCTGCTAACGGATTTTTTGACGACGCAGAAGCCGAGCTTGAAGAACGCACACTTACAGTTTGCCTTAAAAAAGGTGGTAAAGATGTGCTTGAATCTCAAAAGGTTGACCGTGCCATTTCAAATAAGATTTATGAGCTTTTTGATGTGGATTATGTTGTAAACTTCCTTGAGGTGCAGGCTTTTGATATGGAAAAGGCTGTTAAGCAAGCAGTTGAAGAGCGAAAGGCAATTGAACAGCAAAAGAAGGAAGAGGAAGAAAAGAATGTTTCCCACGAGCTTTGGGACGAACTTCCTATTTTTAAGGATACTTTGAAGAAAATTCACGGAAAAGCTATTCACGAAAAGCCAAAGAATATTGCCGATGTTTCAACCGAGGACGGTTATGTTACCGTTTGGGGTGATGTGTTAAAAACAGAAGTTCGTGAAACAAGGCGTGGCACAAGCAAAATTTTTGACTTTGATATAACCGATTATACTTCCTCAATGACCGTCAAAATGTTTGACGATAAAAGGATAATTGACCCACTTGTTGAAAAAATCAACGAAGCAGGTACTCTTGTTATCAGTGGTGGCTATCAGTTTGATACTTTTTCAAATCAGTATGTTCTTCGCCCTTATGCTATTGCAAGCATTAAAAAGGCAGAGAAAATGGACGAAGAGCCTGAAAAGAGAATTGAACTTCACTTGCATACATCTCTTTCTGAAATGGACGGTATTTCTTCACCTACTTCTCTCGTTAAACAGGCTATCAAATGGGGTCACGAAGCTATCGCAGTTACCGACCACGGCGTTGTTCAGGCACTTCCTGAAGCATATGCAGCGTCAGGTAAGGGCAGTAAAATTAAACTTATTTTAGGTATGGAAGGTTACCTTGTCGACGACGAAAAGTATCCTGACTTCCTTAATATGAAAACTAACGCTTATAAGCGTCATCATATAATTTTCCTTGTTAAGGAGGATACATCTATGGATGAATCCATCCCTAAGGAAGAAAAAAAATACGGCAGGAAAAATCTTTACGAAATGATTTCTGCTTCAAATGTAAAATATTTTAAAAAGCGTCCGTTAATTCCGAAATCACTTATCGAAAAAAAGCGTGCAGGTATTATTATCGGTTCTGCCTGTGAGCAGGGCGAAGTTTATCAGGCTATACTAAACGGTGCAAGCGATGAAGAACTTGAAAAAATTGCTTCGTTTTATGACTACCTTGAAATTCAGCCAAACGGTAATAATGAGTTTATGCTCAGGACAAGCGACCAGGAATACATAACCAATAAGCGTGGCGAGGAAAAGAAAAATCCTTATTGGCGAGTAAATACCGAAGAGGATTTAATCAATATTAATAAAAAGATTATTTCTATTGCCGATAAACTCGGCAAGCTTACCGTTGCTACGGGCGATGTCCATTTCTTAAGCGAGCACGACGCAAAGTTTCGTGCAATTATTATGGCGTCAAAAGGCTTTGACGATGCCGATAACCAAGCACCTCTTTACTTTAAAACTACAAGAGAAATGCTTGACGATTTTGCTTGGGCAGGCGATAGGGCAAGAGAATTTGTTATCGATAACCCTAAGAAGATTGCCGACAGCATTATGGATAATATTCCACCTATTCCACCTGGAACTTTCCAGCCACACATTGACGGTGCAAACGAAGAACTTACCGAAAAGTGCTGGTCAAGAGCAAAAGAACTTTACGGCGACCCTGTTCCCGAATATGTAGCAAACAGACTTCAGCGTGAGCTTGATTCAATCATAGGTCACGGCTTCGGTGTACTTTATGTTATCGCCAAGCGTCTTGTTGAAGAGAGTGAAAGAAACGGTTACCTTGTCGGTTCCCGTGGTTCCGTTGGTTCTTCATTTGCTGCTCATATGGGTGGTATATCCGAGGTTAACCCACTTGCACCTCACTATTATTGTACTAAATGTAAGCATTCCGAATTTATACTTGACGGTTCTGTAGGTTCAGGTTTTGACCTTCCTAAAAAGGATTGCCCAAACTGTGGTATTCCTATGAAGCGTGACGGCCACGAAATTCCGTTTGAAACCTTCCTTGGCTTTGACGGTGATAAAGAGCCGGATATTGACCTTAACTTTTCCGGTGAATATCAGTCGAGGTCGCATAGATTTACCGAGGAACTTTTCGGTAAGGAATATGTGTTCAAGGCAGGTACTATGGCTACAGTTGCCGATAAAACTGCTTATGGCTATGTTATGAAATACCTTGACGAGCGTGGTATTCAAAATGTAACACCGAGAGCTGAAATCGACAGGCTCACAGTCGGTTGTACCGGCATTAAGCGTACAACCGGTCAGCACCCGGGTGGTATGGTTGTTGTGCCCGATAAATATACTGTTGAAGATTTTACACCTATTCAGTATCCGTCAAACGACGAATCTAAGGGTACATACACTACTCACTTCGACTTTAAAAATTCACTTCACGATACACTTCTTAAGCTTGATGAGCTTGGACACGATAATCCTACTCTTTATAAATATCTTGAAGATTCAACCGGTATTCCGGTAATGGATGTCGATTTGTCCGATCCACTTTTGTATCAGCTTATCACTTCTACCGAACCTATCGGTGTTTCGCCCGAGGATATTGACTGCCAAACAGGTACTCTTGCTATTCCTGAAATGGGTACGCCTTTTGTTATCGGTATGCTCCTTGAAGCTAAGCCTAAAACTTTTGCCGACTTGCTCCAAATTTCAGGTCTTTCTCACGGTACGGATGTATGGCTCGGTAATGCGCAGGAGCTTATTCAAAACGGTACTTGTACAATTTCCGAGGTTATCGGTTGTCGTGACGATATTATGACCTATCTGCTTCATAAAGCAGAAAATTATGAAAAAACAACAGGCAAGGAATCACCACTTAAGAAAAAAGACTGCTTTAAAATTATGGAATATACCCGTAAGGGTAAAGCACCTAAGGAGCTTCCACCGTACGAGGAAGCTATGAAAACAGTCGGCGTTGAGCAGTGGTATATCGATTCCTGCTATAAAATTAAATATATGTTCCCTAAGGCTCATGCTGCTGCTTATGTAATTGCAGCGCTTCGTCTTGCTTGGTATAAAATTCATAAGCCTATTAATTTCTATTCGGCTTATTTCACCGTTCGTGGTGGCGCTATTGATGCCGTTGCTGCCGTGCAGGGTAAAGAAGCTGTTAAGAAAAAGATGGAAGAAATTAAGCTTAAGGGTAACGATAAAACTGCCAAGGACGAAAGTACATATATCGTTTTGCAGATTGTTATTGAAATGCTTGCAAGGGGTATCGAATTTTTACCTGTTGATATATATAAGTCCGACGCAAGAATTTATCAAATAGAGGACGGTAAAATCAGGCTTCCGTTCGGTGCTGTTGACGGTATCGGCGAAAACGCTGCCATTGCGCTTGCCAATGCCCGTAATGACGGTGGCGGCGACTTCCTTTCTTACGATGATTTAATGGCAAGAGCAGGCGTCGGCAAGAGCGTTTGCGAAGCACTTAAGAATGCAGGTGCGCTCGGTGATATGCCTGAATCTAACCAAATTTCACTTTTTTAACGCTTAATTTATAATAAAAATACAAAAAATGTTCAAATAATCTTGACATTGATGTTGTAGTATGTTAGCATATTACCACTCTACTACGCTAAAGTGACAGGAGATTTACTGTTTATGAAAAGATATTCAAAGCTTATTCCACAGGGAACAAGAGATTTACTTTTTGAAGAATGTGATGACAGACGCAAGGTTGAAGCAACTTTATCGCAACTTTTTAAGGAGCATAGCTACAGAAAAGTTATGACTCCTACGGTTGAGTTTTACGATGTATTTTCCGATAATGACTTGGGTATTGAAGCCGACGAAATGTACAAGCTTTCGGACTCACTCGGCAGAACTACCGTTCTTCGCCCTGATAATACTGCACCAATTGCCCGTCTTGTTGCTACAAGACTTTCCAAGGAAGATTTTCCGGTTCGCCTTTATTATAACCAAAATGTTTATGTAAGGAACAAAACACTTGCAGGCAGAACCGACGAAACAGAGCAAAGTGGTATTGAGTTTATCGGTGATGGCAGTATGGACGCCGATATTGAAGTTATCTCAATGGCATATGAAGCACTTAAGAGAAATAATGTTGCTTCCTTTAAACTTGAACTTTGCCACGCTGGATTCTTCAAATCAATCCTTAATAAAATGGATATTACCGATACTCAAAAGGCAGATATTTGTAAGCTTATTGAAGGTAAGAATTATGCTGCACTCGGTGATATGCTTGATGCAATCGGTTCAAGCAGAGAAGCCGATGTGATTAAAAAGCTTCCACGCCTTTTCGGTGATGTAAGCGTTATTGATGAAGCTAAAAAGCTTTACAGCGACGCTCAAAGTAATGAAGCACTTGATTATTTAAAGACTGTTTTTGAAAAGCTTTGTGACCTTGGTCTCGGCGATAATATCACTATCGACCTCGGTCTTGTTAACAGAAGTAATTATTATACAGGCGTCATCTTCCGTGGCTATGCAGAGGGCAGTGGACTTACAATTGTTTCCGGTGGCAGGTACGATAATCTTATCGGTGAATTTGGTCTTGACGCTCCGGCTGTAGGCTTCGGTGTCAATGTTAATGCACTTTGCGATGTTATGAGGGAAGAGATTAATGTTGACCGTCCTATTCGTATTGCGCTGACTAAAGGCAGGCTTGAAAAATCATCTGTTGCTCTTTTCAAAAAAATGGGTCTTGATACCACAGAACTTGAAAATAAGGGCAGAAGGCTTATTTTGCCTGTCGGCGATTACGAAGCAGTCCTTTCAAAAGCACCCGATGTTATCACCTATGTTGAACACGGTGTATGCGATATTGGTGTAGTAGGTAAGGACACTATTATTGAGCACGGCAATTCTTTTTATGAGGTTATTGACCTTAATATCGGTAAATGCCGTTTTGCGCTTGCGTGCCCTAAGGGTACTGATTTCTTCTCAGGCTACAGAAGAAAAGTTGTTGCAAGTAAATATCCTAAGGTTGCAAAGGCATATTTTCAGTCAAAGGGTATGGATGTCGATATTATCAAGATTGAAGGCAGCGTTGAGCTTGCACCACTATTGGGTCTTGCCGACGGTATTGTCGATATAGTTGAAACAGGCTCAACTCTTAAAGAAAACGGACTTGAGGTAGTTGACACCATTATGCCTATTTCTGCAAGAGTAATTGTCAATATGGCTTCAATGAAGCTTCGTAAAAAAGAGATTGAGGACTTTTTAAATGATTTAGAGCTTGCATCTAAAGTTTGATATAAAGAGGTTGATTAAGATGAATATTACTAAGGCAAACGGTAAAAGCGAATATGAGCTTATCGAAAATTTGAAAAAGCGTTCGGGTGAAACCGATGCAAAAATCGTTGAAGCCGTAACTACAATTATCAATTCTGTTAAGGAGCAGGGCGACGACGCAGTAAGAGAATTTACTGTTCGTTTTGACGGTATGCTTCCTAAAAAGACTGTTATTGAAAAGGACGAGCTTAACGCTTATCTTGACGAGGTTGAGCCGGAATTTAAGCAGGCACTCGTTAAAGCAAGTGCCAATATTTACGACTTTCATAAGCGTCAGGCACAGCAGTCTTGGATGACTGCTAAGGAAAACGGTGTCATTATGGGTCAGCGTATTCGTGGACTCCACAGAGTAGGTATTTATGTACCGGGTGGCACTGCAGCTTACCCTTCATCCGTTTTGATGAATGCCATTCCTGCTAAGATTGCAGGCGTTAAAGAGATTATTATGGTAACACCACCGGGTAAGGACGGTAACCCTAACCCTGACATTATGGCTGCTGCTGCAATTGCAGGTGTTGACAAGGTATTTTTGGTAGGTGGCGCTCAGGCAGTTGCTGCGCTCGCTTTCGGTACTGAAAAAATACCTAAGGTTGATAAGATTGTAGGTCCGGGTAACATTTTTGTTGCTACTGCAAAAAAGCTTCTTTACGGCGTTGTTGATATTGATATGATTGCAGGTCCGAGCGAAATTCTTATCGTTGCAGATAAGACTGCTAAGCCTGCTTACCTTGCAGCCGACCTTATGAGTCAGGCAGAACACGATGTAAGAGCATCTGCTATTTTGCTTACTACTTCAAGCGATATTGCAAAAGCTACTGCAAGGGAAATTGACAGACAGATTAAATATCTTGAGCGTCAGGAAATTATTGAACAGTCACTTAACGATTATGGCGAAATTATAGTTTGCGAAAATCTCGACCAGGCTATTGAATTTGCAAATGAACTTGCACCTGAACACCTTGAAATGTGCGTCGAAGAGCCACTTAAATATATCGGCAGGCTTGATAATGCAGGTTCTGTATTTCTCGGTAATTTCTCTCCTGAGCCACTCGGCGACTACTACGCAGGTCCTAACCATGTACTTCCTACAAGTGGTACTGCAAGATTTTTCTCACCACTTTCCGTTGACAGCTTTGTCAAGAAAAGCTCGTTTATTTATTATACAGAGGATGAACTTAAGAAGGCTAAAGACGATATCGTTAAGCTTGCAGATACAGAGGGCTTAACTGCTCACGCAAATTCCATTAAAGTAAGATTTGAATAATCAGAGGTAAAATATGAGAACTGCTTCAATTGAAAGAAATACTAAAGAAACTCAAATTAAAATTCACCTTTGCCTTGACGGTGGAAAAGTGAATGTGTCAACAGGTATCGGCTTTTTTGACCATATGCTTACTGCTTTCGGTGTTCACGGTGGCTTCGGACTTAATGTTGAAGTTCACGGCGATTTGGAAGTTGACACTCATCACACTGTTGAGGATACAGGTATAGCACTCGGTCAGGCATTTAAAAAGGCACTCGGTGATATGAGTGGTATTGAGCGTTACGGCTTTTTCTCGATTCCAATGGACGAAGCACTTGCAAATTGCGTGCTTGATATTTCAAACAGACCTTACCTTGTATTTAAAGCTGAATTTTTGCAGGAGCGCTGTGGCGATTTTGAAAACTGTATGGCAGAGGAATTTTTCAGAGCATTTGCAATGAATGCAGGTATTACTCTTCACCTTGAAGTGCCTTACGGTACTAACGCTCATCACGAAATTGAAGCACTTTTTAAAGCACTTGCACACGCCTTAAAGGTCGCTGTTAAAAAGAATGAGGACGGTTCGGTTCTTTCAACTAAAGGAGTGTTATAATGATTATTTTACCGGCAATTGATATTATCGACTCAAAACCCGTAAGGCTTTTTAAAGGTGACTTTTCCACTGCAAAGCAGGTGGCAGGTGATGCCGTTGAAACTGCATTCGGCTTTGTTAAAGCAGGATGCGAATGGGTACATATGGTTGACCTTGACGGTTCACTGAAAAAAGAGCCTGTTAATGCCGAAACCTTTATTACCGTAGCCAAGGAAACTAAACTTAAAGTTGAACTTGGTGGTGGCATAAGGACTATGAATGATATAGATTTCTATATTAATAACGGTATTTCAAGGATTATTTTAGGCTCTGTTGCTCTTAAAAATCCTGAGCTTGTAAAAGAAGCAG
The DNA here is from genome assembly GCA_050872345.1 of Eubacterium sp. Taxonomy (GTDB): domain Bacteria; phylum Bacillota; class Clostridia; order Oscillospirales; family Acutalibacteraceae; genus Eubacterium_R. Next base: position 1,231 of record JBNMGQ010000044.1, on the reverse strand, counting down.
TTGCTGAATTTGGCGACAAAATCGCTGTCGGTATCGATGCAAAGTCGGGCTATGTAGCTACAGAGGGCTGGGTTGAAAAAAGTGATGTTTACTTTACCGACCTTGCAAAGAAAATGGAAGACATAGGAGTTAAGAATATTATTTTTACGGACATTGGCAGGGACGGTACTCTTACAGGTCCTAATGTAAAACAGCTTGTGGAAATTAATGAAGCCGTATCTTGTGACATTACTGCTTCCGGTGGCGTGACCGAGATTAACGATATTGTAACTCTTCGTGATAAAAAGCTTTACGGTGCTATTTGTGGCAAGAGTATTTATCAGGGTACGCTTGACTTGAAGGAAGCTGTGGAGGTTTGCAAATGATTGATATAGAAAAGTATTTTAAAAAAGCTGATTTGCTTCCTGCAATTATTCAGGAGGAGTCAACCGGTGAAGTTCTTATGCTTGCATATATGAATCGTGAGTCTATGAAAAAGACACTTGAAACAGGCTATACTTGGTTTTGGTCAAGGTCAAGGCAGGAACTTTGGAACAAGGGCGCAACTTCGGGTCATCTTCAAAAAATCGTGTCAATTTACGGTGATTGTGATGATGACACTCTTTTGATTAAAGTAATTCAAACGGGTGCTGCCTGCCATACAGGTAATCACTCTTGCTTTTTTAACGAAATTAAACTTGAAAATAACGGAGAAGAATAATGGATTATATCAGAAACTATTATGAAACAATTTTAGCAAGAAAAGAAGCACAGGAGGAAGGCTCTTATACTTGCTACCTTTTTGAAAAGGGTCTTGATAAGATTCTTAAAAAAGTAGGCGAAGAATCAACAGAAATGGTTATAGCTGCAAAAAACGGTGTTAAGGATGAGACCGTCGGCGAAATATGTGACCTTATTTATCATACGCTTGTTATGATGGCAAATGAGGGTATCACTCCTGACGATGTTGACGCTGAACTTGCAAAGCGTGCCGAAAAAGCAGGCAATTTAAAGAAATTTCATGTAGTGGATAAAAATTCGTAATGTCGTACAAAAAATGGGTAATTAACGAGGCTGACAAGGAAAAAGCGTCACACCTCAGCGAACAACTTAATATTGATGCCTTTATTGCTTTCCTGCTTGTTTCAAGGGGTGTTGACAATGAGCTTACTGCAACGGAATTTTTGTCCGACAGCAGTAGGTTTTCTTCTCCATATTCATTTAAGGATATGGACAAGGCTGTTAAACGAAT
>JBNMGQ010000043.1:0-15678 GCA_050872345.1 Eubacterium sp. | reverse complement strand
GTAGCTGATAATAAAAGCTTTCGGCAGGAGCAAGCCCCTGCCCTACGAATAGTCTAATTGTGTTTTATAATCCGGCACGGTTTAGCCACTTTATCGGACTGTATTTCCATATTCCTGACCTGAGTTGGTGTTTGACCGAATGTTGACTTAAATTCGTTTGTAAAGTGGTACGGTGAGCTGAAGCAGAGAAGCTCGGAAATTTTGTTTATCGGCATAGAGGTTTGAACAAGGAGCCTGTACCCTTCCTCCATTTTCTTTTTCAATATGTATTGCTTCGGCGAAATGCCGAGTTCTTTTGAAAAAATCTGGTGAAGCCTTCTTGACGAAATGTTGAAAAAAGCCGACACCGTGTCAACGGTTATTTTAGTAAAAATTTTTTGAGTTATAAACGAGCAGATGTCGTCAATCTGCCTGTTATGTGCAGAGTCGAGAGTTATAATACTTTCGATTTTTTCTTTTTTGCAAATGTTGTAGTAGTATGACAGGAAAAAGTAGCTTATATAATCTTCGTTTTCACCCGTTTGACCGACTGCAAGCATTTTTGAAAATATTTTTTCTTCTTCCTCATTGACATTTGATGAGCTTATCTCGCCGAGTTTAAAATCGCAATTGCCCGAAAAGGTGAAGTTTACCCAGCGATAGCCGAGTATTTGCGAGGTCGCTTTGTATTTTATAATATCGTGAAATTTTAAAAATATAAAGTCGTTTTCCTTAAGTTCAAAATCACCGTGCTTTGTGTAAATTTTGCAATTTCCTGCCGTGATACGAATAAAAGCAATCGTACCCTTTGGGTGCATTTTAAACTCTTCTTCGTCGCTTAGGTGAAAATAGGTGCTGTCAACGAGAATTTTAAAAGCGCTGATGACTGTCGGCATAAATATGTTTTTTGAATTTTGATTGTTTATAAAAAATGATTGATTATGATACATAAAAAATACACCGTTTCCGAAATTTGTATTTATTATACTGCATTTTGAATTTTAAAACAAGTGGTATTATTGTATAATATAGTAGATTGGGGGCACTTTATGAAATTTTACTTATTTGACAGAAAAGATAAAATAATTCATTTTGACGATTTGACTCAGCTTACAAGCGAAAGACTGATTAAAGATAAATTTAATTTTACTATGTCGCAAAACGAAGTTTATGTTTTGCAAATTGCAGTTTTGAGCGAAGCTGACGATATTATTAAGGATATAAAATATAAAACCGATAAGTTGAAAATCAGTTGCATTAATGTTGACTGCGTTGACAAATACGGTAACTCATATAAGCAAGATGTCAAACTTAAGAAAAACAGTATAAGACCGTTGTTTTTTACTGTTGAAGCAAAAGAAAAGGGTGTAGAAAAAGAAGAAGTTGAGTTTGAAATTATATGCGAAAGCAGTAGCTATACGCTTTTTGCAAATGTTAAACTCAACGATATGAGGGTTTACAATCACGGCTATAATGATTTGTGGCGACTTTCAAGAATTAAATGGCTCAATTCAACTTTGGCGCAGGATGACGCACTTGTTAAGCCTTTCGTATCGCCGAAGCTTGAGGGCGAAAGCGTACATATTTTAGGCAGAAAGATTGAACTTTCAAAGTCACTTCTTGTAAGTCAGGTTTATTCGTTCTTTGACGAAGCAATTCAGATTGATGAAAAAGTTCAAAAGAAGCTGTTTTATAAAGAATGTGAATTTAAAATCGGCGACGATATTGTGACTTGCGACAAATCCGAGTTGAAATCGTTTAACAACAGAGTCGAAGCCGTGGCACACGGTGAAACGGATGAATATAAAACCGACTTGACGGCTGTATTCAGATACGACGGACAAATTAAATATTCACTTGAGATTACTCCGAAAGCAGATTTTTCAACTTCAAATGTCAGCCTTAATTTGTTTATAAATAAGGACTGCTCAAACCTTATGCACGGCTTAGGTCACAGGGCAAGTAATGCAGAAAATTTAAGCTTTAAGTGGGATAACGATAAGCAGCAGGACTGCATTTTTATCGGCACGGTCAACTGTGGTATTCGTGCTAAGTTTAAGGCAGAGGATTATAGGCGACCTCTTATAAATATCTTTTATAAAAACCTGCCACTTAATACTCCGACAACTACTTGGGATAATAACTCAAAGGGTGACATTAAGGTTGAGGTGCTTGACGATTTTGTAAAGCTCAGCGCAAACACGGGCACTTTTGAGTTTAAATCGGGTGAAGCAAAACATTTTGATTTTGAATTTCATATCACTCCGTTTAAACCGATTGATTACAAAAAGGCTTTCGGTGTTCGCTATCTTCACAACAACAGCCTTAAGGATGAATATAAGGATATTGACGAGGCTTACAAAAACGGACTTAATTATGTGATTTTCCATCAGGGCAATATGATTATGCCGTATATCAACTATCCGTATTACGAAACCGACAGGCTTAAAAAAGCAGTGCAGTACGCCGATTCAAAGGGTATAGGAATCAAGCTTTACTATACCGAACGAGAGCACAGCAACCATATGGCAGAAACTTTTGTTTATAAAGCGCTTGACGATGAAATTGTGCTTAGAAAAAAGGGCGTGAGTCATTCGTGGCAAAAGGAAAAACCTCAGTGGCTTGTTGACAATTTCGGCGAGGATATTATACCGGGCTGGTTTGTAAAATATAATAAGGGCAAGTATAAGGGTGAGCACGATATAAGCTTTATAGTTCGTCCTGATACAAGGCTTGACAATTATTATGTCGAAGGTCTTAATTGGCTTATTCAAAACATAGGTATTAAGGGAATATATATAGACGACACAAGCCTTGACGCAACTACAATTGAGCGTGCTAAGAAGTTGCTTGATAAGGTCGACGGTCTTATCGATATGCATATGTGGAACCATGAAGAGCCGAGAGCAGGCGATGTAAGCTGTTTAAATTTATACTGCGAGCTTTTGCCTTATCTTGACAGTATTTGGCTCGGCGAAGGCTTCTTTTATAAAAAGTATTCGCCGGAATATATGCTCGGTGAAGTATCCGGTATACCTTACGGCATAACGGGTCAAATGCTTCAAGACGGTGGTGACCTTTACGAGGGCATTATTTACGGTATGAATAACCGTTACGGTTGGGGCGTTAAAAATGCAACTCAAATGTATAAGGTTTGGGACGACTTTAAGATTGAAGAAAGTCAGATGCTCGGCTATTGGCACAGCAAAAATCCGATTAAAACGGATAATGAAAATGTGCTTACAACCGTTTATTTAAAAGAGGACAGCGCACTTCTTTGTATTTATAACTTTTCAAATAAAAAGGAAAAGTTCAACCTTGATATTAACAGCGACCTTTTAGGCTTTGATATTAGAAAGGCAAAGAATATTAAGTTTGGCTCAAATATAAAAAGAAGCGTTGATATTTCAAACGAACTTACACTCGCCGGCAGAAAAGGTAAGGTTGTTTTGATTAGTAAGTGATATATGTTTCTCTCCCTCAGTCACTGCCGTGACAGCTCCTACGGGAGCCAAGTTCTTGCTTCCCTCTGACGAGGGAAGTGTCAGCTATGCTGACGATAGGAGAGATATAATAAAAAATAAAAAAGAAGGTAAAATTATGGACATCGGAAAGGTGAAACAAACACTTTCTGACGCAAAAGTATATTGGAAAAGGCCTATGCCGGGCAGGTATATGCCGTTTAAAGAAATATTTGCTTATTCTTTCGGTGGAATAGGTATTTATTTCCTCATTTACTGCGTTCAGCAGTTATCACTCAGCACGACAAATGTTATTATCGGTAACGCTATCGGTATTTCACCTACAAAGGTGTATATTATTTATGCAATTTCTATTGCCGTTTCGTTTCCTGCAACGGCAATAAGGGCAAATATTATCGATAACGCACGAAGTAAAAAGGGTAAGTATCGACCGTATTTGCTTTATATGGCGCTTCCTACCTGCTTGCTTGTTGTCGGTATGGTAATGGTACCGTATGAAAAAATTGCAGACCAAAACATTAAAGCGTTTATCGTGCTTTTGTTTAATATCGGTTTCCAGTTTTTCTATATGTTTTTCTATGATTCATATGAAAATCTTATTATGGTGCTTTCACCTGACACGCAGGAAAGAGCAGATGTACTCACAATTAAATCAGTCGTTTATTCTATAGCGCCGTCAATTGCTACTGCGATTTTGCCACTCGTAGCGCAGGCTGCAACTAATAACGACCTTTATGATATGAAACTGTACAGAATACTTTATCCACCTTTTGCAATTATAGGTGTTATCTGTTCTGTATACATTTTTGCAAACACACAGGAAAAAATCGTTCAGGCACGAAGCCATGTTGTGCAGATTAAATTCCTTGACGCACTTCGTGCAGTTGCTAAAAATAAGCTTTTCTGGGTAATTTCACTTGCCGGTTGGGTAGGCTTTCTTGAAACTACATACGGCAATATGCTCCAGTGGTGCTACCAGTACCACAATTCGGGCGACGACGGTATCGGTGCCGGATTTTATACAATTATAACCATGATTGTTGCAAACGCTAATTTATGGGGTATGCTTGCTGCTCCTTTCTGTATCAAAAAATGGGGCAAAAAACTTGTGCTTATTTTTACAAATGCACTCAATGCGCTTATTCTTGTAGCGTTGTATCCTGTAGTTCAGGCAGAGCCACCGAAGATGATTGTTTACATTGCAATTATCCTTTTCGGCAACTACCTTATGAACTCTTGTTCGGTATCATTTTAACTCCTGCCGTTAATGCCGATATTCGTGACTATCAGCAGTATCTAACAGGCGAAAGAATCGACGGTATGTTTTCAACAGTCGGTCTTATCGGTACGATTATCACTCTTTTGACAAGTGGTATCGTTCCTGCCGTTTACGAAAAGGTTGGTATTAACGAAACCGTGCTTGCTCAAAACGCAGGCAAAATTTCACAAATCACAGGTAAGACTGTGCAGGAAGTTATGAACTCTCCTTATAATGTTCTTTACATAAATGATATTTTCAAAAAAGCATTTGTCGTTATCGTAGTTCTTTCCGTAATCGGTGCAACTCTTAACTTTATTCCGTATTTCTTCTATGATATGACAGAACTTCGTCAGCGTTCAATCGTTAAAGTGCTCAAGCTTCGTGCTATGTTTGAGGACTACGGCAACGGTGTTTTAAACGATAAGGATATTGTTGACGCAATTGATATTATCGAAGAAGCACAGAGTATGAAAAATGCAGTGCCTAAAAATATTGACGAATACAAAAAGGCTAAAAAATCTGCTAAAAGCAAGGCAGAAAAGAAAGAAGCGAAAAAAGCACTTAAGGAAGCTATTGCATATAACGAAAATATTGAAATTTCAAAAATGGTCAACGAAGAAGTTGAAAAGTTTGACCGTGACGAATGGAAGCAAAGACTTGAAGAAGCTAAGAAAATTTATGCTCTCGGTCTTGACGGTTTGAGCAGTGTCAGTGACGCCGAACTTGACGAAGCTATGGCAAAGGCAAAGGCTATGCCTAAGGACACAAAGGAGCACAGGGAGGAACGCTCTGCTCAAATTGAAACTGCAAGAAACAGAAAATACAGCAAGAAAGCTATTGCAAAGCTTAACGGTGAAATTGTTGAGTTTGACACTTCTGTTTTTGAAACTCTTTTTGCAAGAGAAGACGCTAACCTTGACGCTTTAACCAAGCTTGAGCTTGAAAAGGCAGACGCTAAAAAGGCTAAGGATAAAGCTAAGCTTGATTCTGTCAAAGCTAAGAAAGCACAGCTTAACGCAGAGAAAAAAGAAATTGAAGCTTTGATTAAAAAGGCAACAGATGAAAACTCAAAATATAACCGTCTTGCAAAGCCGTATATCGACGCTAAAAAGCTTATAGCACAGGCTGTTAATTATAAGCATTACGAAGATATTAAGGCAATGTATGACGAAGCAAAGGCAAGGGATGAAGAAAATACTCGCCTTGAAGAGCAAAAGGCTAAAGAGCTTAAGGAAAAGTAGCAGGCTGTGAAGCAACAGCTTAAGGCTGAAAAGGCAAAGAAAAAGGAAGACAGGAAAAATAAGTAATATGACAGAAGATGAAAGGCTCGACCTTTATACCTCAATAGTTCCAAACGAGCGTCAGCTTAAAATTCAGCAAATGCCGTTTTATGCTTTTATCCACTACGGACCGAACACTTTTACGGGTCACGAGTGGGGCAAAGGTAAGGACAGTCCGAGTGTTTTTAATCCAAAGGAGCAAAACACGGACGAGTGGTGCAAGGCAATAAAATCGGCAGGTATGAAGGGCGTTGTTTTAACCTGCAAGCACCACGACGGCTTCTGCCTTTGGCAAACCGAAACTACCGATTATTCGGTGAAAAACAGTCCTTACAAAAACGGTAAGGGCGATGTTGTAAGGGAAGTCAGCGAGTCGTGCAAAAAGTACGGCTTGAAATTCGGCGTTTACCTTTCCCCTTGGGACAGGAACAGCAAGCTTTACGGCACGCCTGCCTATAATGATTATTATATTGCTCAGCTGAGTGAACTTTTAACAAATTACGGCGAAATATTTATGCTCTGGCTTGACGGTGCCTGTGGTGCAACTGCCGACGGTATGCCAAAGCAAAAGTACGACTTCAAACGAATTTGGGAAACAGCCGTTAAGCTTCAGCCGAATATTGTTATGTCAGGTTGTGCGCCCGATATTCGCTGGGTCGGTAACGAAAGTGGCAAGGCAAGAAAAAGCGAGTGGAATGTTGTACCTAAATTTCAATACGAACTTCAAAACATTGCTGCCAACTGCCAACAGGACAGTGATTTTAAAAAGTTCCAAAAGCGCTGTCAGGATGTAATGATTGAAGACATTGGCTCTCGTGATTTTCTTGAAAATTACGATGAGTTTATGTGGTATCCTGCAGAGGTGGATGTGTCGATAAGGACAGGTTGGTTTTATCATCCACTTCAGTATTTTACGCTTAAATCTCTTCATCACCTTATGGAGATTTACTACGGCAGCGTCGGTTCAAATTGCCTTTTGATACTTAATATTCCACCAAACAGAAAAGGCAGATTCGGTAAAAAGGATATTAAACGGCTTAATGAAATCGGCGCTTGGCTTAAAAAAGAGGACGAGTGTGTTATAAATTCTGCTTTCACAAAACTTGAAAACGCAAAAGAATACAAAATCAGTTTTGAAAAGCAGAGTGTTGACAGATTAAGGCTCAGCGAGGACACGACAAAGTCACAAAGAGTTGAAGAGTTTGAAATATACGCTGGTGAAAAATGCGTTTATAAAGGCACGGTAATAGGCTTTTCTAAAATTGCAATTTTTGATGAGCCGGTTATTTGCGACACTCTGACTCTTAAAATCATCAAATCACGCAAAGAAACATATATCGATAAAATTGAAGTGTGTAGGACAGGTGGGTATAGAATTTAGCTAATAGTGAATAGTTAATAGTGATTAGTGGTAATAAACGGGCGAATGATATTCGCCTTTCTCTCCTATCGTCAGCATAGCTGACACTTCCCTCGTCAGAGGGAAGCAAGAGCTTGGCTCCCTCTGACGAGGGAGCTGTCACGATAGTGACTGAGGGAGAGAAAAAATACAATGTGGCGTCAGCCGTCAACCGATTATAAACTATAATTTACAGGAAAACATCATGACAAAATCAGATTACATAAAACAAATTGACAAAGTAATAGAAAACGGAAAATACAAGGACACATGGGTGTCACTTTCTAATCATCCGACGCCTAAATGGTATTCCGATGCCAAATTCGGCATTTTTATTCACTGGGGAATTTACAGTGTGCCTGCTTACCACAATGAATGGTACAGCCGTGAAATGTACGACAAAACAAAGGTGTCGTATCGTCACCATATCAAAACATACGGCACACCCGATAAATTCGGCTACAAGGATTTTATACCTATGTTCAAGGGTGAAAAATTTAATGCGAACGAATGGGTGAAGCTTTTTAAATCAGCAGGCGCAAAATATGTTATGCCGGTCGGCGAACATCACGACGGCTTTGCTATGTATAACACCGATTTCAACAAATGGAACAGTGTTAATATGGGACCGTGCCGTGATGTACTCGGCGAAATAAAAAGTGCGTGCGATGAAAACGGACTTGAATTTTGTACTTCAAATCACCGTGCCGAGCATTTCTTTTTTATGAATATGGGACGAACGGTTGAAAGCGATATTAAAAGCGACAAGTACAACGATTTTTACGGCCCTGCTTTTTATTGCGACGAGCTCGGCGCAGTAAAAATGAGCGCAACAACAGCAGATATTTATTCAATTTCAGCCACTAAAGAATATTTGGAGGACTGGATGGTTCGTGTTTGCGAGATGATAGACAGGTATCAGCCGAAGGTTCTCTACTTTGATTGGTGGATTCAAAATCACGGATTTAAACCGTATTTGAAAAAGATTGCAGCCTACTATTACAACCGTGCAATCGAATGGGGTAAAGAAGTTACAATTAATTATAAAAAGCAAGCCTATGCGCCAAACTGTGCAACGCTTGATGTTGAAAGAGGTGCACTGACAGGTATTTCTCCTATACCGTGGCAAACATGTACGGCTATCGGTAAAAAAAGCTGGGGCTATACGAAGGATAACGAATTTAAATCGAGTGAGCATATTATTTGCGACCTTATCGATATTGTCAGCAAAAACGGCAATATGCTTCTCAATGTCGGTCCGAAAAGCGACGGTACAATAACAGACGAGGAAACGAGCGTGCTAAAGCAAATCGGCAAGTGGCTTGACATTAATGGCGAAGGTATTTACGGCACAACCTTTTACACTCATTTCGGTGAGGGCAAGGTTAATGCTAAGGACGGCTTTTTCCAAGACAATAAGAAAAAACCGTTTACGGAAAAGGATTTCAGATTTACATATAAAGACGGTTCGATTTACGCCTTCCAAATGAAGCCGACAAAGGGCGACGAGGTCAGAATCAAAAGCTTTAAAAAGATTAGCGAGGATATGCTCGTCAGCCGTGTTACTCTTCTCGGTGAAGGTGAGCCACTTTATTTTGAAAGAAATAATAAATATATGAAAATTCATTTAAAACACAAGGTGAATACTGATTTACCTATATGCTTTAAGGTTGAAATAGGATAATAAACAATAAAATTTATATTTAAGGGGAAAGTGTAATGAATAAGGCAGGGAAAATTATAACGGGTGTGGTTACTGCCGTTGCAGTGGTCGGTGTGTCGCTCGGAGTACATTTTGGCTACAGCGACAAAAGTTTTAAGAGTGAAGAATATAATCTTGATACTGACACTTTGAGAGTTGCAATTATCAGTGACTTGCAACTTCCTAATAGTAAGGAAAAAGATACTCATCAATATGAATCGTTCAAGTCAACTTTAACCGAGTTAAAGGATAAAGGTATGGACGCACTCATTATTGACGGCGACTTTACCGATGTGGGTACTCGCAACGCTTGGGGTACATATAAAGAAATTTATGACGAAGTAATGAAGGGTGAAAAGGACCCTATCAAGCTTTTTGTTTTGGGTAATCACGACTATTGGCTTCCGTATTTTGGTGAGTGCTTTGAGATTCCGTCACCTGCAAAAATGCAAAAGAGATTTACAAAATATACGGGCGAGCCTATGAACAGCCATAAGGTAATTAACGGCTACCATTTCATTTGTTGGAGTTCTTTAAACGGCACTTACGACAAGTGCAGCACAAATACGGATGAGGTCAGAGCCGAACTTGACAAAGCAGTCAAAGACGACCCGACAAAGCCGATTTTCGTTATAACTCACCTTAATCCGAAAGACACTGCATACGGCTCGGACGACTGGGGCAACGATGATATTAACACTGTTTTAAAGGATTATCCTCAGGCAATTTCCATTTCGGGTCATTCGCATTATTCACTTATTGACGAACGCTCAATTTCTCAAAAAGATTATACTGCGCTTACTACTCAAAGCCTTGACTATATCGAGCTTGAGCAGGGCAAATATAACGGCAGTATTCCTACCGATGCGTACGGCAATCGTATTGCAGAGGATTTGCCTGCTTGCCTTTATATGACAATTGAAAAGGATAAAGTTACTCTTGAAAGGCTTGAAGCAAACACCGGTAAAACCCTTAAAGAGCCTTGGGTTATTGAAGCACCTTTTGACAAGCCGTCAAAGTATACAGCTTCAAGAAAGGATAACAATAAAGCGCCTACTCTTGACAAGACTTTAAGCGTTAAGGTGAGCGACATTAAGGATGTCAATGACGACAGTACACAAAAAATGATTTCATTCAAAGCAGGCAGTGACGACGATTTCGTTCATTCATATAAGCTTAAGTTCTTGGATGAAAATAAAAAGAGCGTGTCTTTTGACGAAACCGACTACACCGGTAATGTTATCAAGTATGACAACGACGGCAACAAGGTTTCAAGCGACTCGAAAGATTATGAAAGCGCAGAAACGAAGTCGATTGACGAACTTGTTTATTTCAGCGATTTTGTAAAGGGTCTTGAAAATATGTCCGACACGGCAGAACTTCGACTTCCTAAGAATTTGCCTGACAGCGTAAAGTATGTTGAAATTACGGCAATAGATTCTTGGGGCGCTGAAAGCGACGCTGTTGTTTGCGCACTTTGATGGGAGATATAATGAAAAAGATATTATCAATTTTATTGTCAATTGTATTGATTTTGGGAGTATCACTTATGGCAACCTCATGTTCAAAGCATAAGCAGGATGAAAGCTGGAAGGAAGATAAAAGCTACGATTTGTCACTTCCGACACTTGGTAAGGACGGTTGGTACCTTGTTTTTGAAGATGATTTTGACGGCGACGCTTTGAACCAAAACATTAAGTTCGGCGAAAAATATCAGGGCAATAAGGAGATTTGGACTACTTCGCCACATGCAATTCGCTGGGCAAGTAATGATGAAAAAAAGCCACAGCAAGCTTGCTATTGGTGCCCTACTATGGTTGAAGTTAAAGATTCTAATTTAATTGTTCACTCAAGGTATGAGGATAACCACACCTGTGACGGTGACTGTCCTAAAAAGGGTAGATTTACAAGTGGTATCGAAACACGAAAAATAGTAGGCGACAATAATAACAACAAGGGTACCGACGACGAAATGCTCTTTTCTCAGGCGTTCGGCTATTTTGAATGTAAGGTTAAGTTCCCTAATTCAAAAGGTTTGTGGTCTGCTTTTTGGCTTCAATCGTCAAATATGCGCAAGGTCGGTAACGAAGGTATGGACGGCACCGAAATAGATGTGTATGAAAGTGCGTTCATTAATTCAAAAACCTCAAAGATGGGTCATGCTCTTCTTTGGGACGGCTACGGTGACGATGCTAAAAGCTCGCCTTATATAACCGATTTGTCACAAAATCTTTACGACGGCTACCACACCTTTGCGCTCAAGTGGACACCGGATTATTATGTTTTTTATATAGACGGCAAACCGACTTGGGCAACTAAAGACGGCGATGTTTCAAGGGTTAAGGAATTTTTGCGACTCACTGTTGAAATTGACGCCGGTGACGAATGGGGACCTCACGGTCAAAAAATCGGCGCATTTGACGATTCAAAGCCTGCCGACGATTTTATGGTTGACTATGTTAAGGTTTACCAAAACAGTAACTACGAAAAGTTCGTAAAATCGGACGATGATTTTGAAGGAAGCATAGATTTGGACTAATCAAATAGTTGCTGATAATAAATTTTCGGCAAGAGCAAGTCCTTGCCCTACTTAAATTGGAAAAAACACCGTAGAGGCGAACATTGTTCGCCCGATTATAACCGATATTGCAAACAAAAAGGAGAACCAAAACGGTTCTCCTTTTATATTTTATTAAAGCTTTTTAAGTTCGCCCAAAAGAAATTCTCTTGAAGTTACAAGCGTTGAATGCATACCGAATTTAACAGCTGCGTCAACATTAACCTTCCTGTCGTCAAAGAAAAGGCACTTTTCTTTTTCAAGGTTATATTTGTCACAAAGTGCTTGGTAAATCGCAAAATCAGGCTTCATTTTGTTAATCATATACGACACCATAGCGCCGTCAATGTCTTTCATAAAATCGGCATACTGCGTATGCTTTTTGAAAAGACTTTCGGGATAATTTGAAAGAAGATATATATTGTATCCTTTTTCCTTAAGCCTGTGGACTTCTCTCCAAATGTCTGGTCGAGGAACGCTCATATATTCGCCGTGGTCAAGGAAAAACGATATGGCTTCCTTGTCCTTCGGGTGCTTTTTGCAATAAGCCTGCTTTATCTCTTCGTCACTCATTATGCCGAGGTCCATCTCGTTCCATAAACCGTCAGGGTCGTCGAAAAGTTCTCTGCCGACTCTCTCGGCTTCGTCTTCGCTCAGTCCGAAATCAACGAGCATCCATTTCCACCTGTATTCGAGCAGTACATCGCCGACATCAAAAATTATATTATCATATGTCATATTTTATCTTCCTTTGAAATTTCTTCTTTATAAAAATTGCCCCATTCAGCCATTGAGATGATAATCGGCTTTAAAGTTAAGCCGAGAGGTGACACGGTTGTCGCAACAGGGCAAGCAGGTAATTCTTCCTTAGTAAGCATTACATTCTCCTTGAATGTAATATCAATTTGTTATCCTACATTCAATTATAATGCGTTAGCGTTTCAATTGCAACAGTTACTTAAAGGTGACCGAGTAATAAAAAAGTGCGTACTTTACGAACTTGATTTTTTGCGTTATCATTAAGGTGAGAGAATATGTCGGTGGCTTTTATCCTTATAAAACGCTTGAAGAATACTGGGCATATTGGAGCAGGTATATCTATATCAACCGATATTTAGAAGCGCCGAAGGATACTTATAAAAAACTTCTCGAGATTGTGAACGGCAAGGATTATTTTGTTATCACCACAAATGTAGACCACGCTTTTCAAAAAGCAGGATTTGACAAGAAAAGACTTTTTTATACTCAAGGCGATTATGGACTTTTTCAGTGCAGTGAGCCGTGTTGTCAAAAAACATACGATAATGAAAAAGCTATAAAACAAATGGTGAAAGAGCAAAGGAATATGAAAATTCCAAAAAGCCTTATACCACATTGCCCTAAATGTGGCGCACCTATGACGATGAATCTTCGTGCAGACGATAAGTTCGTTCAAGATGACGGTTGGTATCAGGCGTACGAAAGATACCGAAACTTTCTCGAAACAAGAAAGGGTCAAAATATATTGTTTTTGGAACTCGGCGTCGGCAATAATACACCGGTTATCATTAAATATCCGTTTTGGAAAATGACGGCTGAAAATGAAAAATCGACCTACGCTTGCATTAATCTGACCGGCGCCATAGCACCGGCTTATATCCAAAATAGGTCGATTTGTATTGAAAGTGATATAGATTATGTTTTAAATTATAGTTTATAAAAGGTTGACGGCTTCGCCACATTATATTTTTCTCTCCCTCAGTCACTTTCGTGACAGCTCCCTCGTCAGAGGGAGCCAAGTCCTTGCTTCCCTCTGACGAGGGAAGTGTCAGCTATGCTGACGATAGGAGAGATAGGCGAACGCAGTTCGCCCGATAATCCCTCCGTCACATCATACCCAAGTTACTACGAAACAGTCCACCGGACTGTTTCTCCCAAATCAGAGATTTGGAGTAACGGTCTCTTTCACTTCGTGAAATTCACTCACCTCCCTTTACAAGGGAGGCTAAACTATAATTTACAACTGAGAAACATACTTATCAATCTTATCTGCGATAGGTTTTGCGTCTTTTACATTTACAGGTAAAAACGGACTTCTCGGGTTGCCGCATTCAATACCGAAGCGAAGTGTCATAACCTGCTTTGCAGCACCGTAAAGTGATTTGCAGGAAAGAAGGTCAAAAATACATTCGTTAATTTTAAATTGAAGTTCTTTAGCTTTTTCAATTTCATTGCTTTTAATAAGTTCGTCAAGCTTAACAAAAAGTTCAGGCATACAACCGTAAGTGCCACCGATACCTGCGTTTGCGCCCATAAGTCTGCCACCCAAAAACTGCTCGTCGGAGCCGTTAAATATGATGAAATCATCATTCTTGACAGCGCTTGCGTACCTTTCCATAAGGTAAACAGGCTCGGCAGAATTTTTAACGCCGATAACTTTTTCGTTTTCAGCCATTTCTGCCAAAAGTTCAGGCGAAAGATTGAAGCCGGTAAGTTGAGGAATATTGTAAATGATGAAAGGAAGATTTGTTGAGTCAATAATACTGTTCCAATGAAGCTTAACGCTTTCTTCACTCAAATGATAATAAACGCAAGGAACAGCACTTATTGCGTCAACGCCGACTTTTTCACAGTCCCTTGCAAGCTCAATGCTCTCTTTTGTCGAAGCACAGCCGATATGAACTATAACAGTAAAATCATCGCCTGCAGCTTCCTTTACTGCTCTTGCAACCTGCTTTCTCTCGTCAGTTGAAAGAAGAAAACCTTCACCTGTTGAGCCACAAGCGTAAACGCCTTTGACACCGAGTGACTTGTAAACTTTTACAAGCGCTTTCATTTTTTCGGTGTCGATATTGTCGTTTTCATCGTAAATTGCGTTGAGTGCACAAAATACACCTTTAAATTTATCTAAATTCATAGTAATTACCTCCTGACTGTTATAATTGATTTTAGCACGACACAGTGATATAATCAATATAAATAACAATGAAAGCGTGACAAAAATGACTAATGAAGAAATACTTGAAAAAATTAAAGGTGGGCTGATTGTTTCCTGCCAAGCACTTGAAAGCGAACCACTTTATGACAGTTATATTATGTCAAAAATGGCATATGCAGCTTATGAGGGTGGCGCAGTCGGTATCAGGGCAAACACAATTGTTGATATTAAAGCTATCAAGCAAAGGGTTGACTTGCCTTTAATCGGCATAATCAAGCAGGAATATGATGACAGTGATGTTTATATTACACCTACTATGAAAGAGGTTGACGCTCTTGCAGAAGAAGGTTGCAGCATTATCGCCCTTGACGCTACAAACAGGCTTCATCCAAACGGTGTTACACTTGAAGAGTTTTTTACCGAAGTCAGAAAAAAGTACCCAAATCAACTTTTTATGGCTGACACAAGTTGCTTTGAAGAGGGCAAAAAGGCTGAAGAACTCGGCTTTGACCTTATCGGCACAACTATGGCAGGCTATACTCCGTATACAAAGGGTACTTCGCTTCCTGATTTTACTCTTATGAAAAGATATGTAACCGAGCTTCACACACCTGTTATCGCCGAAGGTGGCATTTGGGTGCCTGAACAGCTGAAGGAAGCGCTCAATATCGGCGTTCACGCAGCAGTGATAGGCACGGCAATCACTCGCCCGAGAGATATAACAAAGTATTTTATAAATGCAATTAAATAAATTATAGTTTATCGTAGTAAGTCAAGGCTCCCTTGCAAAGGGAGCTGTCGGTTTACCGACTGAGGGATTGGCAGGCGAACACAGGTCGCCCCTACGATAGTCTTGTCATTTTAGACTATTCATATTAGAAAAATCACCGTAGGGGCGAACTGTGTTCGCCTATCTCTCCTATCGTCAGCATAGCTGACACTTCCCTCGTCAGAGGGAAGCAAGAACTTGGCTCCCTCTGACGAGGAAGCTGTCACGATAGTGACTGAAGGAGAGAAAAGATACAATGTGGCGTAAGCCGTCAACCGATTATAAACTATAATTTATAACAACTTTTACTTTACTTTGCAATTATTATATGG
>JBNMGQ010000042.1:0-15786 GCA_050872345.1 Eubacterium sp. | reverse complement strand
TGGCAATTTTTTCACCGAGAGCCACCGTTTGTTCATAGCTATTAGTTTTATATTCAGTCATATTTTCACCTTAAAAAAGACCGATTGTATTACCGTTTTCGTCAATGTCGATTTTATATGCAGCCGGTGATTTTGAAAGACCCGGCATAGTCATAACATTACCTGTTTGACATACGAGGAAGCCGGCGCCGTTAGAAAGGCTTGCAGACGACACGGTGATTTTAAAGTTCTTAGGTCTGCCGAGTAATGCCGGATTATCGGAAAGGCTATACTGCGTTTTAGCCATACAAACAGGCATATTGTCGCAACCGAGTTTTACAAATTCGTCAATACTCTTTTTAGCATCTTTAGTATATTCAACACCGTCAGCGCCGTATATTTCCCTGGCAATAGTTTCGATTTTTTCATATATCGGCATATCGGTATCATAAAGATAGTGGAAATTGTTTTCCTTTTCGCAAGCAGACATTACTTTATTTGCAAGGTCGATACTTCCGTTGCCACCTTCGGCAAAGCATTTAGTAACTGCAAAATCGGCACCTTTAGCTTTACAAATCTTTTCAATATATTCAATTTCAGCGTCGGTATCGGCATAAAAATGATTTATAGCAACGACTACCGGCACACCGAATTTTTGAAGATTATCAATATGAGCCTCAAGGTTAACACTGCCCTTTTTAAGTGCGTCAAGATTTTCCTTTGTAAGTTCGTCCTTAGGTACGCCACCGTTATACTTCATCGACCTTACAGTTGAAACAAGCACAACGCAAGAAGGCTTAAGATTTGCAAACCTACATTTAATATCGAAGAATTTTTCAGCACCGAGATCGGAACCGAAACCGGCTTCGGTAATGCAATAATCGGAAAGCTTCAAAGCTGTTTTAGTTGCTCTGACAGAATTACAACCGTGAGCAATATTAGCAAAGGGACCACCGTGCATAATAGCAGGAGTATTTTCAAGAGTTTGAACAAGGTTAGGCTTGATAGCGTCCTTAAGCAAAACAGTCATAGCGCCGTTAGCTTTAATATCCTTACAATAAACAGGCTGACCGTCATAAGTATATGCTACAAGAATATTGCCGAGCCTTTGCTTTAAATCGAAAATATCACTTGCAAGGCAAAGGATAGCCATAACTTCACTTGCTACTGTAATTACAAAATGGTCCTCTCTCGGAATACCGTTGAGCTTACCACCGAGTGAGCAAACAATATTACGAAGGGCACGGTCATTCATATCAAGGCAACGCTTAACAAGAACTCTTCTTTGGTCGATACCGAGAACATTACCCTGCTGAATATGGTTATCAAGAATAGCACACATAAGATTATTGGCACTTGTGATTGCGTGCATATCACCGGTAAAATGAAGATTAATATCTTCCATAGGAACTACCTGAGAATATCCACCACCGGCAGCGCCACCCTTAATACCGAAAACAGGACCGAGTGACGGCTCTCTAAGTGCTGCTACAGCAGTTTTACCGAGTTTATTAATAGCCTGAGAAAGACCGATGGAAACAGTAGTCTTACCTTCACCGGCAGGAGTAGGATTGACGGCAGTAACCAAAACAAGCTTGCCGTCCTCTTTATCCTTTAAGCTTTCAAGAGTTTCGTTAGATATTTTTGCCTTATAATGGCCGTAAGGCTCAATGCCTTTTGAATCAATACCGAGTGTTGCTGCAATCTCGGTAATATCCTTCATTTGTGCTTTTTGTGCAATTTCAATATCACTCAACATAACTTACCTCATAAGATGAATTTTAAATTGTTAATATTATAACACATAATATACAATATTCCAACTATTAATTTTAATACAAAAAATTCACAAAAATCACTTGACTTATTACTCGCAATATATTTTAATATAATAAGTATATATTTTGGTTATACGATAACCGAAAGGAGATAAAAATTGAAGAAAAAAAGAGTCGGATTTTTCAGTGGGCTTGACTTTGTAACGCTCATTACTGCATTAATCGGCTCTTGCTACGGACTTGCACTTGTTTACAGTGCCACCTATTCAACACTTAAAGACGGACAGGTTATTGCAAGTGGTGTAAAAAGTATGCTCATTTCCACTTTGGGTGGTATTATTTTTGCACTTATCGTTTGCAATATCGACTATGAAATTATATCAAAGCTATGGCCTGTAATTGCAGGTGGTTGCATACTTCTTATGGTGGTAACGCTTTTGTTCGGTACAGCCGTTAACCCTGACAGACCTGATGCAAAAAGCTGGCTTGACCTCGGCGTTTTCTATTTTCAAACTTCCGAATTATTGAAGGTCGGCTTTATAATTTCATTTTCCTATCACCTTGATATGGTTAAGGACCACATTAACAGGCTTAAAACAATCGTGCCACTTGTTATCCACGGTATGATTCCTATCGGTCTTGTTCTTCTTACAGGTGACGCCGGTTCTGCGCTTATTTTCCTTGTAATGTTTATAGGTATGTTATTCTTCGCTAAGGTTAACATAGGCTATTTTGTTGCAGGTATTTGTGCTATAGTAGTCGGTTTTACTGCTGCTTGGAAGCTTAACATAATCAACGGTGTTCAAAGAGAAAGAATTACTGCTCTTTTCTACCCTGAGCAATACAAGGATGTACTTTACCAGCAAACAAACGGTAAAATTGCTCTGGGCAGTGGTGGTTGGCTCGGTGAAGGCTACTTAAACGGCAGTATGACTCAAAGTGGTTCTGTTCCTGTTAATGAAAGTGATATGATTTTAACTGTCGCAGGTGAAGAGCTTGGTTATATAGGCGCACTTGCAGTTATAATTATTCTTGCAGTGCTTATAATCAGGGTTATGACAACAGGTCTTAAAGCAAGAGATAATGTAGGTTATTTAATGTGCAGTGGTATATCTGTTATGCTTTTTGCGCAAATGTTTGTTAATATCGGTATGGAGCTTTCAATCTTGCCGAGTATCGGTATCACATTACCACTTTTCTCAGCCGGTGGTTCATCGTCGCTTTGTATCTACCTGGCGCTTGGTATTGAAATGAGTGTTTACAGATTTTCTAAGCCAAATACAAAAACATTGTTTTATACTTAAGTTAATAATTATAATGTTAAAGGTCACACCGTTTGGTGTGACCTTTGTTTGTGGTATAAATTATAGTTTGCGTCGTCACATACTCCGTATCACTCGTGACGAATTTCTTTAATAATTGATTTGAAATTCATCCTTCATTCGCTCCGTTGCTCCTCCTTTTCAAAATTTGTCGTACAGTGGTGCGTCAAATTTTGTATGAAAAATAGGTTGACGGCTGACGCCACATTATAAAGGCGACCACAGGTCGCCCCCTACGAAAGTCTTGTCATTTCAGGCTATCTAAATTAGAAAAGCCACCGTAGGGGCGAACTGTGTTCGCCTTTCCAATCCCTCAGTCGGTAAACCGACAGCTCCCTTTGCAAGGGAGCCTTAACTTACTACGCTAAACTATAATTTACTTCGTCTTAACCGTCTTTATCTTTGACCAAGATGAATAAACTTTTTTGCCGTTCACTGTTTTATAAGTTCTGATTCTTACATAATATTTTTTCTTAGCCTTAAGTTTTTTGACAGTTGTTTTAGTTGTCTTTTGTTTTTTGATTGTTACGATCTTCTTGTTTTTATTGAACTTCTTATCAGTTGCAAGTTGAACTTCATACCCCTTTATGCCTGTCACCTTTGCCCAAGTAATTGCAACTGCTTTCTTTGAGCCTGTTGCCTTTTTAATCTTGGTTGATTTCGGTTTAGATACAGTCTTTGGTACTTCGGTTGTTGAAGTTGTCGGTGCAGTTGCAGGAACTGTTGTAGGCTCACTCACAGCAGGTGTGCTCGGAATAGTTGCCGGCTGTGGAACGGTTGAAGGCTGTGTTACAGCAGGTACGCTTGGAACTTCCGGCTCTGTATTTGAAGGTGGAGTAACCGGTTCACTCGGTGTAGGGTCCGGCTGACTCGGTGTAGGTGGCTGTGGTGTTGGATCATCAACAACAGAATTATAATGAATGGTTGCATTTGTTAAACATTCGTTGTCATAACCAATTGAAATTTTATCCCATTCTTCTTTTGTACCGGTGTAATATATATCCTTTAAACTTGTGCAATATAAAAATGCACCCCAACCAATACTTGTTATACTTTTTGGTATTATTACATTTGTTAAGCTTGAGCAATACATAAATGCAGAATCACCAATACTTATTACACTGTTTTGTATTGTTACATTTGTTAAACTTGAGCAATACATAAATACAGAATCACCAATACTTATTACACTGTTTTGTATTGTTACATTTGTTAAACTTGAGCAATACATAAATGCAGAATCACCAATACTTGTTACACTGTTTTGTATTGTTACATTTGTTAAACTTGAGCAATACATAAATGCAGAATCACCAATACTTGTTACGCTATTTGGTATTGTTACGCTTGTCAAATTATTGCAATGTAAAAATGCATTATCAGCAATAACTCTTGTACCAGCTTTAATTGAGTATTCAGCTACTGAATTAAAATCGTTATTTGTATCAATTAAGCAATCTGTTATATATAACACACCGTTATCCCAATTTGATTTATCATTATAACAATTAGTACCAAAAAATGCATGACTTCCTATACTAGTAACGCTGTTTGGTATTGTTATATTTGTTAAACTTGAGCAATACATAAATGCAGAACGACCAATACTTGTTACACTGTTTGGTATTGTTACACTTGTTAAACTTGTGCAACCTTCAAATGCCCAATCACCAATACTTGTCACATTATTTGATATTGTTACATTTGCTAAACTTGAGCAATTACAAAATGTGTCATAACCAATATTTGTTACACTGTTTGGTATTGTTATATTTGTTAAACTTGTGCAACCTCTAAATGCACTATTACCAATACTTGTTACGCTGTTTGGTATTGTTACATTTGTTAAGCTTCTGCAATCTTCAAATGCAGAATAACCAATACTTGTTACACTATTTGGTATTGTTACACTTGCTAAGCTTGTGCAACCACTAAATGCATCATCACCAATACTTGTTACGCTATTCGGTATTGTTACACTTGTTAAGCTTGTACAAGTATAAAATGCATTCTCTCCAATGTCCGTAACACTATTCGGAACAGAATAAGCAGTATTTTTATTACCTACAGGATATGCAAGCAATTTTGTTTTATTTTTATTGAAAAGAACGCCGTCCTGAGTTGAATAATATTTATTACCAGACAAAACTGTAAATGAGTTTAAATTACTGCATCCATTAAAAAAGGATGATGAAATATCCGAATGGCTGTAATAATTTGTAATTTCATATGAATTTGATGGTATTGTAATATTAGCTAAATTCTTACAGTTTTCAAACGAATCATAGTTAAGACATTTAACAGTTTCAGGTATTGTATAGGATACATCATCCTTATTTTTAGGATATGATATTAAAGTTGTTTTATCTTTATTGAAAAGAACACCGTCCTGAGATGAAAAGTTTTTATTATTTTCATCAACATAAAATGCTTTTAAATTAGTACAATAAATCCAAAAGTAGTTCTCTGAATCACTGTAATAACTTATATCTTCAATTGTTGCAGGTAATGTTATAGTGTTTAATATTTTAAATTTGTTTTCACTTTCATCGTCATCATCGTATACAAAAATACGAGTAACTGTTTTACCATCAATAGTTGATGGGATTACGAGGTCGGTTTCTGTACCGTAATATGCGTTGATTGTCACGGTGCTATCGTCACCGTAATTAGTATAATAACCAAATCTGCCGTCTGATGATGTTTGGGCATAGGCTGTGAAGTTTAAGCCGGAGGTCAGGGACAAGAGAATTGTAAGTGACATCAGCAATGATAAAAATTTTTTCATAATTTCTCCTTTTCATACATTAAAAATTTTAAATGTTATAATAAAAGTTTATCATTGAACAATTAATTTGTCAACTCTTTTGGGTTAGTTTTATGATAAAAAAAGGAGAGCCTTACGACTCTCCTTAAAATTAAAGATTAAATTATTTCTTTCTTCTTGCAGCTTTACGCTTAGCAAGTTCTTCTTCAAGTTCCTTACGCTTACGCTCATTTTCAAGGTCTTTAGCCTTTTCTTCAGCCTCGGCTCTTGCCTTAGCCTCGTCATACTGAGCAGCAATTTCATCAAGGTGCTTAAAGTTTTCCTGCTGAACGAGAAGCTTACGAGAAGTGATATAAGCATCAGCTGCACGGTTAAACATAGCGTGCTTATCCATTTCAGCCTTAGAAGCCTTACGAGCATTCTTACGCTCTTCGGCATACTTCTTCATATCAGCCTTAATCTTAGCAACTTCGCCACTGTCCTTAGCCTTTTTAGCTTCACGAAGTTCCTTATTAAGTTCTGTAAGCCTATCATCACATTTATCTTCTACAGCAAAGTAACCTTCAAGAACAGACATTTCAGGTTCTTTAAATTCGTTAACCGAACCGAAGTGCTTAACATAATTCTTATGAGAAGCAAGTTTCTTCTTTGCAAGTTCGATTTCAATCTTACGAATTTCTTTCTGCTGTTCATTATTCTTAGGAAGTGCCTTTGCAGCAGCAAGTTCAGCCTTAACTGCATTGACATCCATATTTACGATACCATCAAGTCCGTCATCGTAAACCTTTTGATAAAGAGCAACCTGACGCATAACATTTTCAGAATTGAACTTATCAAGTTCGTCACATACAAACTGTGAAATTTCAATTTCTTCATTAAACTGAAGTGCTTCACGGTAAGCTTTTTTAGCAGCTTTCTTTTCCTTACCCTTAAGACCCTTATAGTCGTTCTTTGATACTTTCTTAGGAGTTGCTACAGCCATTTCTCTTGCATTATTAACAAGGTCGATAGCCTCAACAAGTTCCTTATCGTTCAAAGCATTATTAGCATAGTCCTCAAAAAGAGCACGAACTTTAAGTACACGAACTACTGCCTTTTGCTTCTTCTCTGTAAAGTCATAGAAGAAGAACGGAATTACATTAAGTGTAGCACCTACTGCAGCTACAAGAATAAGTACACGAAGAAGTGGAATAAGAACGCCGTTAACATCATAAAGTGCGTTAGATGCGTTATAAATATCCTGACCGTTAGCAGCCTGCTGCTGAAGCATTTGACCGATTGTTTCTGTAGCACCCGGAAGCTTACGAGCCATAAGAGTTGAATCGTTAACAACTCTTCTTGCTGTTTCAACATTCATACCGAGCTTTTCCTGAAGAGTAGGAATAACCGAAGAAGTGATAAGAGTGATTACAGAACCGATAGTTGCAACTGCTGCGAACATACCGTCGATTCTTTCACCTGTTCTATACTGCTGATAATCACGAATATCAGCCTGAATAGCAGGATTAAGAATATGAGCAAACGCACCAACGATACCGTTACAGTAAAGGCAAAGAAGCACCATCCAAATAGTTGCACCTGTAATCTTACCTGTAAAGAGAATCATTGCAAGAATGAATACGATATTGAGAAGGTTAGTAACAATTTGAACATTCTTTTTACCGTACTTACGGATAAAGAACGGTGCCATAATCATACCCCAAAGAGCAGAGTTACCGTTGAGTGTTACGATAATACCGTAAACATTACCTGAGCAAGCACCACCGTAGTTATAGAGCCAAGCAAGGATATTTGAATAAGCCATTTCAAGGAAGCCTATCCAGCTTGCAAGTGAAATAATCCAGAAGTACTTATTCTTAGCTACAGCCTTAAATGCATCGGTAAATTTAATTTGAATAACATGGGTCTTAGCCTGAATAATCTTTTCTCTTGTGTTAGCATAAACGATAACAAGAAGAGCTGAACCAAGCACGCCCAAGATTGGGAACACGAGTCTGTAAACACGAATATCGGTCTGATTTGTATGGAACACATTTTCAGCAACGATAGGCATAATAAGGTTTACAACTGATGGACCGAGTGAATATACAATACTCTTAATTGACGCTACATCGGCTCTTTCCTGTGAATTAGGTGAAAGAACATGGATGAGGTTTTCATATGCGTCATAGAAGAACATATATACAAACTGAAGTATTACATTGAAAAGCAAAAGAACTACACATTTAGCAAGGTAGTCTGCTGTTTTACCTGCAAATACTACGCTGTCACCAAATACGAGCGCAAGCTTGTCATACGGGAACCATACCATCGCAATGAAAAGAATTGCAGACGGAATACCCATCATAAGTATATACGGTCTGTACTTACCTGCTTTGTTACGAGTGTTATCAACAATCGTAGCACGAAGACCGGTAAGAGGAATACTTGCAAGAGTTGCTATTACATATAATATGTACATATCGGTAGGAGTAATACCTATTGTACCTGTAATAAATACATTTGTTGTTGCAAGCATACAAATGTAGCTCATACTTACGATAAGATATGCACCGATACCACCGAAAGCGTATGAACCGATTTCTTTGAAAGACATATATCTGCCTTTCGGCGGCTCTTTCCAATAATATTTGACATTATCTACAAGAGTCGTCACCTTTTGTTTGAGTGAAGCATTTTCTGCCATACTAATCCCCCTTAATTAATCATAAGCCATATTGTAGCACAACGGTTTTGCAAATACAACAAAAAAGATACAATTTCTTGTATCTTTTTTATCAAACATATCAAATTGTAGTATAGAAAGTGAATTTAGTCCAAATTAAATTCAAAAGTATCATTACCTTTAAGCGAAACTTTCACTTTTGACGAGTCAACTGTATAAGAAGTTGAATATCCGAGCTTTGAATAAGTACCGTCCTCTATATCTTCGGCAGGAGTATTATCGGTAAACATAAAGCCTTGAGTAGAAGCTTGCGCTCTTACGGTATTCATTGCAAAATATCTTAATGCTTTGCCCTGATTATTTTCAATTTCACTCGTTACATCAAAGAAATATTTTTGACCGTTAAAGTCTGCCATCGAAATCATCTTTGCAATTGACTGCGCATCAATATTAACAAGATGAGATGCGT
This sequence comes from Eubacterium sp., assembly GCA_050872345.1. Classification (GTDB taxonomy): domain Bacteria; phylum Bacillota; class Clostridia; order Oscillospirales; family Acutalibacteraceae; genus Eubacterium_R. Next base: position 6,806 of record JBNMGQ010000042.1, on the reverse strand, counting down.
TAATATCAGCCTGAAGAAGCAAATATTCAAACAAGCCGCTTAAGGTTGAGTTCATACCTTTTCTTTGAATGGCAGTATCAAAAACAGTTGTTATATCATTATCGATAGTAAAGTTCTTTGTAATATAGGTATAAACATTAAAAAGGTACTCATTTTTACTTACCTTACCGTATTTGCAGGCATTCATAATTGAAGAAATTGCATTGTTAAATTCGGTAAGCTTGGCATTTTGTGTTTCCTTATCGTTTGCATAAGTAATTGAAACGCCGGAGTTATCATCAAGAAAATCAATACCTTCAACCAAAACATACTGTGGAAAAGAAGTATAAAAAAGTTGATTTACATCATCTGTCAAGCCGGTATTAAACTTAACTTCACTATCGTAATTAAGAACAGCATTGCAAAGCTTTTCATATGCTCGCTTAGCGCTTTCGTCCACCGAAGCAAAATGAGCGTCGGTTGTGATTTTAAGTTCAATATTTTCCGTATTTTTTGAATCAGTGTCATTATTTTCATTTTTACTGTCACTGCAAGCAGAAAACAAAGTGCAAATAACAACAGCACATAAAAACAAAGATATAGCCTTTTTCATAAAACAAGCACCTACTTTTTTAACTGTTTAAGTTTAAATTCACATTGAGAAAAAAATTCTTTATAAGCCAAGCAATAATCGTTGCTTTGACGATTACGCTTGCACCCACCCGAACGACAAATGTAAAAATAATTACAATTTTTACATTTATCGTCAAGTTTAAATGAGCTTTTCAAAAACTCCACACATTTAGGAAGCTTATAAATTTCTTTAAAAGAACACTCATTAATGTTTGCAAGGTACCATTCATCCGTACAATAAAAATCGCAAGGATAAACACTGCCGTCGCCCTCAACAACAAATTGAGTGGAACAAAATCCGTTCATACCGCATTGCTCGGCATTTCCACCGTTTACCAATGATATGTAATTATCAAATGTACGAACAGAAACATAATCGCCACGCATATAATCATTAAAATAAATATTAAAGCATTTAGTTAAAAAATACGCATAATCATCATCGTTCATATACATATCTTTATCATATTCACCTTCAAAAGGCTTAAGCCCAAGTATAAACTGAATATATCTTAAATCGTTTGATTTAAAAAACCGATATGCTTTCCTGAAATTAAGAGCAGTATTTTTAGTCAAAACAGAAAGAACATTAAACGAAACATTATGCTTTTTAAGAATTTCAATACCACGCATAATGTCATCAAACGAATCACTGCCGTCTTTGTAAATTCGATACTTATTAACTTCCCTGTCGCCGTCAAGTGATACGCCGACAAGAAAATTGTTTTGCTTAAAAAACTCGGCATTTTCATCATTAATAAGAGTACCGTTAGTTTGAAGGCAATAATTAATTTTAGAACCTTTGAGATTGTTCTTTTTAGCATAAGAAACAAATGATTTATAAAAATCCAAAGAGCAAAGAAGTGGTTCACCACCCTGAAAAGTGAAATATACATCAGTGCCGTCGGCAAATTCAAGAGCACTGTCAATTACTCTTTTAGCAGTAGCTTCACTCATAAAGCCTTTGGAAAAATCGTCTCTTTTTAATGCTAAAGAATGATAAAAGCAATATTCACACGCCAGATTACAATTACTTGACGCCGGTTTTAACATAACCGAAATCGGCATTCAACCACCTTCTAACTTATTAAGTATATAACAAAAGCAAAAAATAGACAAGTGTTATTTGCCGTTATCACGATAAAAAGCCGAATATTTACAATTTAGAAATTTATTGTTTGTAAAATTTATATTTTTGAAATTTACGGCAGATATTCCACAGTCGGTAATATTTTGAAAAGTACAATTTTTAATTGTAATATTTGTTTGATACATATCTTTAAAATAATTATGCGTTCCGACTCCCCTGTAAACATTTTTAAACACGCAATTTTCCACGGTAACATTGTCGTTCATAGTATTATCATAGGTGGTGAAACCGTAAAAATGAACCTTGTCGAGAATATCTATTTGAATAGCTTCAGAAGAACTAATGTTTAAGTTTGACACTTGGCAGTTAAAAGTACACGACGAAAAAGTAACATTTTGACAAGCTGCAAGCTCGGCGTGATGGGAATAGTAATTATTAAGAAAAGTTACTTTTTTTATTTTAATATTATTTGAATGGCACAAGCGCAAAATGCAGGAACGGTTACGGTTAAAATTTCCGTCAAGGGTTCCGTTAATTATTGAGCACTGAGTTAAAGATGAATACTTAGGATATTCCTTATCCTCCGGTGATTTGAAAATATTACCTCTTTTAAAATTAGCATTTTTTAAAATTGAATAATTCAAATCTATTGTAGTATAACTTGAAAGATGAATTGTTGATTTAACATTGTATGTTCCTTTAGAAATTTTTACAGTGTACAAATTATTTTTATCTGCATTATCACTTGTAAAAGCAAGTGCACGGCTCAACGCTGTAGTAATGTCCGACGATGAATAGTAGCTTTTTACCGTTTGACTGTTTTCGTTTAAAACTCTGACACTGCAAATTGTGAATCCAAACGAAGTAAATATACAAAAGAAGAATAAAAGGCACATAAACAATGCTTTGATTTTTCTTTTCATACACTCACCACCCTACACATTCCGTATTATTTTAGCCGAATAAAAAATAATAATACAAAGCAGGTTTTGGCATAATTGACATTGAGTTAATATAATGTTATAATTAAATATCTTTTATATATAGGAAGTAGATATTTTGGAAAACTATTCTATATCATTGCCAAGCTATTCAATCGGCAATAATGTTTATGAAAAAATCAGCGAAATTTGTTTACCGTTCGGCAAAACGGCAATTTGTATAGGTGGCAAAACTGCAATCAGCAAGGTTAAGGATTTGATAATCGACGCTTGCAAGAATACCGAGCTTAAAATATTGGATTTTTTATGGTACGGTGGTGACGCTACTTACGAAAATGTTAAAAAGCTTGAAGAAAACGAGCTTGTAAAAAAAGCAGATATAATTTTCGGTATCGGTGGCGGCAAAGCGCTTGACACTGCAAAAGCGCTTGCTTTTAAAACAAAAAAGGATATATTTACATTTCCTACCATTGCTTCTAACTGTGCAGGTACTACTGCCGTATCGATTATGTATAATGACGACGGAAGCTTTAAAGAGCCTTTTTTCTTCACTGCTCCGCCAAGGCATTGTTTTATTTACACACCTGTTATTGCAAAATCACCTGCTAAATTTATGTGGGCAGGTATAGGCGATACATATGCTAAATATTTTGAATCAGAAATGAGTTCAAGGGGTGAAGATTTAGTTCACTACCACGCACTCGGCGTTACTGCAAGTCAAATGTGTTTGACTCCACTGCTCAAGTACGGTAAAAAAGCACTTGACGATTTCAAATCGGGTACTGCAAGTTTTGAGGTTGAACAGGCTTTGCTCGCCATTATTGTTACAACCGGTATTGCTTCCATACTTTTGACAGCAGAGCACATTATCGACTACAATACAGGTCTTGCTCACGCAGTATTTTATGCGCTTACTTCGTACCCACATATTGAAGAAAGGCATCTTCATGGTGAAGTTGTAGGATACGGTGTACTTATTCTTTTACTCGTTGATAATAACGAAGAAATGTTTAAGACTATGTACGAATTTAACAAATCAATTTCACTTCCTACCTGCCTTGCAGATATTGAAATGAGTGAAGATGATTTGCAAAAACTTGTACCTATGGTATGCGCTATGAAGGATATTGACCACAATCCGTACAAGATTACAAATGATATGGTAATTGAAGCTTTCAAAAAGCTTGAAGAATATAATAAAAACCACAAATAAAAGAGAGGTATTTTTATGAAAAAAACAATTAAAAGAATTGCTTGCGTTTTATTTGCAATTGTAATTGCCGGTGCTTGCTTTGCAGGTTGCTCAAAAAGCGAAGGCGAAGACAACAAAACAAGTGACAATTCAAAAACAGCAAAATTCGGTATAGTAGTTCAAAACGGTGCTAACGGCGCTTTCGTTGATATGAAGGACGGTATCGTTGAAGAGATGCAGAAAAACGGTTATGAAAATGCAACATTCGACTACAAAGATGCTCAAGGTGACGCTACAACTCTTACAACAATTGTAAGCTCAATGGATGACGGAACATACGACGCAATCTTTACAATCGGTACTGCTTGTACACAAACTCTTGTAAATCTTGCTTCAGACACACCTTGCTTCTTCTGTGCAGTTTCAGCGCCTGTTGAAGCTAAAGTAATTACAGATATGGCTAAGCCTGACAAAAATGCTACAGGTACATCAAATGCTATTCCTGTATCTGACATTATTGAAATGGGTTACAAAATCACTCCTGATGTAAAAAAATGGGGCTTTGTTTATTCAACTTCTCAGGTCAATGCAGTTGATACAGTAACTTCTGCTCAAAAATATCTCGATTCAAAGGGCATCAAATACGATTCAACTACCGTTGAAACTTCTGCAGATGTTAAATCAGCTACAGAAACTCTTATTTCAAACGGCTGTGATGTAATCTTCGTTCCTAACGATGCTATCGTTCAGGACGGTGTAAGCGCTCTTGCTCAGGTATGCGAAGAAGCTAAAATTCCTACTTACTGCTCATCTGCAACTACAGTTAACAGTGGTTGCCTTGCAACTCTTGCTATCGACGATAAAGGTATCGGTGCCAAAACTGCAGACAAATGCCTTGAATATATGAACGGCAAAGCTGTAAGCGATATTCCGGCAGAAGTAGTAGGTATCGACTACTGCACATTCAACGGTGGTGTTGCTAAATCACTCGGTCTTGATACTCCTGATAAGGACACAATCGGCTACACAATTCAAGTAGTTAACGAATAAAAAAATCATTACAAACTATTATTGAGGACACAAACTTTATGCAAGTCTATTTTACTGCTATCGAAGAAGGATTTCTTTACGGACTTCTTGCTCTCGGTATTTACATTTCACTTAGAATACTTGACATACCTGATTTAACTACAGAAGGTTCATTCGGCTTTGGTTCTGCCGTTGCTGCAGTAGTTGCAAGCAACGGCTTCAGCTTTTTAAGTTTTATATTAGCCTTTTTAGCCGGTGTGCTTGCAGGTGTTATTTCAGGTTTACTTCAAACAAAACTTAAAGTCCACCCTGTTTTGGCAGGTATTATTACTATGAGTGGTCTGTATTCGGTCAACCTTATGGTTCGTGGTTCGTCCAACCTGAACTTTAATGACAATTCTGTATTTACAAAATTATTCAGACGATTTGACATTACAGGCGCAGACAAGAAAATAGCAGGTCTTATCATAGGTGCTGTTATTTGCATTGTTGTTTTGATACTGCTCATTGTATTTTTCAGAACGCATCTCGGTTTATGTATTCGTGCAACCGGTGACAATCCGGATATGGTAAGAGCATCATCAATCAATGTTGATTTTTCGCTTATTTTCGGCTTAGCTCTTGCAAACGGTCTTATTGCTCTTTCGGGCGCACTTATTTCACATTACCTTGGTTTAAGTGACCAAAGCTTTGCCAACGGAACGCTTATATACGGTCTTGCAGCCGTTATTATCGGCGAAGCAATATTCGGCAAAAGAAATGTTGCACTCGGTTTGGCAAGTGCCGTTGTAGGTTCTGTAATATATAAGATAATTGTTGCTTTTGTTATCGATGTATCACTCTTTGGTAAAAACAGCGAAAACCTTATGAAGCTTACATGTGCAATAATTGTTGCGGTTACTCTTGTTGTACCTGAAATTAAGCACAGAATCCAAAATGCAAAAACTAAAAAGGAGGCAAGAAAAAATGCTTGAAATTAAAAATGTCTCCAAAACTTTTGCTAAGGACACGGTTAACGAACACATTGCTTTAAACAATATTAATCTTACTCTTAACGACGGCGATTTTGTAACGATTGTCGGTTCAAACGGTGCCGGTAAATCAACTCTTTTCAATCTTATTTGTGGCACATTTGAGCAAGACAGAGGCAAAATCATTCTTGACGGCAAAGATATTTCTTTTATGCCCGAGCACAAAAGAGCAAAACCTATCGGCAGAGTCTTCCAGGACCCGATGAAAGGTACTGCTCCCAATATGACGATTGAAGAAAATCTTGCTCTCGCCTACTCTCGTGCAGGCTCAAGCTTTTTCTCTCAGGCAATAGGTAAAAAGAAAAGAGAGTATTTCAGAGAACACCTTGCAAGATTCAATATGGGTCTTGAGGATCGAATGAAAACAAAAATCGGTCTTCTCTCAGGTGGTCAAAGGCAGGTAGTTACACTTTTAATGTGCACTATTGTTACACCTAAGCTTTTGCTTCTTGACGAGCACACGGCAGCGCTCGACCCTGTAACTGCTGACAAGGTAATGAAAATTACAAACGATATTGTTAAGGAAAACAATATTACAACAATGATGATTACTCACAATATGTCGCAGGCGCTTGTTACCGGTACAAGAACCATTATGATGGACTCGGGTCAAATCATTATTGACCTTGACAGCGATGCAAGAAAAGAAATGGAAGTACCTGATTTGTTAAAGCTTTATCGTGAAAAAGAAATGAAGGACTTTGACAACGACCGTATACTTCTTCAAAAAGATTAAAATAAAAAAGATAAGGGATGTCAATTTTGGCATCCCTGTTTTTATTAAAAACTATAAATCACACAACAAAAGCTCTCAATCAATCGACTGAGAGCTTTTATATTTATATACTTATTATTAAATTTTGAGTTTAATTGATTAGTACATTGGTCTATACCTCATATATTTAATGACC